>CAUJFU010000159.1 GCA_963169055.1 Myxococcota bacterium
GTTGATGCTGCGATGGACCCGACGAAAAGGTCATCGCGCCGCGTTGTGCGAGACGTCTGAGAACCTCGCTGTCCATTTCTTGTTTTTTGGTGGTTCGGATCTGTGGTGTTGCAGTAGAACGAACAGGCGAAGAACGCCGCACGGAGGCCACAAAACGGCGACGAGGCTTGGTTTGGGGATTTGCAAGAGAAGGTTTGTAACCACTCCCTTGGAGTAGCGCGTCTTGTAAGCGTTTCTGTTCTTCCGTGAGTGTTTGGTTGGATTTCAAGAGAAGTTCTACCGCTTTTTCGCGTTTTTCAAACATCTTGTTGATCTGACGATTGGCCACAACAGAAGAAAGCAAGATCAACACGACGAGAACACCAGCCCCTGCGAGCAGAACGTTGCGCCCTGTGCGTGGCTTGATGGTTTCGGACATCTCTTCAAGGATATCGTCGTCATCGATCGAAAGCTCTGCTTCAGAGAGCGGTTCGTCGAGACTCATCGGAAGCGGCGGAAGTTCCACTTCAAAGATCTCGTTTCCTGTTCCGCTTTCTTTGTAAGATCGATCAAAAAACAGTGCCTCTTCCGAAGACTCGATCAAATCGCCCATACTCGCAGGAAGCGCTTGGCTTTCCATCGCAACGTCTTGTGCTTTGGAAACAGGCGGGGCGGGCCGCTCCATCACAGGAGCAGGGAAGGGCATTTGCGCTTTGGGGGATTCGTTTTGTTGTGGGGTTGTTTGCGCAGCAAGAGATCCATGCGGCGCGGCGGATGGTCGAGGACGCGGCCCCAACAGTCCAGAGAACGGATTCTCCGAGCTTTCAGATCTCGATTCCGTCAGAGGCCGTGCGGCAAGAGCAGCCGGAGTTTCGGGAGCATCCTCCTTGCTACTCAGCCAATCCAAAGGAGAAGGCCCTTTCAAAGCAGACGTTCCCGAAGCATTCGCGGGTTTTTCCATCACGTTCGCGAGCTTGAAAGGATCATTTTTGGCAAAAGGAGTATTTGCACCGAGTGGGGAAAATGGCGTGGGTTTGGGCGTTGCGGGAGCAGGTTCAGCAAGAGAAGGTTCTGTCCGCACCACCTGAGCAGCCGTTGGCTGCGAAGAAAAGGGAACTTGAAGCGGAGCGTTGACAGAGGCAGGGCTTTTGGACGGTTGGGACTGCGCAAAGGCCGCACGTTGGGGCTGTTGGGATTGTGCTGATTGTGATGGTTGCGTGGAGGCCGCACGTTGGGGCTGTAGAGTAGCGATATCGAGTTGTTTTGAGAGATCGGAGATATCCTCGCCTGCGTCACGGCCTTGCTGGAGGATTTGTGCGATGGATTGGATGGACGTTGCGCCTTCGGATTCTGCGCTGTCATCGTAGAGATCGCGATCCGTATCGGCATTTCCTTGGTGAAGGCTTTCGTCCATCGTTTGGTGAGGAGAAGAAAAAGCCGAAGATGGAGAAGAAGAAGCAATCCCGTGGGTTGGGGAGTGCGATGGGGCGGGTGGTTCCGCGATGCCACGAGCGCGCAGGAAAGCAGGACGAACTTCCAAAGCTTCGCTTGCAGGGCACCAGTTTGGCCATCCCGCGTTCCAGATCAAGTCTTGTTCGTGGACTTCACCGCGCACGACGGCTGTTTGAAGATCGCTCAAAGTGACAGGTCCGACAGGTGCGTTGTGGAGAGCATAAAACCATGTGGGTTGTTCGTTCTTTTCTTCGCGGATTTGGCGGAACCAATCAGCAGAGATACGTGCGACCATGGTGCGTTCGCTGCGTTGTTCACCCGCGTCTTGTTGGATCGAGAGTTGAGCCGAGGTGGCAGGTTTGGTCGAGACACGATCGACCGAAGCAAAGGTCACGGATGCGCTGCTTGGGGGGGCTTCGTTGCGCGTCTGAAAACTGGACGCGGGAACCATACTCTCCAAAGAAGCGGAGGAAAGGATGGGATGGATCGCCGAAGAAGGTGCCGCAGATGCGGGGATATCCAACTCTTTTTGAGCTTCGGGATCACGCACCACGATCACATGCGAACAACGCTTGCAGCGGATCTTCAGCACTTTGTTACGCACTTTTTGTTCTGCGATGGAATATTTGGCGTGGCAATTGTCACAGATAAATCGCATCTGCATCGTTTGTTGCTCTCTCAAGTTAGGGGGTTGAGCATGTTTCGAGAGAGAAAGGCCATCCAAAGACAGCGCTCACTCGGTAGAGTGTCCCCCACAAACACATCAAACATCCCATGCGTCCTACTTTGTTGTTTTCTCAAGCATCCATCCAAGCCATGTTTCGCAGAAATCGTCTCACAGCGGCTTTTTGCGATCAAACATCAAAACATATTGCAATGAAACGGCACAGATGGCAAGCCCCTTGAGGCTTTCTGAAACAGAAAAGACGATTCACAAAAACGGTGCGTTTTGGTTCAGATCGGCCCATCGGGGCATTCTGGTGCATTAAAGAGGAAGGCCCTGAAGAGGAGACGAAGGGGGCGAAAAAGGGGATTGGAGGGCTGAAAGATACCATCTTCCGCGAGTAGAACGATGGAATAAGCTGGTCATGATCTGATCTTGATCGCCCTTTCGCAACACCCACAAGACCCACGCATGAGGAGGCTTTCCTTCTTGGTACACAAAGGGAGACAGGACATGGCGTTTTTTGCTTGGCTCTTCTAACTTGAGTTGGCGCTCCAACATGGACACAGCGGTTTGCGCGGAAAGTTCGGGGCCTTCGTCGGCGGAGACTTCTAGAGAGAACCCTTTTCCTGTGAGTTGATACCGCCCAAGAAACCAGACACCTTGGTTGGAGCGCAGAAAACTGGTGCGGATCCCTTGTGGACTCCCCCCCTGCGCCAAAGACCAGTGTGCGATAGCCGTGTGGCTTTGCGGTTCTTGGGAGATGTAGAGGTCGCGGATCTGGATCCCTGCAAAGTTTTCATCTTCTTTCCAAAACTGGCGCAAAATAAAACGTGCGGTGTCTTCGCTGATCAAAGGGCCGTCTTTTTGAGCAAAACGCACGTCTGGCAAGACCTGTTCTGTGGCTTTTGGAATGGTCCACGTTCCTGCAAGCGAGGCGTCCAACAACACCCACCCCCCTTGTTGCGTTTGTCCGAACAAACTGGAAAACAAACGGATCTCTTTGGAGACGCGCCGCTTTTGCTTGGCGATCACAGTCCAAAACCAATACGCCCTTGCATAGGGCTGTTGGGCTTCTTGATGGACTTGCAGAGACTGGATCGTGGGGGGAGAGGGTTGTTCGCGCCAGTAACGCTGCAAAATCCCCGTCGCTTCGTCTTCTTGGAGAGAAGAGCTGGGCTTGGTGGATTGTTCCAAAAAGGCGCGTGGAAGCGGCTTGACTTGCACAAGATACCACTTTTCGTCGTTGGCACGGCGCATCTTCCCAAGCCACATTTCCCGCTCACGACGCCACACCATCGCCGCTTCTTCCTGTTCTTGTTTTATCAAATGGAGCGCGTCGTAGCTGGGGGCCTTGTCTTGCTCTTGATAAAAAGCACGCAACAAATCTTGGGCGATATCGAGAGTAAGAACTGTCCCACCCGCCCGCGAAAAAGCGTACAACAACCCACGCTGCGGGCGGATCGCATAACGCGACAGGTACCACTCTCCCTGTTGGGATCGATGAAACAGCGATTTGACATACCAAGACTGTTCTTGCCCGTTTGGTGGTCTTTTTCGCAACAACCAATACGCATAAGCTCGTTGGGAAGGCTCTTTTTGAAGAACATACATATTGTGAATCGAAACATGCGAGAAAGGCCCGCGCATCTTCCAAAAGCAGCCGATCAAAGCTGCTGCCGTATCCGTTGTCAAACGCGGTGGACCCGATTGTTTGCAGCGTACTTCGTAAGGCCGCCCTAGCCCCACAGATGCGACCTGCCACCGCCTCTGGTTGGAAAACACCAAAAGGCTACGATAACGTTCGTTTTTTTGGGGGTGATGCCAATGCAAAAAGGCATACCGCACGCCTTCTTCTTGGTAGACATAAGCGTGCTGTGGGGAGCGCGAAAGCGGCTGACCTTTCAAAAAGGCCCATTCATGGGCCAACAAGCGCAGCGCCAACGCCCGATCCAACCGAGGGGATTGCGTTGGTTCTTCTTCTTGGTAAGGAGAACGCTTGGCCTTGTTAGGTTCGCCCAACGCACGCAACAAAAGTTCTACCCCCGGCCAAGAACGCGAAGGGAATAACCAAGCAGCCGCCAATAAGCCCAGCGCAGCGGACTGAACAACGCCCAACAAGATCGAAAACCAAGCCAGAAACCGACCGTTCAGCAGCCCCGCACGGCGCCGAATGCGACGCAATGACCAAAACCCTGAAAGAATCGCCAACGGCCCCAAAAAAAACAACGCGCAAAAAAAGGCCAAGATCGCCCGACCATCCGTCCCAACAGGAACCACCTCTCCCAAATCAAAATGCGTTTGGGTTCCTTCGTTCGAGCTCTCTTCGGGCTCTCGGTAATCTGGGATATCACGCAGATCCACAGACGCCGCCTGCACGGCCTCATCAAAAACGTCCAGTTTGGGTCCCGCATGTTGAACTGGCCCGGGTACTGTCGGCATCATCCCCCCCGACGTCGACACAGTCGGCATCATCCCCCCCGAGACATGGCGATAGGCCTGCTCTGCTCCATGCGACGGCTCGGCCCAATGTCGAGCGTAGGCTGCTTGAGGAACTTGTAAATCATGCGGCGACGGGGCTTGTTGTAACGCTGCGACGTAAGGAGACGGCGTGATCGAAGTGCTTTCCGAGAGTTCATGGGCGTGTGTATCGGGGTCTTCGGGGAAAAAATACCCGTGCGTTTGCCGCTCCGCTCCCAAAGTTTCGTCGCCCACCTCGCCTATCGCAGACGCTAAAGAATCTTCGTCGGGCGAAGTGGGAGCCCGTGGATGGGTTTGTTTCGCAGAAGAAGTGTGCGCTGGACGCGCAACCGCCGTATCAGGCTCGTCCACAAAAGCCTCGCTGTCCGGCAAAGATGCCGCATCTGTCGGCAAAAGCTGTTGGCCGCGCAAGACCAAAAACTGACCGCAGGCGCATTGAAACGCATAACCCGAAGCGTAATGCGCAAGATCATAAGTCCTTCCACACGCGAAACATGCTGCCATTCCCATGCCTTCTTCACCCCGCCTCAACCTTCGTTGCAACAAAGAGCTTCACCCACTTCCAACAAGCCACCACACAAGCAAAAATCACCCAGCGGGCTTGCTTGGAGTGGGTTCCTTATTTCAAGCGCGCTTTGACGTTTCCACTTCACGTTTTGTAGCAAAGTCCTCCTGTCCACGCAAGCAACCCCTCCACGACACCCTCCCATGCTTTGCTCTTCTTAGAAGATGCGCCCTTTGCGCCCACCCAAACAAGCCTCCGCTGACCTTGACACGCATACACGGGGTGGTATAGTCACCAAGATTTTCGGGGCATCGCTTTGCACCCTCTCACACAACCAAGCGCCTCTCCTACGATATCAGGCGAAACCAACCATGCCAATCTACGAACAAAGAGCAAGATCATGACCACCCCAGCGCAGAAATTCCGCGAGATCATCGAAAATCTCCCGCTGCAAAGCAAGGTTGCGGTCCTCACCCAAGACAACCCCGATCCCGATGCCATGGGATCGGCCTTTGCGATCTCTTATCTCTGCCGTCATCTCAACCCCGATATCCAAGGCACCGACATCTTTTACGGTGGCACCGTCTCCCACCCCCAAAACCGCACCATGGTCAACCTGCTCGGCCTACCTATGCGGAAAATGAAACTCTTCCGCCCCGAAGAATACCAAATCATCGTCCTCGTCGACGTCGCTTCCACTGGACGGAAAAACCTCCAGTCCACCAACGTCAAACCCCATATCATCATCGACCACCATCGCGATGATCCCGACGGCGAATACCTCCTCAAAGATATCCGCCCCGTCGGAGCCGCTTCCACCATCGTCACCTCCTATATGCGCGAATACGGCCTCGAAGAAAAAGCCGGCGAAACCAGCGGCCCCCATCCCCTCACCCACGTCGCCACCGGACTCCTCGTCGGCATCAAAACAGACACCCAAGAACTCACCTCCCCCACCGTGACACCCCTCGACTTCCAATGCTACGAATACCTCCTCAAGCTGATGGACGGAAAAAAGCTCTATCAGATCATCAATTACACCATCCCCCGCTATCTCTATCTCCTTAAAGCCGAAGCCTACAAGGCAATGGAACTCCAACATTCCGTTGTGGTCGCTGGTTTGGGCCTAATCCCCCCCTCTCAACGCGACGCCATCCCCATCATCGCAGACGAACTCCTGCGGATGGAAGGTGTCGAAACCGTCGTCGCTTACGCCATCGTCGAAGATCGCATCGTCGCTTCTCTGCGCACCACAAACGACGGCGTCGAAGTCAACTCTTTTTGTCACCAAGTCTTTGGAGAAGAATTCTCGGGTGGCAAACTTGGCTGCGGCGGGGCTTCTGTCCCCCTTGGCTTCCTTACTCCCGACGATCAATCCCAGACCACCAACCACCAAGTCTGGGAGGCTGTCCGCGCCGTCGTCAGCCATCGCGTCTTTAAGGTCGCTTCCAGCGGCTAACCAGACTCCTCACGGCCTATCTCGCCGAGGAAACAGCGAATAGGCAGTATTCACCGAGTTCGCCTGCTTTTCACTTGACTTTTCCTATCCTTATTTGCGGAGACATCGGAGATTTTCATGATTTTCTACTGCCCGACCTGCCAAGGAGAAAACAACCTCCCCATCTCCAGCGTCCCACCCGGTGGGTTACGCACGACCTGTCGCCACTGCCAACAATCCCTCCATCTCAACGAAAACGGACAGATTACCCTCCTCGGTGGATCTGCGGCAGGTTACGCTACCCACCCACCCCGCCCCAACCCCGACCTCGCAGGGCTTGAACTCGAACTCCCCCAAGAAGATCCCTTTGCACAAGACCTCTCCGCTGATCAAGAACTCATGGATCCTTACGGAAATCTCGATCACCTCGGACTCCCTGATATCTCTGGCCTCCCAAGCGCTCCGCCTCCTCTTGATGATCCCTTCGGAAACTTTGCCGCTCAACCCAACACATACGCCCCTCCTCCTCCCGCCAAATCCGGCAGACCCGCTCCTCCCACCAAATCCGGCAAACCCGCACCCACAAACGATGACCCTCTTGCTGACCTCTACGGCGAACTCGATAAACTCGACCAACAACACGCCCCCCAACAAGAAATGCGCTACCACCTCCGCCGAGGTTCAGGCCGTACCTTCGGCCCCTTCCCTGTCTCGCAGATCCGGCACATGCTCCAACACGGCGAACTCAACGGCAGCGAACAACTCTCCAACGACGGCCAATTTTGGAGCCCCATGCCCGATTGGCCCGAATTCCAAGATATCCAAACCGCACAACCCGCCGAACAATGGGAGATGAACAGCGCGAGCTATTCCTCCCCTCCCCAAACACCCACATCCAAACAACACGGTAGCCTCCAAGGCCCCCGACCTGCCGCATCTTTCGCACGACCTGCTGTTTCCGATGACCTCAGCTACAGCCCACCCCCTGACGCCACCCCTAGCTACCGCCCTCCCGAAGTCGATCTCCCCGATCCCAACCAACAACGACACGGAAAACGCGTAATCACCGCACTCAAAGATGGCAAAGACAAAAAAAGCAGCAAGGGTCTCCTTCTTGTCGGCCTTCTCTTTGGCGTGATCCTCCTCATCGGTGGCGCTGTCGTCTTTCTCCTCCCACAAGGCAACAACGAGATCCATCCCGATATCCAAATCGATCTCTACCGCCCCTTCGTCACCGATGGATACGCCTTTTACGAACGCAACCTCCTCGCCAAACTCAGCCTCGATCAACGTCGCTACCCCAACCACCCCCAACTCCCTCTCCTCAACTCCCTCACCTATGCCATGCTCCTCGAACACCACCCCGACAACAGCTTTGAGGCACAACTCAAAGCCAACCACACCCGCCTCGCCACCCCCCAACCCGATGCCCCTCTTTCTCCCGATCGACTCTGGCTCAACGCCATGATCGCCCTCTCCGCAAACCAAATCTCTCCCGCTCAACAATGGCTACAAAAGCTCCAACAACGCGAACCCAAACATCCCGCCATCCCCTACCTCCAAGGCAAAATCTTTTATCTCCAAAAACAGTACAACAAAAGCATGGCCACCATGCAAACACTCACACAAACCAACAAACAATACGCTCGCGCCTTCTACATCCTCGGTCTCTCTCACGCTGCTCGCAAACAATACCCCCAAGCCTTTCAAGCCTTCTACGACGCAACCCTTGTCTCCGACCAAGCCCCTCACCTCCCTTCTTTCCTCCAACTCTTTGAAATCGAAGAACATCTCCCCAAAGAATCCAAACGCTACGAAAGTCTCTGGAAAGAAAGCGAAAAAGCCTTTAAAGTCCGTAATCGACAACTCCTTGCTCACTACACCTTTCTTCGCGCCCAACGCGCACGCTCCCAAGAACGCCTCGCCGAAGCCTACACCCTCCTCACCCAAGCCATCCAACTCGACAGCAACAACCCTCGCTACAAAAAACAAGAACTCCCCTACCTCTTCGCCACCCGACAATATCCCAAGATCGCCAAAAAACTCGAGCACCTTGTCGCTCCTCCCCGTCGAGATATCCAACGCGATGTCGCCCTCTTTTATATGCGAACTCTCTACCATACCCGCGAATGGATCGAAGGCAAGCGTATCGCCCAACACCTCGTCACCCTCTACCCCAAAGACGCCGACCTCCTCTTTTGGTCTGGCTTGTTCGAAGAAGGCAACAAATCTTATCTCCTCGCCTTCCAAGCCTTCAGCAAAGCCCTTTCCCTTGATCCCAAACACACCGCCTCTTTCTTTGGCCAACTTCGCTCCGCCTACAAAAGCGGGCAAACCGACCTCGTCCAGTCCTTGCGAGAAAAAATCTCCTCCTATCCCATCCAAAGTGTCGATGACCGCATGGCCCTTGTACGTTGGCTGCTCCTTGAAAAACAATTCGAAGAGGCCGCCAAACACGTCCAACAAGCCCTCAAAGAACTCCCCGGCGATGAACTCCTTCACAAACAAGCCGGCCAGATCGCCCTCGAAATGCGCGAACCCGCCAAAGCACAGCACCACTTCCAACAAGCCCTCAAAATCTTCCCCGAAGACAAACCCTCCCTCCTTGGTCTCGCAAAAACCCTTGAGCAACAAGGCAATCTCACAACCGCCCTCCAAAATTACGAAAAATATCTCGACCTCGTCCGCCGCGAAGATGCCGAAGCCCTCTTCCGCACAGGCCGCATCTTTTTCTCCCTCAAAAAATACGAAGAGGCCGAACAACGCCTCGAACGCGCCATCAACTTCAACGAAAAACTCGCTCCCGCCTATTATTATCTCGCCCGCACACTCGAAGAACTCAAACGCAGCGATAGCGAAAAAATCCAGCGCAACTACGAACAAGCCATCCAACTCGATCCCAACGAGCGCAGCTACCAATACCGCCTCGCAAGCCTCTTTTACAAAAGACAAAAACTTCCCCAAGCCCTTCAGATCTACAACAAACTGCTCAACATCAAAAGCCAAAGCAAAACCCAAAAAGCCGAGGTCTTTACGGCGCGTGCAAACCTCTACGCCGAAGTCCGCGACTGGAAACGCGCCCTCCAAGACTACCAACGCGCCACCAAAATGGACCCCCAACTCACCAAACTACATGCCCTGATCGGCGATACCTACGTCCAACTCAAGCAGTTCGCCCCCGCCATCCGCGCTTATACACAATCCCTGCGCTTTCTCCGTGGCATCGAACGCGCCGAAGTGTACGCCAAGATGGGCGATATGTACCGCGATCAAGGCACTCTCCCCAAAGCCTCCTTCTACTACACCCAAGCCCTGCGCTCCGATCCAAAGATGTTTGATGTGTACCGACGCCTCGCCTACACCCTAAAAGATCAGAAAAAATGGCGCTCTTGTGTCAACGCGTTTAACAAATTCTTACAGCTTGCCCCCGAAGATAACCCCGACCGCAAAGAAGCTCGCATCGACGCTCGCGGTTGTCACAACGCTATCTTCGAAAAATAACCAACCCCTTCAAACCCTCTTTCACCCTCCAACACACGAAGGACGAACGTATGCGGACGTTTTCTAGCCTATCTCTCGTCTTCTTGCTCTTCTCTTCCCTTGCTTATGCAAATCCACCTTCCTCTCGCCCCACCACGCCCTCGAACACCCCAATCACCAAACCCCCACCCCTCCAACTCGATATCGATCCCATGCTCCTTCGCGCAAAAGACGGACAAGTCCGCAATATCCAACAGCTTGACCTGCGCGAACTCTACCAAACCGCCGCCAAAGCCTACTCCCTCAAAAAATACGATGACGCCATCAAGCTCTACCAAGCCATCCGCACTTACTACCCCACTCACACCTACCTCTACGCCGCCATCTACAACCAAGCCCTCGCCCACGAAGACAAAGCCGATCTGCCCGCTGCCATCACGCTTTATATCGAAATCCTCAAACAACCCACCACCCCCGCAAACATCGCCCTCAACGCCCGCTTCCGACTCGCCGCTTCCTACGGCAAAACCAAAGCATGGCAACCTGCCTTCCAACTCTACGATGCTCTCCTTCAAACCAACCTCTCCGAAGAAGACCGCATCGACGCCCTCGCCTACGCTGGCGAAGCCCTGTTTTTTCTGCAACAACACGAACAAGCCCAACCTCTCCTCCGCCTTGCTGTCGCTCTCCACCTCCGAAAAGAAGCCCCCATCGGCAAGATCAACTATGCCGCAGCCATGGCCCAGTATTATTGGGCTCGCATCTATCATCTTCGCTTCAAACAGCGCAACTTCCGCCTCCCTCAAGCCAAAATGAAAGAAGATCTCGACGACAAGGCCCGCAACCTCCTGCGCGCACAGCGCCTCTACCTCGATACCATCCGCTTGCGACACGCCGAATGGGCCCTCGCTGCCGTCTATCAGATCGGGAAAATGTACGAAGAAATGTACCATTCCATGAATACCGCCCCGATCCCCCCCGAACTCAACAACGAAGAACGTCTCATCTACACCCAAGAACTCCACAAAAAGATCAAGATCCTCCTCGACAAAGCCCTCGTCACCTATTACCGAAACCTCCTACTCGCCGAACGCATCGGCATGAACAAAGCTGACTGGAAACAACGCACCGACGAGCGTTTTCAACAGCTTGTTCTCTTCTATCGACGCTCCTTTGGCTCCCCCCCTCTCCTCCAAGAACTTCAACAAAAACATCCCTCCTCTCGACCCACCTCCTTAACCTCCCCCTCGGCCCGACCCACCTCCCCGCCCTCCCGTTAACCTCCCCCTCAGCCCTCCGACCCTTCCGCAAACCTCGCCCTCTCGACTCATCCCTCCGACCCTTCCGCAAACATCGCCTCCCTGCCCCACCTGCTCGCATCGATCTCCCTTGGCCTTAAAGTTTCACGACATCGTGAAACTTTACCACAGCAGTGTATCTTCGCTGCGACAAAACCAACCCTTTGTGCTGCCCAACACCTGTCATCAAAAGCCTATTTCACGAGAGAATCACAAGACAAACGCCGCAACTTCATCAAGGGCCTGCAACTTGCTAGTCGCGCTGCGCCAAACGCCATGCTCAAAAAAAGCGCGAATCGTCTGCTTTTTGTCAGCATCACAAGCCCAGAAACGTTGACAACGCAGAAGATGTCTTGTGCTTTGTCGCGATTGTGGCCCCGAATGATCGTTTTCGCGATCCAAGAAAGGGCCTGTTTACCGCTTGCGAATGCCCTCGCATCCATCGTCCTGCTTGCAGATCGATGCGCGATCCACAGCAACCACCACAAGGCGCACGCATCTTTACATCGCATCGTGGCCACGCTATCCAGCATGGCGCCATCAAGGCATCCTTTTGACTTCACGTTCTCGTGAAAAAGATGACCCCAAAACACAGCGATCCGACCGAACCCCACAGAGGTACAGATATGAATGGAGCCATTTTGGATCTCGCCATAGCGATTCCTCACCACTACGTCAGCCATGAGGAATTGGCCCGAGCGCGAAATGTTGAAGCAGGAAAGTACCAACAGGGCCTAGGATGCGAAGAGATGGCTATATGCGGTCCGGGCGAAGACACCGTCACCTTGGCTGCTGAAGCTGCATGGCGACTGTTTGAGCACCACCCCGAAGCCCGTGAACGTGTCGGATTGTGCGTCGTCGGTACCGAAAGTGGTGTCGATGCCGCAAAGCCCGTTGCGATCTACGTTCATCGCTTGTTGGGACTCCCCCCGAACTGCCGCGCTTTTGAAGTCAAACACGCTTGTTATGGAGCCACCGCTGCCCTTCAAATGGCTTCGGCTTGGGTTCAACAACACCCCAAACGCCTCGCTTTGGTGATCGCCTCGGATATCGCACGTTATGAACGCGGCACCGCTGGTGAACCCACCCAAGGAGCGGGGGCCGTCGCGATGTTGGTTGGAAAAGCCGAGGAACGCGACGCTCTCCTTCAACTTTCTCCGATCAGCGGGGCTTTTGCCAGTGATGTGTACGATTTCTGGCGCCCACCCTACCAATCCGAAGCCCTCGTCAAAGGCAAGTACTCGATGAACTGCTATCTCGAAGGTCTCCAAGGAGCCTACGAAGATTATTGCCGACAAGCGGGCGACGAACCCACCCCCGATTATCTGTTGTACCATGTCCCCTTCCCTGCGATGGCTCGAAAAGCCCACAGACGCATGAGCGATCTGCGCGGTATCTCCGAAGATTTGTATCTCGAAGATCTCGAACGTCGCGTCGAACCTGCCTTGTGGGCAAACCGAAAGATCGGTAATGTTTATTCGGGTTCGTTGTATCTTGCGCTTGCGGGCCTGTGTGAGCGCAAGGGAGCCCATCTGATCGGTCGACGTGTGGCGCTCTTTTCCTACGGCAGCGGTTCGTGTAGCGAATACTTTACTGGGCGATTTGGCGAAGGAATCTACCGTTTCCATCGGCATCTTCATTCCGTCCTCGAAGCAAGGACCGAAGTCGATGTCCATCAATACGAACTTTTGCATGATGCCTCGCTCAAAATGGAGCGTAATCACTCGTTTCAACCGGCGTTACCACATCAAGGACAGGCGTTCACCTTTTTGGGGATACGCGATCATGAGCGATGCTACCGCCAAAACTTCGCAGAAGACGCCGTTGCGCTCTCCAACGCCCGCCCCACCGTCCTCCACCACACACGACCCTTTCAACGTGCCTGATTCCACTCCGCACAATGACTCTCCACGCGAAGAACTCATGGCGATCTTTGCTGAATTCTTCGATGGCTTCGGCTTCAAACCGAACCTCGGTCGGATCTGGGCCGCCCTGTTTTATCACGAAGCACCCATGAGCCAACGCGAGATCTGCGCCGAACTTGGCCTGTCTTCGGGCTTGGTATCCCAAGGTCTCGCCGAATTAATGCGCTTTGGCATGGTGGATACCGAACCTGCCCAGCGTGGGCGTGAAACGCTCTATCACAGCGAAACCAGCCTCCTCAAGATCGTCTCCTCCATCCTCAAGCAGCGCGAAGAACAGATCATCCAACGTCTCGAAGAGCGCATCCGTGCGCTCCAATCGCGTCTTGCGATCCAAACCGATCTCCCGCAGCAAGACAAAAAACGCCTCGAACGCCTCGAAGAGATCTTGGTGATCTGTCAACTTGCCTCCTCGATCATCGGCTTGGTCGAGATGTTTTCTCGTTATTCCTATCACGCTGTCGCGCTTGGCGCACGCGCTCTGACGCATCTTCGCGTGGCCCAACTTCCCGATCTTCTCGGGTTAACCAAACGATCGCGATAAAGCTCTATACGGATTCGCTCCATGATTATCCAAACATCCGGCAAATTCATTCTTGCGGGAGAACACTTTATCTTGTACGGCTGTCCTGCTTTGGCTTTACCTTGGCATAGCGCCCACCTGACGCTGACTTCGGCCCCTGCGCATCCTGCGCCTGAACCACCCGCGCTGATCGAGGCTTGGCAAATCGCACGCAGCCTGTTGTCTTTGCCCAAAGATACGGGGTTTCCGTTCACGATTCATTCGGATATCCCGTTCGGATGCGGGTTTGGTTCAAGCGCCGCCCTGTGTGTGGCTCTGCTTCGTGCCGCAGCATACGAAGCCAACACCCCACTCGATGACGCAACCTTGATTGAACACGCTACCACCTTGGAGGCCCTCTTTCACGGTCGCTCTAGCGGATTGGACCCTGCGGTCGTCGTTCGCCAAACCCCCCTTCGCTTCCAGATCGGCCAACCTCCGCAGCCTTGGTCGTGGAAGCTGCAAGGCGTCGGCATCGTCTTGGCCGTCAGCCAAGAACAACGAAAAACGGCTGTGGCCGTCGAGCGCGTTCGCCATTATTCGCAGCGATATCCCGCCCGTTTTGAGGCTCTCCTCTCCCAAGCACGCGATCTGATCGAAGCGCTCCAAACGCTTTGCGCATCCGCCCCCACCGACGCTGATCAACAACGCACGCAAGGGCGTCTGCTTGGAACCCACCTCGATCACAACCACGCGCTCCTCGCAGAGATGGATATCTCAGCCCCGCACCTCGAATCCCTCGTCCAATGCGCCCGAAACAACGGCGCTTGGGGAGCCAAACTCACAGGAGCAGGCATGGGTGGCGGCATGATCGCTGTCGCTGGACTCGATGCGCTCCCTTCTCTCGCAGAAGCCCTCCACCTCGCAGGCGCAACCACCACCCACGTCCATGTCCCATCCGCTCAATATGCCCTATCCTCCGCCTCCTTCGCTGCCTCGGAGACCACCTCAAAAAGCACATCGACCTCTGAACCACCGAAGCCAACACGGGAGTTCTCTTCATGACTCTTTACGCAAGCGCCCCCTCGAACATCGCCCTTGTCAAGTACTGGGGCAAGCGCAATACCCAGCACAATCTCCCCCTCACATCGAGCTTTTCCGTTACGCTCGAAACCATGCGCACTTGGGTTGCGATCTCTCCGCTCTCCGATGGACCCGATCGATGGGCGCTTTATGGAAATCCCAAAAAAGCGATGCGCGTTCTCACCGAAGCACGCGCCTTTACACACAACTCCCAACCTCTCGCCATCTCCGTCCACAACGACTTTCCCTCGGGCGCAGGACTCGCAAGCTCCGCCTCTTCGATGGCTGCACTTGCTTTTGCCCTTGATATCGCCCTCAACGACGGCAACACCCCACTCTCCGAAGTCGCTCGCTGGGCGAGACTGGGTAGCGGCTCCGCTGTTCGCTCGCTTTATCCCGGCTTTGTGTTGTGGGAAGCCGGCCAAGATCCCGAAGGCCGCGATTGTATCGCACAAAGCCGCTTCCACGCTTCTCAACTTCCGCTCGATCTGATCGCCTGTGTCGTCGATGATCGTACCAAACCCATCGGATCAACCGAAGCCATGGAGCGATGCCGCGATACTTCCCCAAGCTACGCACAATTTCACGCACGCAACGCCGACGACCTTCGACGCGCCCTCCACGCGCTCCAAACCCAAAATCTCGAAGCTCTCGGCCAAGTCAGCGAAGAAAACTGCCTCGCGATGCACGCCGTCATGCACCAAGCCCAACCCCCCATCGACTATTTCCAAGACGGTACACACGCCGCCATCGCCACCGTTCGCGCTCTCCGTCAACAAGGGCTTCCCTGCTTTTTTACCATCGACGCCGGACCCAACGTCAAAGTCCTTTGCCCACCTGCCTACACTCCCGCCCTGCGCAAAGCCCTCGAACACACCGCTGGCGTCACACGCCTTCTTTTTGACCGTGTATCCGACTCTGCCGCTCGCCAAGAACCCACTTGGCCCGCTCACTTACCCGCTCACCCGCCCTCCAACACAATCTCTCCCCAACAAACCGCCCTTCTTTCCTCCACAACCTCTTTCCCCCCCACAGGAGCGGCTTGATGACACGCTACAGCGTTTCCGCACCCCACAAGCTGCTGCTATCTGGCGCATACACCGTCCTCGATGGACATCCCGCCCTTGGTCTCGCCGTCGAGCCAAGGATGCACCTTACCCTCGACACCGCCTCGAATGAACCTTGGCCACGCGACAACCCCTTCGCCGAAGCTGTCCGAATCGTCATGCGCGAAGAAGCCCATCGCCTCGGCGTCTTGGAACTTCCTCCCAGTCTCAGCTTTTCGACGCACACCGAGATGCCTGTTCATGGATGGGGCGTCGGCAGTAGCGCAGCCTTTGTCACTTGCCTCACACACGCGTGTTCTCTTGCAATGGGGCTTTCCCTCGACCCCACCGCGATCTTTGCACTCGCCCGCCGCGCCCATCGCCTTGCTCAACAAGAACAAGGCAGCGGACTCGATATCGCCGCTTGCACCTTTGGCGGACTGATCGGGGCAAACAACGCGCACACCGCATCCACTCCCCACATCCATCTGCTCGAATGGCCCGAAGAGATCGGCGTCTTGTTGATCCGCTCTGACAAAAAAGCCGACACCCGCGAGATGATCCAAACTTACCGCCAAACTCCCAAAGAACAAGCTCGCGCCGAGCGCGATGCCCTCTTGCGCTCCATCGATCGCGTGTGGGACGCCGCTTTCAAAAAAGCAGATATCCTCGCAGCACTCGACGAAAACAACCGTTGCGAGGCCGATTGGTCCCGCGCCATGCAGATTCCTCTCGTCACCCCCCTCCAACTCCAACTCGAACAAGCCTTCGCTGCGCACAAACCGCATATCGTGATCAAATCCCTCGGTGCAGGCGGCGGCGATAGCATCGGTTGTTTCTACCACCGCGAACACCTACACCTCGCCGATATCGCCGAAGATACCAAAGCCTTCGCCCTCCAAGTCCGACCTGTTCGCGTTGAAAGACACGGCTCCTCGACTCACACCACACACTCCGATCCCCGTACCCTCGCACCCACCACAACCTCCACCCCCTCGGATTATCAGGATGCACACCCCGCAGCCGCTGACCCCTCGGAGCATCGGCCCGCAAACGCTGACCCCTCGGAGCATCGGGCCACAACCTCCACAAACTCCAATCTCTCGGATAATCGGGCTTCACACACACAGGATTCGTCTATGGCGACTGATCTCTTGGCTCCTTATCAAGAACACGCACAACGCGCTTGGGAAGCGCTACAACCGCAGCTACTCCAACAAGAACGCGCCCTCGCCCCCATGCTTGCACACCATTTCCAAGCCACAGGAAAACTATTGCGCCCCGCGATCGCCCTCGCCTTCTTCGATCAGCTCCACGCAAGACAGACTTTCGAGACGCCCCACTGCTCGGAACAAATGACGCAAACTGCCCTTGCCATCGAGCTTTTACACAACGCAACGCTCATCCACGATGATCTCCAAGACGGAGACGCTTTCCGACGAGGTATCCCCACCGTCTGGAAAGCTTTTGATGCTTACCAAGCGATCAACGCGGGTAGTGCGCTATATTTTTATGCCCTTCAAGGGATCGCGAACCTTTCTCTCGCCCCGCTTACCATCGTCCGATTACATCAACTCTTTGCCGCTCAAACTCTCGCGATTATCGCAGGCCAAGCTCTTGAAAAGCAGCTTTGGGCCGCACTCGACGATCCACAACCCCACCAAACCGAAACCCTTTACCTCGAAGTCGTCGAGAAAAAAACCTCCGCCCTCTTCGCCTTGCCGATGATGTCTGCGGCCATCCTCGCGGATCTTGACCCCGCCTCGACACTCGCTCTACAGGACGTTGCACGACCGCTCGGCGCGCTGTTTCAGATCCAAGACGATATCCTCGATCTCTTCGGAAACAAGGGCCGCGACACCGTTGGAACCGATATCGCCGAAGGCAAGCCAAGCTATCCCGCATTGTACGCACTCCAACACGCCTCCGCTGACCACGCTGCACGCCTCTATCAGATCCTGCGCAGCCCCCGCGAACAAACCACACATACCGATATCCTCTGGGCCATCGACTTGATCCGCTCCTGTGGCGCGCTCCATGCCTCTCTTGAAAAAATGCACTCCCTCCGCCAACAAGCCCTTGAGGCTCTCGTCCACGCTGTCCCCGCCCCACACACCCCCACCAGCTTCCTTCACGCCGTCTGCGACAAGATCATGCACCCGATCCAACATCTTTCCCACCATCCGACCCGCTAGATCCTTGCTTGAAGTCTCACGAGATCGTGCTACAGTACGGTGCCTTCTGCGTTTGTCAAACCAAAGGAGAACGCCGTGAAACAACAACACCGCCATACGCCACCAAGTGCCGATCATTGGGCCTTTTCCCCCCCCTCCGCTCTTGCTCTGTTGATCGCTCTTGTTTGCTTGCTCACAACCGTCGAAGCCCACGCTTACCGCATCGGCGGAACCAACCCCTACGCGGGATCACGACGCGAAGGTTATATGTACCAAGAGGGCGCAAAGCGCGCACTCGAACTCGAAGTACACGGAGGCTTTGATGTTGTCGAACAAGGTCTCGCCGCAGGCATCCGCTTTCACATCCCCATCGTCCACAACGGCCTGCTACCCGATTTTAACGACGCCTTGTACTTCACCGTAGGCTCAGACTTCTATTGGACCCGTTGGAAGGGCATCTTTGGCGTCGGCTTTGGCGTTCCGCTCACGATCTTGTGGCGACTCTTTTTCACCAAGCTGTTTTCCTTGGGCATCGAAGTGGGACTCAACCCCTACATCCACTTTCGCTGGTTCAGCGAAACCTACAATTATGGATTTTTGCCCGTCTTTTTCGTGGGTGCCGTGACGCTGCATTTCGATATCACTCCCCTCCTCAGCGTCGTGGTTCGCCTCGGCTCTCCCTACCTTAGCGCGGGTGTTTCCTTTCGCTTTTGAGAAATCTCGTGTTAGAGGCTTTTGGCGATGGCGCGGATCTGTGGGGCGGTTGGGGCGTTGGGGGAAAGGCGTAAGAATTGGTTGAAGGCGCGCTTGGCTTTTTTGGGTTGTTGGAGGTTCATGTAGATCAAGCCGAGAACACGGTACGCATCGCCCATCTTGGGATCTGCTTTGATGGCACTTTGCATCTTTTGTTGCGCTGCGGGGAGTTTGCCTGAAAACATCAATCGCATCCCTTCGGCATGGTATTTTTTCGCAAGTGCGGGATCACGTGGGGCAGCGCGGCGTTTCACGGGTCGTTTGACGGGCCGTTTCACAGGCCGAGGTTCGGGTGTCGGTTCTTCGCGGCGTTCGACAGGTTCTTCGCGGCGTTCGGCAGGTTCTACACGACGTGTAGCAGGTTCTTCACGACGTGTAGCGGGTTCTTCACGACGTGTCGCGGGTTCTTCACGGCGTGTCGCGGGTTCTTCACGGCGCACAGGTGTTTCGCGACCTTGCGTGGAGCCTACTTGTGGAACAGAAGCCTCGGAATTTCCGGCGTCTGGAGCCGAGACACCCGCGTCTTGACCTTCGACACGCGCCAACATCGGGCGTTCGGATGGGCGAGGTATTGGACGGGTTTCGATGCGTTTGGCGGGTGGGGTTTGGCGTGAGACAACGGGTTCGGGCGTCAATTCATCTGATTTCGGTTTGCGGGGTTGTTGAAGGCTACCGATAGCGATCAACATCACGGCAGCAACGACGATTACGCCGATCCCACCGAACAATAGGATCTTGCGATTTCGATCCGCTTCAGCTTTTTGTTCTGCCACAAGGCGATGGAATTCGTCTTCTTCGGGGGAGTATGCGCCTGCGAGATCGTTGGCAGGAGAAGAAAAGAAGCCCTCGCTCGTTGGGTCAAAGTCCACCGCCTCGCCGCTTGTATGGGGTTCTGCGACAGGCGGGTGGCTTTTGGTGGGGGGCTTGGCGTCGGTCTTCAACGCAGACTCGACTTTGATGGGCTGCGTTTTGGCGGTCGGTTGGGGTTTTGCAGCGGGTGCAGATTTTTCGGGGGCAGCAACAGGAGCGGGTTTCTCCGAACGTGTGGCTGGTTTCAAGGGAGCATCTGCGGCCTTATCGAGACCAATCGAGAAGGAAGCGAAGACACCGGATTCTGTGGTGGGCTGTTTTCGCTCGGAGATCTCGACTTTTACGGCGATCTCTTGCGAAGGAGGCGATGCAGCGGGTTCTTCAATCGCTTTCTCAGAGGAAAGTGTAAAAGCGGAAGCAGAAGACGAAGGCGGCGGAGAGATCGAGATATTCGACTTTTTCTCTTGAGAAGCAGGTTCTTCGGAAGCTGAAGAAGGGGGAGCCATCAAAAACGGCGTCATGGGCCGTGTATCGGCTTTTTTGGCTGCGGGGCTAGCCGACTTTTCTTTTTCTGATTTTTCTTTTGCGGTGCGCGAAGCGATATCCAACACATCCATCTGCGCGATGGTATCGGATGCAACGACCTCCGCTCGTTCAAACACCACAGCGTCATCCAAAGAAACGGCTGCGATCTCGACCTTTGCGGAGCTTGTCGTCGATTCTTGGAAGGGGTGCATCGAGCGCGTGGGGCGAGAACTTCCAGCAGGTTCGGAGCCTACATCAAAGGGGGCGTCGTCAAGGGACTGTTCACGCAGCGCCACGCTTGGCAACGCTTCTTGCGCAGGCATCGACAAGATCGGCAACGAAGCGTACGTCGCAGCCGTTTCAACATCCCCGATAGAACCATGCGAAAATAGCGAATCCACGCCAAACGCTTCTGCAAAAGGCCGTGTATCGAGCGTGTGGTCTGTGAGTTTTGTGTTGTCTGTTTTGGTTTCTGCATCTTTTCTGCCGCCAAGCGCCGAAAAAGACGGCAGATCGTCTTGAGTCAACGAGCGAACTTGCTCCTCAAGGTTCTGTTTCAGATCGCTTTCCAATAGATCCGACACCAAGTTCATCGAGATCGCATCCAGATCGGAAAAGCTGCTGACTTTTTGCTTGACGATCGAGGGAGGAACCTCAAACTCTGCGGTCCCCGAAGAGACCGGCTTTTGAGCAGAGTCGCCCCCAAAACGCTCCAATTCTCCCGAAGCAGAAGCCTTATGAAACGCTTCAAGTGCGGTTCGATCTTGCGGATCTCCGAGGAGATGAGAAACCGAGTAAGCCCCTTCATCGTTGGCTTCTTCATCCACCGAAGGGACTTCCAACGTCCCGAAGGCTTGGATATCGGGTAGCGCAGGGCGCGATGGGGAGGATGTCGAAGAAGACGCTCGGAACGTGTCTTTGTTGGTGTTTTGCGAAGAGACCGAAGGAAGGATATCTTGTGATAGCGAAGTGATCGCAGAGTCGAGCATCATCCCCAAACCGACGATCTCATCATCCAGAGCGTTTTTGTTTTTGGGCGGAACTGTGTCAAGCCGACTCCCCGTCAACTCGGAGACGTCTTTGACGGTAGGCAAGCCGGGATGCGTACTCAGTTCGGGGGGTTTGCGCTTTCGCCCTGTGTCTGACGGCGGCGAAGTGTAATCATTGTCAGGCCGCGAAGAAGGGGCAACGTCTCCCCCTAAGAACGGATCATCGACGGGCTCTGTAAAGTCCGCAGGAGGCCGAAATGCTGGGACGTTGGGGGACGTTTCAAATTCAGAAAAGGCTTCATTTCTGAGCGTAGGAGCGAGTTCACGTTGCCGCGATGCCAAAAAGTCCTCTTGGGACGCAAAGGCGGGCGGCGGCATATTTGGGATGGTTTGTGAAAGGTCTTCGGGTTCATACACCGAAGAGTCCGCCGTGACGGTTTTTTTCGCTGCATTGGTTTGCGGGACTGTGGCGCGCTGCTCTTGAAAAGCCCGTTGTGCCGCTCCAAAGATATCGCCTTCGGTTGCGGTTTGTTTGGCGGTGGGGATCTGAGTCCCTTTCAGATACGACGCCGACTCGGAGACCTCGGGGATCGCAAACGCAGCCTCGCGTTGTTGCAAAGCTTCGGCAGCTTCGGAGACGATGCCCTCGGTGGATTCGTCGACCTCATCAAATAAACCAGAAGTGTGTTCTTCTCGCATCCGACGGTCCACATGGGAAACAAAGCCACGCAACAGCTTTGCGGCATCGGATACATCGTCTTTCATCCCCTGAGGGATCTCAAAGAGATCGCGTTTCTCGCTCATCAAAATCGTCTCCACAACAGGCGACACAGCCAGTTCCCACGCACGCGCAGGAAAAAAGTGTTCCGAATCTACCACCTTCCGAACCACCTTGCAATCTATCTACTGCTTGACAGCCGATTGCCGCAAAGCACATACATCAAACGCCGTTTTGTATGCCTTCCTCAAAAGATACGCAACCCACACACCCCCAGCGAACACAAAGAGATCACCGTATGAAGCACCGAATCCTCGGAACAGCCGGACACATCGACCACGGGAAAAGCAGCCTTGTCCACGCGCTCACAGGCCAACGCACCGATCGCCTTCCCGAAGAACAACGCCGTGGAATCACGATCGACTTGGGCTTTGCTTCTCTTCGCGCAGAAGACGTTCACATCGGCATCGTCGATGTTCCCGGACACGAAGGCTTGATCCGCACCATGGTCGCAGGTGCCAGCGGAATGGACTTTGTGATGCTGGTGATCGCCGCCGATGAAGGCATCATGCCACAAACTCGCGAACATCTCGCCATCTGCGACTTTTTGGGCATCCACCACGGCTTGATCGTCCTCTCCAAAGTCGACCTCGTCGATCCCGATTGGCTCGAACTTGTCCGCACCGAGATCCACAGCGAACTCCAACACTCTCCGCTCCAACACGCCCCCCTACTCGAAGTCTCCTCCACCACAGGCCAAGGCATCGGACCTCTGCGCGAAGCGATCTTTGCTCTCGCTCGCCAACTCCCCGATCTCCCACACCAACAACCTGCAAGGCTCCCGATTGACCGCGCATTTGAACTACGCGGCCTCGGACCTGTCGTCACAGGCTCACTGCACGGCCAAGATCTGCAAGTCGGCGATACCGTAGCCGTCCTCCCTCTCGCCCAACAAGGCCGTATACGCGGCCTCCATGTCCATCATCAGCCCACCCCCCAAGCCCATCATGGCCAACGTACCGCCGTGAACCTCCAAGGCATCCCACTCGAAGCCCTCACACGCGGACAGATCTTGACCAACGATCTCAGCCTCCAAACTTCCCGCGAGATCGCCGTTTCCCTGCGTGCTCTTCCGCACCTGCCCAAACCGCTCAAACATCGGGCTCCTTTGCTCTGTCACCTTGGAACCCAACAGATCGCCTGCCGACTGTGGCTCCCACAAGCCCCTCACATCGAGCCCGCACAACACGCCTTCGCTTACCTTTTGCTCGATGAACCTGCTCTTGTCCTTCCCCACGATCGCCTGATCTTGCGTGGCTTCCAGCGCTTCCCCAAACACGGCTCCACCGTCGCGGGTGGACAGATCCTCGACCCCTTCCCTCCTCGCAGAAAACGCCATCGCACCGAGCTCAGCGAACGCCTTCACACTCTTATTCACGCCCCCCTCGAACAACGCGCCGCCATGCTCATCCAAGAAGCCCAACTCCACACCCTCTCCAAACCCACTCTCGCCCAACGCCTCGGCCTCTTCGGTCAACCTCTCGATCGACTCCTCCAACGCCTCCTCCAACAACAGACCCTACTCCAAATCGATCACGATCCCCCTCATTTTCTCCATACCTCCGTACTCCACGACACTTGCGCCCTCGCTATCCAACGTCTCCAACAGCATCACCAAGATCACCCCCTCCACGAAGGTATGCCTCGCGAAGCCTTGCGTGAACAACTTCACATCCCCTCCCCTCGGCTTTTTCAACTGCTCCTCCAAACTCTCCTTCAACAGGGCAAGATCGCCCCTCCCCAAGACCTTTTGCGCCTCGCCACCCACCGCATCCAACTCAACGAAGACCACGCTGATCTCGAACTCCGCTTGCTCTCCCTCTACCTCGACGCCGCGCTCTCCCCCCCTCGCGTCCAAGATCTCCCCGCTCTCCTTCAACTCACCCCCCAACAACTCAAACCCATCCTCACCCTGCTCCTTCGCAACAACCAACTTGTCCGCGTTTCCGAAGATCTGTACTTCCATCCCCAACCTCTCCACGATCTACAACAACGCCTGATCGCTTTTCTCCTTCAACACCACACCCTCTCCCCCCAAGACTTCAAAGAACTCACCCAAACCTCCCGTAAGTTTTCCATCCCCCTCGCCGAATACTTCGACAAACAACGTCTCACCCACCGCCAAGGCGATCAACGCATCCTCCGCGACCCCAACACACACAAGGCACAACCATGATCGCGCACCCTCTCTCACCGCCTCCCCAACTCCCACTGACCACCGACCTTTTCGACCCCAACACCCACAAGGCTCACCCATGATCACGCTCTCCCTTGCCCCCTACCCCGAACTCCAACCCGCCATCTACCTTGTCCCTACACCCATCGGCCACCTCGACGATATCACCTTGCGCGCCCTCCGCACTCTCGCCACCGTCGACCGCATCGCCGCCGAAGACACCCGCAGCGCCCGCCTCTTGCTCAACCACTTTGGCCTACAAAAGCCTCTTTCCTCCATGCACCGAGACAATGAATCTGCCCGCACTTCCGCATTGATCGACGCCTGTAAACAAGGCGAACGCATCGCCTACATCAGCGAAGCCGGTATGCCCGGGATATCCGACCCGGGTTATCTGCTCGTCCAAGATGCCATCCTCTCCGCTGTCCCTGTAATCGCACTGCCCGGCCCTTCCGCCTCGATCACCGCACTTGTCGCAAGCGGCCTCCCCACCGACCGCTTTCTCTTCCTCGGCTTTCTCCCCCACGCTTCTGCTCGCCGCAAACAAGCCCTTGCCCCTTTTGCTTATCTTCCCCTCTCCATCGTCCTTTACGTCTCCCCACACCGTATCTCCGAAGAACTCGACGATATCCGCTCCGTCCTTGGCGACCGCCAAGCCTGCATCGCCCGCGAGATATCCAAGTTCCACGAAGAATATCTGCGTGGCTCCCTCTCCTCCCTTCAACTCGAACTCGCACAACGCACCCACAAGCTCGGTGAGATGGTCCTGATCCTCCAAGGCGTCCCCCCACAGATCGCCGCCCAAGCCCACGCCATCCTCCAAGCTCAAATCTCATCTCCTGCGTTGTCACCCTCCGACTCGACATCTGCGACTGTTTCCCTCAATCCATCCGCCCCTATCACCATCCTCTCGCCCACCGATCCCACGCCCCTCGACGCAGACGCTGCCCTTCAACAACACGCCCGCCAACTCCTCCAAAGCAACGCGCCCCTCTCCCAAATCGCCAAACAGCTTTCCCACCACTGGCCGCAGATCACACGCCAACAAGCCTACGCCCTCCTCCAAACGCTCCGTCATCCCGATGAAACCAGCGATGTCTAATTTGTGAGGTGTGGGGCAACGCTCCACAAAACCAAACCCAACAAGCGGCGACTATTCGGAGAGGGGCGAGGAAGAAGAGGCAGGAGCAGGGCCGTAATAGAAGCGGAAAGCGGCAAGTCCGAAAAGCGCGATGGCAACGACATAATGGTGGGTATTCATTTGGATTGGGAGGCGGAGAATCGGTTTCACGATCAAGTACAACATGCCGAGCCAAGCGTGCGCAATCAAATACAGCCCAAGGATGCGACGTGTCGAAGGCACTTCCCAACGCTTTTTGGTCAACAGCAAAAACGGAAGCCAATGCAGAGGGTGGTACATCAAAAGGTTTGCATTGCGCGGTGGTTCAGGCATCCACGTAAAAAACATCATCGCGGCCAACGCGGTGCCAAGAGACGCTGCTACAAACAGATACAGCCGTAGCCACCGACGAAACGCAGGGCGCGCCCACAACAATAGGCCCAACAAAAACCAAAACCCGCCCATTCCGTAAGCGAGCGGCGCAGGCTCTATGCGCATCGCCTCACCTGCTTTTCGTTGATACAACGTCGATGCGGGCGAGGCCAACAATCTTCCACGCGACACCATCCACTTTGAATCGGCCACGTAAGATTCCAAGTACACAGGCAAAAACATATCATCCCATCGGCGCAGCGGACGATCTGCAAAGGGTCCCATCCCAAAGTCCATCAAGATCATCAGCACAGGGTTTGGCGTGGTGCGCTGCATGACGTGTTTTCGATAAGTGTTGGGGCTAAGCGTCAAGGCATCTTCGCGAAACACCGGACCCATCGCGTAATGCAACGCATCACGTAGCTTGGTTGAGCAGTTTTGCCGATAATGATCATATCTGTAAAAGCGGTTCTCTGGGCGCGCATGGTGTCGCAAAAAGTGCAGCAGCAGCCGTATCTCCTTGGCGCGCAGATGCAGCGTGCGAAACTGGAACGTGCGATCGGTGTACTGATAACCGCGCAGCAAATAGTTGTGCGGGATCACACTCAGCCAATACTGCATCTGATTGCGCAGATAATCACGCAACAGCTTCACAGGGTTGTTCCCCGAAAAAGTCCCGAAGTTGTAAGTCATATCATGCCCAAGCAACCGATCTCGAACACGCAAGGCATTGTGGCCAAAGTACGTAAACAGCCAATTTCCCGGACCGATCGTCACGAGATCGATGCGATAGCGTTGCAAGATCCGCTCATCGCTTTCTTGTGCAGGATCGAGCCGACGCCATCCCCGCCGTCTGATGCGATTAGGCCGACCCCATCGATCTTTTCGCACATCCCGCTGTGTCGGAGAGGGGCGAACAGGCAAAGGAACAGACGGCATCGAAAAGCGTCTATCAGGCCGAGAGGTGGGAGAATATGGGCGTGGGTCGGGCGAAGGGATGGGAGAATCAGGCGGAAGCTCAGGCAACCAATCACCGTGCTTGAATTGAATCGTGTGTTTCTTTGAATCGCTCGGATGGACGGGCTTTGGCAGCGTTGCTTTCGACATCGGATGGATGGGCTTTGGCAGCGTTGCTCTAGAAGTCGGAACGCTTGTGGGTGGACGAGCATACGTATCCGATACCGCGAACAAGCAGAGGCCAAGCAAGACAGCAAAGGCCCCATACATCGGTAAATAACGCAAACATCTCGAAAAAACGACGTGTAATTTGAGGATCATTTCAATCGACGACTCTTTCTGTGTAGGGTTTCTGCGATATCCTGATAGGACGTGATCGATACGGGGTCAAGGGAGCCACGCTCCTTGCGGGGAATGGGGCAGCACCCCACGCCACTGAGCCAACCGCGAAACTCCGACGAGAGCGACGGAACATCGAGGGCTTGCAAGTCCTCGCGCCGAAGCGCAACCTTTGGGGACGTTGAGCGGGCGTCTACGGTATGGGGCGTTGAGCGGGCGTCTACACAAAGCACCCACAGCGCAACAACAAACGAGGAAGCGAGGAAGATGTTGAAGTGTCCGAAGAAATGGAATCCAACGATGACGGCGATCTGGGCATTTGTTGCATGGATCGGGATGTTTCCGATGACAACATCCGCGCAGGTGGCTCAAAACAAGCCTGACCTGACAAACAGCGCTGCGAGCGATCCGCAAGATCTTTTGGTGGTCTCCAAAGAACTCCCGCTTTTGCGCTGGATGATCAGTCGACTGCCCCAAGCCTACATCGATCCAGCGCAATTCGACCCACCTCGGATGCACCGTGCAGCGTTGGAGCGCTTGGCTTACTATGTGACCGATATTTGGGTGGATTTCTCGTCTGAGAGCAAAGGCATATTCACCCTCCACGTCGGCTCTCACCGCAAAGACTTTGCGATCGGCAGCTTCTTTGGGATCTTGGATGTTTGGATCAAAGCGCAAAAGATCATGCCTTTCATCAAAGAGCATTATCGGGGATCGGTGACTGCGCAACAGATGGACTATTACATGGTGCAAGGCATCCTGTCGACGTTGGACAAGCAAACGCGACTGGTCGATGTATCGGGGCAAACAAATGCCAAAAGCCTCGTACAACCCGGAATGATCGGCATCCTGTCTGACATGAAGGGTGGAAAGCTGATCATCCAAAAGGTATATCCTGATTCACCCGCCGACCAAGCCGGCTTGTTGCGCGGCGATCAGATCGTCCAGATCAACGGCGAACCTGTCTTGCCGACCCTGACACTCGATCAGTTGGTCCCGAAGATGCGAGGGTTCCGAGGGACACGCTTGGCTCTTCATCTTTTGCGCAAAGGCTGGAAAGCTCCCCAACGCATCGTGTTGATCCGCGCCCAGATGCAGGCCCCTCTTGTGGTCGCTCATCTGCTCCCGGGGCGGATCGCGTACATCCGTTTGCGCCAATTCAGCCAAGGCGCAACGGCGATGATCCGCGAAGAAATGGGCCGACTGCGCCGCCAGATCGAAGGCAACTTTCTTGGACTGATCCTCGATCTTCGCAACAACCCCGGGGGCCTTGTGATCGAAGCCGTCGCGATCTGCTCGATGTTTGTGGAAAAAGGAGAAGTGACTTCGTTTGTTGGTGCTCGCATTCCGCGCAAAACATACAACGTCACTGGAAAAAACACCGAAGAAAAATATCCCCTCGTTGTCCTTCTCAATGGCCGCTCCGCTTCTGCATCCGAATTGCTTGCAGGTGCGCTGCAAATGCACAATCGCGCTGTCATCTTGGGCCGCCAAAGCTACGGCAAAGGCACTGT
>CAUJFU010000160.1 GCA_963169055.1 Myxococcota bacterium
TGGGCAGCCACAGGGGGCTGCCCCTACATTTTTGCGCACACGATAGGCGGATTTCGTATAAATCCTTGTGCTTCATGTGAAGGTAATCTTTTCCTGAATGGCGTCTTCAGGTAAGCCTCGTAAGATATCTTCTCTTCGATCTTCTAAGATCAATTCAATTGCTTGGCGTAAATTCTCTTTTGCCTCTTCTACGGTTTCGCCCTGTCCATTCGCGCCGGGGACTTCTAGGCAAATGGCCCAATATCCGCCTTCAGGAGCTGACTCAATAATTGCTGTGAATTCCGCCTTCATCGAGTCTCTCCTTCAAATGGATCGTGGCCTAACGGGAGCATGATCCTACAGCCATGCGTGGGGGTGTAGTGCTCTGCCATGTATGCCTGCTCAAAGATTGGGTATAGTTGGCGATAACGAAAAAGTCAAGAAGTTTCTGCTTTGAATATCAAATAGATACAAAGATGATTGCGTACGAGAGGCTGTTTTTCAGCGTGTTCTGCTTGAGCAGCGAAGCCGTTCTTTTCCGCGCACGACCAGAGGAGAGGGTGCCTAAAAAAATGTTTGTTTCTGGAGAGGAGCGACCGATCTGGGGTTTGCTTGATGGGGCGTTGCCCCAGAACCCCGCGAGAGGGCTTCGCCCTCTTGACCCCGAGTGTCTTGTTGCTTCTGGGTAGCCTTGGACTGCCTTTGAGAAATGGCATGGAGAATATCGCGAACGACCCGCCATCGGCCTTGTTGCTTTTGAACGGTATACTGATGGATCGAAAAACTGGTAGAGGACTCCATATATCCGCCTTCGAGCAAGACCTCCGTCCGAGAACGCCACCCAACCCAATTGACAAAAAAGACCAATCCGCGTCGTCCCGTTTGTCGATCCACACTACCACTGCGGCGTACGACGCGTGAGGCGGAAACTGGACGGACAGGAGGTTGATGTTTTTGAAATCTTTGCAATAACTCGGGAGAAGGATCCCCGCCGATGCCCACCATCAAAAAATAGAAACCCGCTTGTTTTTGTTGACCAGATTCGTTGTGCTGCCACAAGTGCCGAAACACCACCTCTCGGATATCGTCTTCCTCCTTTAATCCGACATCCGCTGGACGCTTTGGCGAAACTTCTGGAGGCGGAAGTCGTTGAATTCGTCGCACCATCGGATCTGGGGTTCGGCAAGCGAGAACGAAGAGGCACAACCATCCACCATACCCTATCCACCGACAGAAGAGTGGGCGCGGATTTCTTTCCATACGTTTATCTCCTCGGATTCAGAAGCGTTTGGGCATTTTGATAAAAGATTCTGGCCTCGTCTTCGGGGGACAATTGTAAGTCTTGCACCATCCGAACAGAGTCGGCATACGATTGAATCGGAAAGTCGGTGGCAAACAACAAGCGTTCGTTGGCATGAGGAATCGTCAAAAAATCGCGCAATACCCGCTGGATCTGTTCGTGATAGGCCGGTGTATCCTCCTCGCTTCCTGAAACCCATTGACCGGAGAGGTCGGTATAGACGTTCGGATAGCGGGCCATGAGGGCTTGTGTTTCTTCAAAGTAAGGATTTCCCAAGTGCGCTAAGACAAACGGTACTCCGGGAAAGTCGCGAATCGGCGCTTCGGCTTCTTGCGGACGTGACCAATCCTGTAAGCGTTCCAGCCAGCAAAACATCTCCCCACAACGGTACGGGCCTTGACTATTCGCGGTTTTCGAGCAGCAAGCGTGGAGTTCTCCCGTATGGATGGCGACTGGTACCCCGTATTGTTCAGCCAAAGCGTACACGGGATACACTTGCGGATCACTTAACCGAAACTTCTGATAGCCCGGATAGAGCTTGATCCCAGCGATGGTCTTTTGCTCTAGCAATTCGCGAAGTTCGATCAGCCCGTCTTCTCGATGATTCACAACATCCAAACTGCCAAACATACGAAATAGCGGGCTTCCCTGAATCCGTTGGGCCAATTCGCGGTTGGGTAATCCCGACCGTTTGAACGGAAAATAGGTGGCCATCAACACGATCTGCGAAATGCCAAATTCCTGCGCATGACGTTCTAATGTCTCCAAATTGGCCGTCGTTGTATGCAATCCCCACAACGGATGATTCGACGTGTGGGCATGGATATCGATTCTCATCTCAGACCCCCTCAAAGAAAGCGGAGCCGATCCGCGAGTAGCTCTTGCTTATGAGAAGAAAATCTTTGTGTGGTCAAGACGCGCTGTTTGGAGGCTTCGGTGCATCGCGTGGTTCGTAGGGAGTTCGAAGCGCAGAGAGGGCCTCGACCACCACACGACGTTGGCGAGACCGTAGCCTGATTCCGGGCCGAGCGTTTTGCAGCATCACGATGGCGTCGTCGACAGTCGTCACGAATCCGTGTGTCAAGAGCCAGACGGCAGCAAACATACCTGTTCGACCATGTCCGTTGGCGCAATGAACGAGAAGTCGCGTGTCTTTCGTGGGGGGAAGCTTGCGAGCCAAGTCGATCAGTTCGTCGGCAGAACGAACACCCGCATCAAGCACAGGATGGCAGATGTAGCCGGGCTTTGTGCGCAACCGTTGAGGTTCCACGAATTCACAAGTCAGGTCGCACACATTCTCGACGTTGGCGGGGACTTCGCTGGCAAGCAATCGTCTTGAAACGGCGAGCCAGTCGTTTACGTTGTTGATCGCGGATTCGCGGGAACACAAGATCTGCAATCGCCATACGCTTTGAAGCAAGATGAGGTACGGAAACAGAACCAACGTGGCCAGCCAATGTCTCGATCCGTCCTTACGCTTTCCAAACCAGCGCGTGTCGTTTGTGAAGTACGCGAGCGAGATAATTCCGAATGACAACGCAGGCCAACAGAAGAGAAGATGCGCACCATCGCAGAATGCCATCCAAAGAATACTGACAGCAGCGAAGAAAAATACTGTACTGTAAAAATAATCCCGATGCAATGTCTTTCTCCGATGAACGATACTCAAAGTCGAGCCATGATACCGCGATGAAAACACGAAGAAAAACCAGCATTATTCCTTTTTCTCTTTTCTCTTACAAGGCTTTGCGGTCATCAACGACATACTTAGCTCATACAAGAGCTTGAGTTCCTCAAGTCTCTGTTCGATTAATTCATTGGATAATTCAATCTTTTTCTTCATCCTGAGTTTGATTTGTTTGATTTTCAATTTCCACCTCCAAACCCAAGTTCTCCAAGTCCGCCAAATCTTGATGCCTTCCACTGAGCAGCTTCATTTGGCGGGCGGTGCGTGGTTGTAAGGGGCAAAGAGGCGTTGTTTGTGGTCGTTCGAGAGGAAGGCGTGGACACCGACGACACCGTTGGCGACTTGGGAGATGTGGAGATCGACGTAGAGACTGGCAAGGGCGGCGGCGCGTGTGCGAGAGATCGGAAGGTGTGCGCAGAGCTGATCGAGCATCCCGTTGGCGGCTTGTTGGGCGGCGTTGTCGAGGGTGGAGCCAAAGCCGAGTGTCACCCATCCTTCGGGGGTTTGTGCGAAGGGGCCTTGTGTGGGATAAGGACTACGCTCCAATCGAAGGATCACACGCTGCATGGGGCATTCGATGGCGGTTCCTCCCAACTCTCCGTCGCTTTGGTAAGCATGACCATCGCCCAAAGACAACAACCCACCGTCCACTTCAACGGGCAGATGCAGCGTGGTTCCTGCGATCAGACGGCGGCAATCGGTGTTTCCACCCACGCGGGTTGGATGCCAAGCGTTGTGTGGCCCGTCGCCTGCGGGGCAGAGGCCCAACATCCCCAAAAAAGGGCGCAATGGAACCGTGTGACCTTCTTCGCTGATGCCCGTACCTTGGGCGGGATCGAGCGTCCACAACAAAAGTACTTCTTCGTCTTGTACTCGCAGCGCTTCGTTCCAAGAGGCGTTGAGAAACCCTTTTCCGCCGCTGTATGACCATCCCCATGTGTCCGTCTCGATCGATTCGATGTGGATCGCAAGCGTCTCACCTGCGCGCAGCCCTTCGATGGCGATGGGACCGCACAAAGCGGGGCCGCTTTCATGCCCTTGGGGACGTGGGTGTTTGCGGCGGGTTTTGTTGATTCGGTCGTGTTGGGCCATCCCCCAGCCGACATCAAGGGTCTGGACTTCTACGATATCACCGTCTTGGATCGTTAACGCAGGATGCAGAGAAGGAGAATAGTAAGAATGTAGCGTATCAAGAGTAGGTAAAAGTGTATGTTTTTCCATTTCTTTTTCTTTTTAATTGTGGGGCGAGTGTTTTGTGGGGCGCTGCCGCAAACCCCGCCATAGACTGTCGCCCCTTGACCCCTTGTTGGCGAAGCGAGCTTTGGTGTTTCAATCCGACCGCTCTGTCGCTTGGGAGTCCACGAACACGGGTTTTTGGGGTGGTTTTGAAGTGGGTGGATGATACGCCATCTGAGACAAGTGTGATCGAAGGGGCGTCTACAAGCCTTCGTCAGAGAGAAGAGGACGGAGGAGGGATTCGACGGCGGCGTTGATGGGTTCGGGATATTCGAGGGGAGTGTAATGCGTACCGCCCGGGATCTCGATGTAGGTGGCTTGGGGGAGTTGTTCAGCGAGACGTTTGGCGCGTTCGGGGGGAGTCATCCAGTCGTGTGTTCCAGCGGTGACAAGGGCAGGGATATTGATCTGATGGAGGAAAGGTTCGATGGTGTGCTGATCGGCGGCTTCGACGATATCGAGGAGAGTGCGGAAGGATTGGGTGGTGTAGATGGCGGCAAGATCGATGAAAGTGTCGTGGTTGTTGGCGACAAAGCCGGTAAATCGGAGGCTTTGTTGCCAGAGCCAAGGGAGGCGGAAACTACCTTGGATCAAGCGTTGGAGGGGTTTGTCGATGGCGCGTAAGACAGGCGGTGTCACGGAGAGCAAGGCTTTGCGCAAGGGATCGTTGAAGCGCATCGGATGGCCGAAGGTGCCGTTGATGAGGACAAGGGCTTGGATGCGGTCTTGGTGGTGGAGTGCGTATTCAAGGGCGATCTGGACGCCGAGCGACCAACCACCGAGGACAAATTGGGTCAATGCCTCGGCAGCCACGACAGCTTCGAGATCGGCGACATGAAAAGGGATATCAAGGTGGCCTTCGGGGGGAGGGGAGGAATCAAAGGTTCCGCGCAAGTTCCATGTGATGCAACGGAATCGAGGAGAAAAGTGTTGTACGAGAAAGTGGTAAGCTTCGGGCGGAGTTCCTAGACCGGGAACCAAGAGCATCGCGTGAGGTCCGTTGCCGTGGGTCCAATAAGCGATCTGGCATCCGTCGCTGCTGTGGGCAAAGTGGCGTTCCATCTTGACGAAGGGCATGGCGGGATTCCTTGTGGTTTGGGTGAGGCGTGGTGAACAGAGGGTGCGGGGGCGAGACGAAAGCTCCGAGATATCGTCTTGGTGTGGTTTGGTTTAGACATGATGGACAGGCTGCGTCGGTGGAAGTGCAGGAAGAGATTCTTGTGAAGGCAAGAAAGAGGGGTCGTTTGCTTCGTGATGAGTTTCAGAAAAAGCAGAAAAGTATTCTTCAAAACGAGCGTCAGCTTCTGAACCAAAGAGGATGCGGCAGGCTTCACGCATTCCTGCGGAGCGCATGATCTGCTGGGGGCGAGCGATCAGGGCGATCTTGGAACGGCGGCGCAAAAAGTCTTCGAGTTTGATGATCATTTCGTGTTGCGCGACGTGATAGAGTTCGGCGCGTGTGTACTCGGTGCCTTCGATCAAAAGCTCCGCCATACTTGGATCTTGGCGGATCTCTTCGAGGAGGTACAAGGCTCGGGCTGTATAACGCCGCCACAGACGCTGGCTCAGAGGCTCGGAGAGGGTGGGGGGCGTGAGATCGTCAAGGCGCATCAGACGGGCTTGGTGGAAGAATTCTTGGCGGATGGCTTTGGGTTCGCCATACCATTTGTTGCCTGCGAAGGGCAGCCGCACGCCAAGGCGGCGGACAGCAGCGCTGATCTCTTCGCCGACGTTGAGGCAATCGGTAAGTTTTCCGCCGAAGATGCTGATGGAATGTTGGGCAGCGTCGACTTCGATGGCGTGTTTCCGTGAAAGAGAGGTCCAGTCGCCTTGATCTTGGCCTTCTTTTTTGGGTTCGACGACGAGAGGTCGCACTCCGCAGCGTTCGGCGATGATATCGGCCTTGGTGAGGGGATGTTCGAGCTTGAGCAAGCGATTGATGTTGTCGAGGACAAACTCTCGATCTTCGTCGGTGACACGGGCTGGAAGTTCATCCACGCGTGTATCTGTCGTTCCGATGCAGCTTTTGGGACCCATCGGGATCATAAAGAACAAGCGGCCATCGTTGGCAAAGAAGGCAAGGACTTTTTTGGAGGGGGTGATGCGATCGACGATCAGGTGGATGCCTTTGGAGAAAAGATGGCGGTGTTGGGTCTTGATCTGTGAGGTTTGGTTGTAAGCATCTGCGTAGGGGCCGCAAGCATTGAGTAGGACTTTGGAACGGATGGTGATCTCGCGCCCGCTGATACGGTCGCGTGCGGGTGTATGCCAAAGCCCATCGACGCGCTTTGAACCAAGAGCCTCGACGTAGTTGGCCGCTACTCCGCCATGATCGAGCGCTTCGCGTACAAAGCCAAACACAAAACGCGCATCGTTGTCCACAAGATAGGCGTCGGAATACTCGAATCCACCTTGGCTGTGGTCGGTGTTGACGCAAGGTTCTTCTTCACGGATGGCGTTGACCGAAAGCAGGCGCGGGGCTTCGGTGAAAAAGCCGCCCATCGTCCAATACAACAAGCCCCCCATAAACAGAAACGAGCGGTTGTAGCGAAAATCTTGATCCAATGTGGTAAAGAAGCGGACTTCTTGGACAGAGGAAGGGTAGTGGCGCATGAGGTGGTTGCGAGATTTGCAGAGCTTTCGCACCAAACCAAACTCCATCCCTTCGAGGTATTTGATCCCGCCCCACACAAGATTGGAAGACTCTTGGCTGGTTGCGCTTGCAAAGTCGTTTCGATCGATCAATGCGACGCTTGCGCCTTGTCCTGACAACGCCGATACCGAAACAGCTCCGTTGATTCCGCCTCCGATCACCAACACATCAAAGACGCGCTCTGCGAGTTTGCGGATATTGCTGGTGCGTAACTTGGTCATTTCTCTCTTTACTCCGATCTTCCTACCTTACAAAAACCACTCTCTCCAAGATGCTTTTGCGTCGAGGTCGTTGTGTTCTTTTGTTGCGCAAAACATCCGTTGGTTGAAGAGGGGTTCATCTTTGCCAGACCTTGGGCCTCTTTGTCTAGACCTTCGTTTCTTACAGCGGCTGCGTGCGCCCGCTGCTCTTTGGGCGGAGGTGGCTTGTTGGGGTTTGTTTTTGGGTGGTATTGCCTCAGCCCCGCCATAGACTGAAAGCCCCTTGGTCTCGTGTTGGCGGGGTGCGCTTACGTTTTTCAAACCAACGACGGCTCCGCTCGGAGTGCCGCGAACGCGGCTTTTTTTGATTTTCTTGCTTGCTGCGATATCTCACGTTGCTTTGGTACGAAACTCTCCGATTTATCGGATGTTTTGTGTGCCGCCTCAAGCCGCGAAACATCTTTGTGGGCGTGCGGGAGTGACATGAAAGAGAAGACCAGAATCACTTGAAAAAGTATGATATTGTTCATGTTTTTCTTGTTTGACAGATGTTTGGGGGGCCGCTATACCTGCGAGCGAGTGGGTGAAAAGGACGCCTCCACGAGGGTGTGTTTTCGCTTGTCACGCTGCAAGAAAACAGGAGAAGAAGATGTTGTGTCGGTGGTGGAAAGGGATGTGTTTGTGGGGTGTTTTGTGGGTTGTGGCCTGTGGTGCGCCAGAGAACAAGGACGCTGAATTGAACAAAGCGATGTTCGAGGTTGCGAAAAATTATGCGGCGCTGGTGTCTGCCAACTACGCGGATGTGGAATCGAAAGTCAAGGCGTTGAAGGAGGCGGTCGATGCGTTTGTTGCGAACCCGACAAAAGAGGGCTTGGACAAGTGCAAGCAAGCATGGTTGGCCGCACGCGATCCGTATGGTCAGACCGAAGTGTTTCGCTTTTATAACGGCCCGATCGAGCAGGAAGAGCGCGAAGGTCGGATCAATGCGTGGCCGCTGGATGAGAGCTACATCGATTATGTGGCGGGCAAGGCAGACAGCGGGATCGTCAATAAAAAGGCGCAATTTCCCGAGATTACCAAAGAAGTTTTGCGTTCTTTAAACGAAAAAGACGGAGAGACCAATATTTCTGTTGGTTTTCATGCTGTAGAATTTTTGGTATGGGGGCAAGATTTGAATGCTGATGGGCCGGGCAATCGGCCCCACACGGACTTTGTGGATGGGGGGACGGCTTCGAATCAAGATCGCCGTCGCAAATATCTTCAGGTGGTGACGGAGATGCTGGTGGAAGATATCGTTGCTGTCAAAGAGGCATGGAAGACCGATACTGCGGGAAATTATGCGGCAAGTTTTGTGGTGGAGAAGACCGCAAAAGAATCTGTGCAAAAGATCCTGTTGGGGATGGGTTCGTTGAGCGGAGGTGAGTTGTCGGGTGAGCGGATGAATGTGGCGTTTGAATCGAAAGATCAAGAAGATGAGCATTCTTGTTTTAGCGATAACACCCAAGCCGATATCTTGAACAATGCGTTGGGTATCCAAAACGTCTTTTTGGGGCGTTATGGAGCGGTGCAAGGGAAGGGGATCTACGATCTGCTGGTTGCGGCGGGCAAAAAAGAGCTGGCGGATCGGTTAAAGGCGGAGATGGAAGCCTCGGTGGCTGCGATTAAGGCGATGCCGGGCGCGGAAAAGAAAAGCTTTGATCAGCTTCTTGCGGGGGCGGATACCGATCCCGGTCGTGTGCGGATCAAGGCGTCGATCGATGCGCTGCGCAAGCAAACCAAGACTATCGCTGATTCTGCTGCAGCCTTGGGCATCACGATCAATCTTCAATAACCGATCAGAGTGACGCGATGGGCAAAACCCCCCGTGTTTGCGGTACTTCAAGCGGTCGAGTGGTTTGTTTGAGGATAGGACTTACGTAGCGGGCAAAAAAAACCGCGCTCGCGGCATTTCAGGCGGCAGAGTCGTTGTTTTCAAAAAACTCATTTTTTCCCGGCAATAAGGGGTGAAGGGGGCGGCGACCCCTTGCGGGGTGTGGGGTAGAACCCCACAAAACCATCGAATAAGTCACTCCTAGGAGAAAAAGCAATGCGCTGTCAGTCAAAGTGGTTGTTGGGTTGTGTGGGGATCGGGCTGTTGTGGACGGCTTGGTCGTGTGGTGTGGCGTTGGAGGCTGGCGAAGAATGGGCGGGTGGGATGACGAGCGTCCTAGAAGAAGGGCGCGATGCTTATTCGCGCAGCGCTCGCAATATGCCGACAGAGCGGATCGGAGACTTTTCGGTTGGCAATTCGTTCTTTAATACGAACTGGACGGCGGCTCCAGCGTCGGCTTCGGCGCGAGACGGTCTGGGTCCCGTCTTTAATGCGCGGTCATGTTCGGGGTGTCACCTCAAAGACGGTCGTGGTCGTCCGCCTGAACCCGGCGAATTGATGACGTCGATGCTGTTGCGCTTGAGTGTCCCGGGCGATGGGGAACATGGTGGCCCCAAGCCCGAGCCAAATTATGGTGGGCAATTCAACCCGTTGGCGATCCCTGACGTACCCGCCGAAGGTTTTGCGACTGTTGCTTATGAAGAGATCAAAGGGGAGTATGCGGATGGAACGCCGTACACACTGCGCAGGCCCAAGATGATCCTCAAAGATCTCGGATATGGCCCGTTGGCGAAAGATGTGTTGATCTCGCCGCGTGTTGCGCCGCCTGTGTACGGCTTGGGCTTGCTTGAAGCGATCCCTGAGGCGGCGATCTTGGCGCAAGCCGATCCTGACGACAAAGACGGAGACGGCATCTCAGGGAAGGCGAATTCAGTTTGGGATGTTGTGAACAAAAAAATGTCCTTAGGTCGCTTTGGTTGGAAAGCCAATCAACCGAGTCTTTTACAACAAAGTGCAGGCGCTTTTTTGGGAGATATCGGGATCACTTCTCCGCTTTTTCCTGATCAAAACTGTACTTCGGCACAAGCAGCTTGCGCGAAGGCCATTCAAGGGGGCGAAGGCGAGTCGACGAAGCCTGAGATCACGATGGAGCGCCTTGAGCAGGTAGCCTTTTACACGCGAGCGTTGGCCGTTCCGATGCGAAGGAAATGGGATGATCCCCAAGTTTTGCGCGGAAAAGGACTTTTTTCTCAAGCGCGTTGTCAAAGTTGTCATACGCCTAAATGGAAAACAGGCGAGGCACAAGAGAGCTTTCTTTCTAATCAAACCATCTGGCCTTATACCGATCTGTTGTTGCACGATATGGGAAAAGAGCTTGCAGACAACCGTCCTGACTTTGCTGCAAACGGCCAAGAATGGCGGACGCCCCCACTTTGGGGCATCGGCTTGACGGGTGTGGTCAATGGTCACACGATGTTTTTGCACGATGGACGGGCGCGCAATATCGAAGAAGCGATCTTGTGGCATGGCGGCGAAGGTGAGGCTTCACGCGATGCGTTTGTCAAGATGAGCAAGGCGGAGCGAGATGCGCTGATCGCCTTTGTGAACTCGTTGTGAGCGGCGTTTGCTGTTGTGAGCGTTTTTGTCTGGGAGGCGAGTGATGCGTTGGAGCATCGGATGGATGGGGTTTTTGGGAGCTTTGTGGGGGATGGTATGTGTGGCGATCGGCTGCCAACCAGCACCCGTCTTCGATCAACGCAAGTTGCTGCAAGATACGGTGGATATCGTGATCTTGCCGTTGGCGGAGGCGTATGTGGAGAAAGCACGTGCGCTAAAGACGGCAGGGGAAACCCTTTGCAAAAAGCCCGATTCAATCGCATTGGAAGCGATGCGGGCGGCATGGCGCGAAGCAAAGCTGGCTTGGAAACGCACAGAGATCGTGCGTTTTGGGCCTGCGATGGATCTGCGCACGCGGTCTTATGTGGATTGGTGGCCGTTGCAAAGCGAAGGCGTTGAGAAAGCTCTCGCAAGCCAAGATGTCTTGGATGTGAAGTACATCGAGGACACCTTGGGTTCGAGTAGACGGGGACTTACGGCGATCGAGTATTTGATCTTTGACCGTGAAAAGCCTGCATGGGAGCGATTGCAAGGGGATACGCAACAAGGGGGCCGTCAGTGTGCGTTTTTATTGGCGGCTTTGACGAGCTTTGAAGGTCGTTCCGCAGCGTACGGCCAAGCGTGGCGAAAAGACGGCGGAAACTTTGGCCGAGAGATGGTTGAGGCAGGTCGTGATTCCAAGGCGTTTGCAACGTTGCAAGCGCCTGTCGATCAGCTCATCAACGAGAGCGTATATTGGGCGGAAAACCTTGAACAGATGAAGCTGGCCGTACCGCTCGGAAAAAAGAGCGGAAGCACCGCACCGCAGCCCACCCAAGTCGAGTCGTTGTGGGGCAAACTCTCCAAAGAAGCGATCCTCGCAAACCTCGAAGGGTTGGCCGCTTTGTATGGATGCTCTTACAATGGAAAAACGGGGCTTTCTCTGTATGATCTGCTGAGATCGCGGGGTTATGGGACGGTTGCGACCAAAGTGAAAGCGCAGTTTCAAGCCGCCCAAGAAGCCCTCTCGGCGATCCCGCCCCCGCTCCAACAGGCCCTTTTGTCCGAAAATGCAAAAGTGGAAGCGGCATATCAGGCTGTAATGGAGCTGCGAAAAATCCTTGCAACTGAAGTCAGCAGCGCTCTTGGGACGGTTTTGAATTTTACGGATAACGACGGAGACTGAGGACGGAGGACAAATGCGGGGCTGGTTCGAGCGGTTCGGGCGGCATGTTGAGGCACCTGTGGATATCTCGTTGTTGGCGATTTGGCGGATCGTTTTTGGGGGGCTGTTGTGTGTGAGCGTGCTGCGCTTCTTTTTGTATGATTGGATCTTTCAATTATACCAACAGCCGAAGCTATTTTTTCCTTATGAGGGTTTGGGATGGGTGCGGGCGTGGTCGGGTTCGTGGATGGTGTGGCAATTTGCGGGGATGGGCTTGTGTGCGGTGGGGATCATGGTGGGGGCGTGGTACCGTTGGTCTGTGTTGGGCTTTTTGGTGTTGTTCACATACGCCGAACTGATCGACAAGACCACGTATCTGAACCACTACTATTTCGTGAGCCTTGTATGTTTTTTGATGCTGTTTGTGCCGTTGCATGGGGCGTATTCGTTGGATGCTTTGCGTCATACTTCGGTGCGGCGGGAATCTTTGCCGCGCTGGTGTTTGTGGTTGCTGCGTTTTCAAGTGGGGGTGGTGTATTTTTTTGCGGGGGTGGCCAAGCTCAAGGTGGATTGGTTGGTGTACGGCCAACCGTTGCGGATCTGGTTGGGGGCGCATACCGATCTGCCCTTGTTGGGGCCGTGGTTTGCGCAGTCGTGGGTGGCGCTGGCGATGAGTTGGGGGGGGGCGATCTTTGATTTGACGGTGGTGGGGTTTTTGTTGTGGTCGCGGACGCGGTTGTGGGCGTATGGCGCGGTGATCGTCTTTCATCTGCTGACGTGGAAGCTGTTTTTGATTGGGATCTTTCCTTGGGTGATGATCCTGAGTGCTGCGCTGTTCTTTCCTCCCGATACACCGCGTCGTGTGTATGTTTGGGTTCGTCGATGGTGGACAAAGGAACAAGCCCCACAGAAAGGCTCTACAACGTCGGCATATCCGTCCTTTGCGCAGACGGTCACGATTATGGAAAACGGTAAGACGTCGGCATATCCGTACTTTGAGCAGATGGAAGTTGGCAAGGAGAACGCTAAAACGTCGGAGGGCTCGTTGTCTGCGCAGATGGAAGTGAGCATGGGAAACGCTAAAACGTCGGAGGGTTCGTCGTCTTCGGAGATGGTCGTGGATCCAGCGAGCTCTGCGAATCAAGAAGCTGCGATGCGATGGGGATGGAGACGGCGTTTGGCTTATGTTGCGGTGGGAGTGTATGCGTTGTGGCAGATGTTGTTTCCGTTGCGTCATCACCTGTACGGTCGGGATGTTTGTTGGACGGAGCAGGGGTATCGGTTTTCGTGGAAGGTGATGTTGATGGAAAAGACGGGTACTGTGACCTTTTGGGTCTCGCATCGATCGAGTGGTCGGCGCTGGTTGGTCAGTCCGCGTGCGCATCTCACGCCGTTGCAACACAAGATGATGTCCACACAGCCCGATATGATCTTGTCTTTTGCGCACTGGCTGGTGGGTGATTTTGCGCGCCGAGGCATTGGGCCTGTCGAAGTCCGAGCAGAAGCTTTTGCATCCCTCAACGGGCGGCCGATGCAGCGATTGATCGATCCGACGGTGGATCTTGCAAAAGAGCCGCTGTTTACATGGACATCAAGGCCGTGGATTCGGTCGTTTCGTTGGCATGCGCCGTAATTCGAGAGGCGTGGTACGATATCCTGATGTTCGGTTATCGATAGGACTTATGCAGTGGACAAAAAAAGCCGTGTTCGCGGTGCTTCAAGCGAGAGCATCGTTGGTTTGGAAAGCGGTGATCTTTTCGCCAAACACGGGGGTCAAGGGGCGACAGTCCCTTGCGGGGTGTGGGGTGGCACCCCACAAAAATCATCCAATTGCGTAAGTCCTATATCGGGTGTGTGGGCGTTTTCTCTGAACGGGGGGGGGCTAGGCTTGGAGAGAGTGGAGTGTGCGTAAAAAGGCGGTGCGGAGGGCGTCTTGGTGTCGGTGCTGTCTGTGATGGACGATCCATTGGCCGTTGACGAGCGTCCCGAGGCGAGCGCAAGCATCGGAGGCGTACACGATGGTGGAGAGGCGACGTTCGGAGGGGGCGGCTGCAAGGAGAGGATGGTGGGCATCGTAGACCACAGCATCAAGTGGTTGGCCGATGGCAAAGGGCGGTGCGGTGTGGCCGTTGGCGGCGCGTCCGTTTTGGATGGCGTATTGGAGTGCGATCTGGCCGCTGTCTTGGTCGCCGTGGATGCAGAGGCGGTTGCGTTTTTGGCGGCGTAGGCGCTGCACATAATCCATCCAACGGAGTTCTTCGCACAGATCGATCCCGATGTGGCTGTCTGTGCCGATGCTCCAGCGTCCACTAGCTTCCATGAAGGTGCGTAGTGGGAAAAAGCCATCCCCGAGGTTGCCTTCGGTGGAAGGGCAAAGCACGACATGAGCGCCGCTTTGGGCGAGTGCGCGGGCTTCTTCATCGAGGATGTGTGTGGCGTGGATCAAGTGGTAGCGCGCATCCAGAGGTAGGTGTTGAAGTAGCCAAGCGACGGGCCTTTCGCCGAGATGGGCAAGGCAATCATCGACTTCTTTTTGTTGTTCGGAGGCGTGAATGTGGCGGATGAGCGTTGGATCGGCTTGGGAAAAGATCGTCTGTGCGTCTTCGGCGGTGGCGGCGCGTAGAGAGTGAACAGCCACACCAAGGCGTGCATGATCCGCAGAAGAGACCGCTGTTCGGCTGCTTTCAAGCAGATCGAAAAAGTCTTCGACGGAAGCGGAGACAAAGCGACGTTGTTGAGGTTGGGCAGGTTTTCCGAAACCTCCGCGCTGATAAAACGTGGGGATCAGCGTGATCTTGATGCCTGCACGAGCGGCAGCAGCGATCAGTCGCTGCCCCATCTCAGCCTTGTTTTCGTAGGGATAGCCGTTTGTATCGTGATGAAGGTAATGGAACTCTGCGACCGAAGTATAACCACAAGCAGCCATTTGTGCGTAGAGCATCGCGGCGATATCTTCCATTGCATCGGGCGAAACGGTCAGCGCAAGCCGATACATGGTTTCTCGCCATGTCCAAAAGTCATCCTCAAGGGCATGAGTGGGGAGATGTTCTGCAAGACCGGCCATCGCGTATTGGAAAGCGTGCGAGTGTGCGTTGTGGTAGCCCGGTAAAGCGAAACCTGCGATGCGCTCGGCAGGTTGATCGTGTGCAGGTGTGGTGGAAACAGCGGCGATCATGCCCTTGCTATCGAGGGCGACGTAGGCGGGTGTGATCCATTGGGTGGTATCCCACAGTGCGTCAAAACGAAGGATGCGGTAGTACACAAAAACCTCCATCAAATTTTCTTGTCGAGGATGGATGCCGTTGGGGTTTGTTCTGTGGGGCGTTGCCCCACACCCCAGAAGGGAGCGCGGCTCCCTTCACCCCGTATCGGCGAAGACAGCATCGCTTGATCGAAAAACGACGCTGTCGCTTGAAGGGCCGCGAACACGGGGGTTTTGGTTCACGACATTGCCTCTATTGTATGAGAAGATATCTACAAGGTTGTAGAAGAATCAAGTGAGAAGATATCTACAAAGTTGCAGAAGAATCAAGTGAGAAGATATCTACAAGGTTGCAGAAGACTCAAGGAGATCGGCAAGCGCGATCAGTGTATTTTGAAGGATCTGGCGAATGGTTTGAGCGCGTGTGGGTTCGTAGGTGGTGGTGTCTTCGTCCATGTAGAGCGTTTTGGCCATTTCCAATTGAAGGGCATGAACGGATTGATGGGGGCGGCCAAAGTGACGGGTGATGTAGCCACCTTTGAAGGGTTCGTTGTGAGAAAGAGCGTAGGGGCCGTTGGATAGGTGTGTTTGAGCTAGCTCGATCAAGGCGGATGCTGCGGTTTTTCCATCTTGGTCACCGAGGATCAGATCGGGGAAAGGTTGGGTGCGGATGGTGGGGACGTATCGACGGATGGAATGGGCATCCCACAACAAGACGCGAGGGAATTGTTGACGGAGTTGTGTGATCAAGAGGTCGATCTGTTGGTGGTAGGGTTCAAAATAGCGGGTTTTGCGCTCTTGGATGGCGTGTTGATCGGGGGGAGCGCCGAGATAGAGGGGTTGATCGGCAAATGTGCGTGTCGGAACCAGTTCTGTGATCACGCGGCCATCGTTGTAAAGAGGCTTGCCTTCGGGGTCGCGGTTGATATCGATCACATAGCGGCTGTAGTGGGCGTAGATCAGAGTGATGCCGAGATGTGGGGCAAAGTCGTACAGTTGATGAACAAACCAATCGGTATCTTCGGGATGTTGGGTGTGTTGTGGCGCGTAGAGATCGCGGATATCGTCAGGGAAAGCGGTTCCACAATGAGGGACGCTCACAAGGATCGGTCGAAGCGGCGCGGTGGGATGGACGATGTGATAGGGAGGGACAGATGTATCGAGTCGGTGGGCTGACATCGTGGATACCTTTCTGCGGGCGTGGGGGTAGTGGTTGTGTGGTCGTAGGCTACGGTACATCAAAACTCAAGAGCGGATTTGTGTGGGCGGTGGTGATGGCGCGGTCGTAGGCTTGGGCTTTTTGGGAAGACCTTTCTGTCGGTGAGGACGGAGGGGCGGGATAGACGGGAGTTTAGGAGGGTTTGACGATCTTGATGTTGAAATCGGCGGAGCCAAGGCATCCCCAGAGGCGTATCCACAACAAGAGATAAGATTCTGTTCCACGTGCGGTCGTGATATCTCCGAGATCGATCACGCTTTTCCAACCGAAGCCGTTTTTGAGCAACGCGGTGACTTGGGCCTTGGCGTCGGCATCGTTGCCGCTGACAAAGACATCGTGATCCGCTCCAAGTCTTGCGGGATCGATCATCACGGGATTGCCGATGGTGTTGAGCGACTTGACGACCTTGGTTTCGGGAAAAGCCGCTTGGATGCGTTCGCCGAGAGAGTCGTTGCCCGAGACAAAGAGAGTGGGTGGCATGCCTTTGGAAAAGTCGAGTGGATTCGTGATATCCACCAAGATCTTTCCTTTGAGGTTGTCGGTACCTGCGGCATGGAGGATATCGAGAGCGGCGTGCCCGAGTCCACAGTGAAAGAGCATCTCCCCAAACGCCGCTGCATCGGCAAAACTGCCTTCTGAAGCGCCTGCGCCGGCTTTTTGAACCCATTCGACGGCTTTTTCGTTGCCTGCTTGTCTACTGCCCATCTTGACGCTGTGTCCGAGAGAAACAAGTTTGCTACCGATGGCTTGTCCGACCATTCCTGTCCCAAAGATTCCGAATTTCATACAACCACGCTCCTTTGTCTGGAAAAAGTCTTGCTCTGTGTTGTGGTGAGGCAGACGATGTTTGTGCGAGAGCAGGTGGAGTGTAGGAGGAGCAGGTTCAGATTGTCTAGAGGCCCGTATGTGTGGAGGGCTGCTCTCTTGACATCGATCAGTATCCCCCTTGATGGTGAGGCGTTGCATTTGTGTGCAAAGCGGTAATGTAGAAGTATCGTGCGTCGAAGTATGTGCTGTTTGCTCCAGCACAGCGCACAAGATACACAGCGTAAGGAGGCTGCGATGTTGGCAAGAGATGTGATGACGACGTCCCCTGTGACGGCCCAAGTGAACAATCGTCTGCGCGAAGTGCGGGATTGGATGTTTTCGACGGGGATTCGGCATATCCCTGTGGTGCATGAGGGCGAGTTGGTGGCGTATTTGAGTGATCGGGATATCCACGATGACGGCGCGGGGCTTGAGGCCAAGCTGGACGAGTGGGTGAGCGATCTGATGCGCGGTCAAACGGTGACGGTCTCGCCCGAAGCATCGCTGAAACAGGTGATGCAGATCATGTTGGACAACAAGCTCAGTTCGATCCCTGTCGTCAACGAGGCGCGGCAGTTGTTGGGAGTGGTGAGTTATCTCGATATCTTCCGCTGCTTGTTGGCGGAAATGCTCTAGGTTTCGGCTGTCTATTATTGAAAATACCCTATGTACGGATAAGATCGACGCAGTTGCCAAAAAAAGCCGTGTTCGCGAACGCCCAAGCGACAGAGTCGTTGTTTGGAAAACGACGATCTTTTCGCCAATACGGGGTCAAGGGAGCCGCGCTAAGGAAGTGGGGCGTGGGGTTTCACCCCACAAGACGAAGTCTAGCTGTGTCAGTCCTATATGGAGCAAAATTTGATGAGTGAGATGCGCGGCGAGGCGGTGATCGTGGGAGCGGGGCTGGTCGGATCGCTGTTGGCGATTTTTTTGCGGCAGCGTGGGATGTCTGTGCATGTGTTTGAGAAGCGCCCTGATATGCGTAAACGCTCGGTGGATGGGGGGCGATCGATTAACTTGATTGTGACATCCCGAGGTCTCGCTGCATTGGAGCGGGTGGGGCTTCGCGAGGCCGTGTTGGCGATCACAGTGCCTGTGTATGGTCGAATGATCCACGATCTGCAAGGTGGACAAGTGTATCAGTCGTACAGCAAGGACGATACACAATGCAATTACTCTGTATCGCGATCTGAATTAAACGCTCTTTTGTTGGAACATGCGGAAAGGGCGGGGGCGACACTACATTTTGAGTGCGTCTTGGAGCGTGTGGATGTGGTTTCGGGGGAGTTGGTCTTTGGGGATCGGGTGGTGCGGGCGGAACAGATCTTTGCGACGGATGGGGCGGGTTCAGCGGTGCGCCGTTCGTTGGTCGAACAAGCGTATGTGACGGAGCGCGTGGAGTTTCTTTCTCACGGATACAAGGAGCTTTTGATTCCAGCGGCAGAGGAGGGGAGAGATGGTCTTGATCTGCGGGCGTTGCACATCTGGCCGCGTGGCGAACACATGTTGATGGCCTTGCCGAACCAAGATGGCAGCATGACGGCGACGCTGTATTTGGCGAATGAAGGCCCGTTGAGTTTTGCGGCGCTGGACACAAAAGAAGCTGTGTTGGGGTATTTTCTGCGATATTTTCCAGATGTTGTGGCGCAGATCCCGACCTTGGTCGCTTCGTTTCAGGCGAATCCTGTGGGGTTGTTGGGAACGGTGTATAGCGGGCCTTGGCACGTGGGAGATCGGGTGCTGCTGTTGGGGGACGCGGCGCATGGGATCGTGCCTTTTTTTGGGCAAGGGATGAATTGCGGGTTTGAGGATTGTTTGTGTTTGGATGACCTGATGGAGGAGATGCAAGAACAGCCGCGTGCGCGGTTATTTGAAGCCTTTACGCAGGAACGCAAGCCGAACGGTGACGCGATCGCGGCGTTGGCGTTGGAAAACTTTGTGGAGATGCGCGACAAAGTCGGCGATCAGGGATTCTTGTTGCAAAAAGCTGTGGAAGGGCTGTTGGGACGGATGTTTCCAACGCTGTACTTGTCGCGGTACTCGATGGTGACGCATTCGTTGATCCCGTATCGATGGGCACAACAAGCTGGTGAGATCCAACAAGCGATCTTGCGAGAGCTATGCGCAGGGATCGAGCGCGTCGAACAAGTCGATCTGCAACGTGCGGAGGAACTCTTGCGCGAAAAGCTGCTGCCTTTTTGGCAAGCGCATCAGATCGCGTTGGCGTGATGCCTCTAGGATTTCGGATGGCTTCTGTGGGAGGGATACGAGTTCCGAGAGAAGTGTGATCGAAGGGTCGTGCGATCCGCTGTAGACGCCCTGTGATCGGGCAGCAACAGGGGGCTAACACTCGGACACATTGTCTGTAAAGCCCATCCAGCGGGGGAGTTCTGGCATGGGCAGATTTCGTATCACCCCACGGGCATCGGGTGAAGAAAAGAGACTGAACTGTCATACCGATACGAAAAAGGCCGTTGTTGCCTGCGCGGGCGGTTCCCGAACCGCCCC
>CAUJFU010000161.1 GCA_963169055.1 Myxococcota bacterium
AGGCCGACTCAAAAAACTCGGATTCGATCCCGGCCCGATCGACGGCGACTTTGGCCCCAAAACGGAAAAAGCAGTCAAATCTTTCCAACGAGACGCCGGCGAGCACGTCGACGGCATCGTCGGACCCAAAACATGGGCAGCCCTCGAAAAAGCCAAACCGAATACACCCCATCCACCGACACCACCGACACCACCGACACAGCCCACTCCCCCCTCCGCCCCCAAAGACGGCTTTGATGCGCCCGACGTCACGCTCCAAGAAGGCGCAAAAGGCCGACACGTCGAAACCCTTCAAGGCCGACTCAAAAAACTCGGATTCAATCCCGGCCCTGTCGACGGCGCATTTGGCCCCATGACCGAAAACGCCGTCCGAGATTTCCAGCGAGACGCAGGACTCCCTGTCAACGGAAACGTCGGACCCAAAACATGGGCGGCCCTTGAAAAAGGAAAAGAAGTCCTTCAAAACCCCGATACTCCCCTCAGCCGATTTGAACAATTCGACCAAAAGCCCCCCACCGCCGATTATAGCCACGTCAACTTTCGCGGTGCCACCATGAACAAACGCACCGTCGAGATGCTCCGCCGTGCCGAAGAGATCATGGAAAAAAAACACGGCCACGAAAACTTCCAATTCTCTTTCAGCCAAGGTTCTTATAACCCGGGAGGCGTAAGTGGAAGCGCTGGCACCCACGACGGCGGGGGCGCCCTTGATATCCGCACCGTCATGCACTCACGCGGTGTTGTCGATGATATGGTACGCAGTCTCCGCCAAGCAGGGTTCGCCGCATGGAGCCGTGGACGCGGACACGACACCTTTTCTCCCCACATCCACGCCATCGCCATCGGCGACCGCGATCTCTCCCGCTCTGCCCGCTCCCAAGTCTCCGAATACGGCTGGGGCGGCGATGGCCTAAGCGGCAGCCGACCCGATGCCGATCGCGATCTTGGCCGCCCCATCCCTTCTTGGGCCAAACGCTACCTGTAAGCGTTTCTCCACCACGCTACTTTTACACAAGGCACTCTCCGAAAAGATCCCCAATCCCCCCCTCGTTTTTCTCCATATCATACGAAATTCACCCATTATGTGGTCGTAAAACGTAGGGGCAGCTCCCCGTGGCTGCCCAACAACAGGGCGTTTACAGCGGATCGCACCGACCCTTCCCCTTCTTCTCTCGAATATCGTATGAGTCACTCTTATATCCGTTTTTTCTGGTGAAATCGAATCAGAATCAAATAGTACAAAATAGAAGCCGCAAACCAAACAAAGAGGATAAACAAAGTCAGAGATTGTTGCTTCACTTGAAAAAGTGTTGGATTCCACCAATAACCCGGGATATACGCCCATCCATCATTGAAAATGCCCAATAATTCAACGGACAGCGCCGAAAGCTGCCCCCACACCACAAAGATCGCCAGTTCCTTCCAAGAGAACCGCCTGAGTGCGGATGGCGAAAAAACAAAAACAAAAACAAGACCAATTCCCATCAAAAAAAGCCCACCATCCCACAGCGCATGACAGACCATCACGATCAGGTAATGGACAGGTAATGGTTGAAGGTATCGTATTATCGGGTATGTTGCATTCTCTGTGCTTAGCAAAAAGATCGGGATTTCCCACAACAACCCGAACCCAACGCCTACCCAAAAAAACGTCCAAACCCATCTCTCGATATTTCCTGTCTTGTACAAGAAATAAAAAAATGCTGGAAAAGAAAATCCGATCACCAGATCGATCCAAAAAAAGTGTGTTCGCAAAAATTCCATGAATCACCCCATCCTCCGCCTTTGTCATGGGCGTCCATTCAGAACAATTTGCTGCGAAAGATAAAAAACACGGCTCCCAACAAACAAAGTCCTGCCCACAGATAATCCAATGTCGGTTTTTCTTTCATATAAAAGATCGCAAATGGCACAAAGATCGTCAGCGTAATTACTTCTTGCAGGATCTTGAGCTGTCCGACAGTCATGACTTCATGACCAATACGATTGGCAGGAACTTGTAAGAGATATTCAAAAAGTGCGATCCCCCAACTCACCAACGCCGCGACAACCCACGGGCGATGCGACATATTGCGCAGATGCCCATACCATGCAAACGTCATAAACACGTTGCTGCAACACAGCAACAAAATCGTCATCGTATAACGATTCATCCGACGCCAACGCTCCTTTGTCTGGGGTGTTGGCGTACGGAAACCACCAACACCGATTAACCAACGGCTCGCTGTTCGGCAGCGAGCAAACGAAGACCTTGTTTCCGATGCGGCGCAAGAAGACCACGCAAAGGAATCGAATAGACGGGGTATTGTTGCAGACCTTGCGCGGAAAGCAAGTGATTCGCCGCGATCATCCCCGAAGTGTGGGCTGCTTCCATCAACATGGCAGGGCAAGGCAACCGCACCCAATCTCCCGCGAGAAACAAGTTGGATATCTCCGTCTGCACGGTCGGACGGCGCGCATATTCACCGATCGCAAACGAAGCAAAGTCTTGCCGAAACTGCATGTACTCGTGACGGATCACCGCCCCTTTGATCTCAGGGAAATACGTCTCAAACTCCCGAATCAACTGCGCTCGTGCTTCTTCTTGATCGCGGATCGTGTCAGGAACAGCATACGAGTGCAACTCGATGACACTCCCTCCGTTCTCTTCGACCCAGCGTCGGGAAGTCCCTTGCATCCGATGGTACAGCGAGATCGAATCCAACAGAACTTCGCGATCCGTAAACAAAAAGATCGGAAGATCCGATCGGATATCGCGATCCAACCACAGCCGCAGCACCGCGTATCGCTGTGACGGACGCAACGAGGACATCTGCGCAGCGAGTGCGGGTGCTTCTTCGCGCAACCACGGGCTTTTTTCCGCGACCTTCCTTGTTCCCACCACATCCGTCGCGATCACCAGATCATCGAACGGCACGCCATTGACGCGGTATCCCTTGCCTTCTCGCTCGACCGATTCAACAGGCGTGTTGAGATGCCACGAGACGCCATGCTTTTCAAAATGCGCAAACACAGGCCCAAGCAGCGACACCGCAAAGTCTTCGTTCATGTAGTCATACAACAAGCCCAGATCATTGCTCAGAAAATAAAAATGAAACCCTTTCATCATCTCTGCCATCGACATCCGCGAGGGCTCCGAGAAAAACGCTCGTGCAAAGCTCGTAAAGATCCGCACCAATCGATCGGGTAAGGCCGCCGAACGCGCAAAATCCGCAAAAGACACCTGATCGTATTGCGCAAAGGTGCTTTCTGGCTCGTAGCGAAACAACGCCTGCATCTTTTGCGCTTTTGGATTCAGCGCCATCCTCGGCAAGCTGTAGATGCCCTTGCGCGCCATCGACAACAAGTTGTAGATCGGCGTGGTGTCGATGCCTTGGAAGCTAAAGTTGCCGTGAGCTTGTGTCAGGATCAGATAATCATCGATCGGCTCAAAGTATTTTTCCGCACCGATCCGCTTCAAAAAATCCAGAAAGTTATAGTATTGGCGAAAGAAAGCATGAAAGCCGTGTTCGATCTGCATCTCGACACCGCCTCCCACATCCGCTTTCCAAGAGCCGACTTTTCCGCCAAGATACGACTCTTTTTCAAACAGCGCCACTCCAAATCCCCGCTCGGCAAGATGCGATGCAGCAGAGATCCCCGCGATCCCACCCCCGATCACTGCCGCCCGTCGGGCTTTTCTCATCTGTACGGGTTTGTCTGCTTCAACCACGTTGATCTGCTGTTTGTACCCACCCAATCGCTCACGAATCCAACGCTTTCCAAACGATTCTTTTGCCATCTCTGCTCCTTGCTTTGCACAACCACTACGCCCGAATTTCCTGTTTTTCTCGAAATAGCAGTCTATTTTCCCGTTGTAGGGAGATGTTCGGGCTTGTAAGCGCGAAAGGTGTGCAAGATCGGCGCTCGCCAAAAAGGCAAGGGCTGCGCAGATGCACGCACAAAGCCCGTTCGTTCGAGGGCTTGCACAAAAGCGGTGGGTCGCAAAAAGCGATCGACGCTTTTGATCAAGTAGCGAAAGATACGCGATGTCCCCGTCAAGACGGTGCAAAACGGCACCACAAAGCCATACCCCAACACCCACCAATAAGGCCGCGCATACCAACGCTCCGCCAAGGAGTATTCATGGAAACACACCTGCCCACCGGGCTTGAGCAAACGATACAGTTGGCGCAAACACGCCTCGGCATCCGACATATTGCGAATCCCATACGCCATGTAGATCGCATCAAACGACTCGTCTGGAAAGTCCAGCGCCATCGCATCTTGCAGTTGAAACGACACTCGCTCTCCGTATGTCGCAAGCAGATTCTCCCGCGCCACCGACAACATTCCCTCGGAAAAATCCACCCCCACCACCTGCCCGTTCGGCAGGGCTTCCAAACAAGCGCGTGTAGACTTGCCCGTCCCACAGCACAGATCCAACACACGCTCATCTCCGCGCAGCCCCATCCGCTTCGCGCTCAAACGCAGATCTTCGCTGTAGCCTTGGTTAAGAAACGTCGCAAGATCATAGCGCCGTGCGATCTTGTTAAATTCTTTCGGAACAGCGGGCTTGTTTTCAATCAACGGCATTGCATGGGCTTTTGACATCTCTGTCTCCTTTTTTGTTTGATGGCTGTCATCAAACAGGCTTTTTGGGCTTTGGGAACGGGCTTTTTGGGCTTGGTTTGGTTTGGTGGGGCGTTGCCCCAAACCCCACAAGGGACGTTCGCCCCTTGACCCCGTGTCGGCGGGACCAACATGCGTTTTTCAAACCAACAACGGCTCCGCTTGAAGTGCCGCGAACACGGCTTTTTTTGTGCAAGATTTTCTCGCAAAGAGAAAGCCGCCTATCTTCAAGTACCGAGAACACCGAGCTTTTTTTGCAAGATTTTCTCGTAAAGAGAAAGACGCCTATTTTCAAATACCGCGAACACTGGGCTTTTTGTATAGATTTTCTCGCGAAGAGAAAGCCGCCTGTTTTGAAGTACCAAGAGCACGAGGGTTTTTATCTCTTGCTTCTGCGCGGACTCGTTTGGCGCATGGGTCTTTTACTCGTTAGGCGTACCGGTTGCGTCAAAAGACGGCTGTTCCTTCGATGGTTCGGGGGCATCCGAAGAAGTTTCTTTGAGTTTGGCTCGC
>CAUJFU010000162.1 GCA_963169055.1 Myxococcota bacterium
TACCGTTGGAAAGTCCCGTTGTTGTAGGGAAGTGGTGATACGAAATCCGCCCATAGTGTTACTGTAACGGTGTAGGGGCAGCCCCCTGTGGCTGCCCAAGAATCGGGCGTCTACGCAATATCTTACGATCACACATCGCTCGGATATTGTATGATGTGTGGGACAAACGACGGGGAGAGCGAGCGGAGCGGCTTGTGATCGAGTGGGGCGATTTGTGATCGAGTGGTTGTGGCGTATTGAGCCGAAGGGATGGGGGTATTGAGCCGAAGGGATGTGTTATACGAAATCCGCCCATCGCGTCCACGAAAGATGTAGGGGCAGCCCCCTGTGGCTGCCCGACCGAAGGGCATTTACAACGGGTCGATGCGATCCGTTGTGTACCTTCTCACGGATATCGTATTAGAGGACACCAGCGGAGAGCATGACGTGGGGGAAGAGGGCTTTGTTGTTGGCTTCGCGGGAGATGTCCATGAGCTCGATGATCTTGTGGTAGGGGATCGATGGGTCGGCCATGACGATGATCTTGTCTTCTTGGGGGAAGAGGGCTTTGATCTTGAGAAGGCAAGCGCGCAGGGCAGAGGCTTGTTGTGGCCGATAGTTGGGGAAGGTGAGTGCTTCGGAGTGTGCGGTGATGCCTTTGGGGGTGAGGTCGCATCCTTGGGGGATACGAGCGCCGCGTGTGAGGAGAGTGACGCCTTGGGGAGTGAGGTTGAGCGTGAGGTTGAGCGGGGCGGGTGGGCGGATGATCGGCTCGGTTTTTCCACCACACGAAGCGCAAGTGGATGGGGCGCTGACGTTAATTACACCGATCTTGACGAATTCGGTACTCATGATGAGGAAGGGGATCAGTAGCATGATGATGTTCATCAGGGGCATGATGTTGATTTCTTCGATGGTTTCGGTTTCTCGGTGTTTGCGTGGCATTGGATACTCCTACTGTCTGGCGAGAGCGCTTGGGTGTTGTGGCGTTCTTGCCGTGTTGTGATGTGGTGTTGGTGGCGTTCTTGCCGCCGCGTTGTGATGTGGCGTTGGTGGCGTGTGGGGGAAAAAAGTTCCAAGATCGTTGCAAAGAAGATGCGGGTGTGTTGCGGGGTGGGGAGAGGTTGTTGCGGAAAAGGGCGGTGGGGGCTTGTCTTGAGGAGAGTGGCGGGCTAAGGAAGCGGCAGCTTTTTTGGCAAAGACCCTCGTCACGAGATCTTTTGAGGAGCTTCATGAGTTCATCGTTCGATCACAGCGCGGCGTTTCGTGTGCGTCGTTTTTTCAACTGGTTTCCGCTTGGCCTCTCGTATGCGTTGCTTTATATGGGTCGTTACAATCTGACCGTCTCGAAGAATGAACTGGGCGGTTTGATGACCAAAGAGGCGTTTGGCTTGATCTTTTTCTTTGGTGCGTTAGCGTATGGTGTGGCGTTTCTCGTGAACGGCCCGCTGACGGACAAGATGGGGGGGAAGCGTGCGATCTTGCTTGCTTTGGCGGGATCGGGAGTGATGAATCTGTTGATGGGGATGTATATCCAATCGGTGTTGATGGCGAAGGTTCCGCCCTCTACGGATAGCATCACCCACACGATGTCGTTGCTTTATGCGGTGAATATGTACTTTCAGAGTTTTGGGGCGGTGGCGATCGTCAAGGTGAATTCGCATTGGTTTCATGTGCGCGAACGGGGCGGATTTTCGGGGATCTTTGGGACGATGATCTCGTCGGGGATCTTTTTGGCTTTTACGGTGAACGGCTGGCTGTTGGAGTTTTTGGGGCCGGGCAAGGGCGCGATCAAGCCGACGTGGTGGGTGTTTTGGGGGCCTGCGATCTTGATGGCTGCGATATTTGTGGTGGAGTGGCTTGTGTTGAAGGATCAGCCGAGCGATGCGGGTTATGAGGACTTTGACACAGGCGATGCAAGCAGCGGCGAAGAGAGCGACGTGACGTTGCGGGATATCGTGTTGCGGGTCTTGACCAACCCGATCATCCTTACGGTCGGACTGATCGAGTTTTGTACGGGGGTGTTGCGAAACGGTGTGATGCACTGGTTCCCGATCTACGCGAAAGAAGTGTGGGTGCTACCTTCGACGCACTTTGTAAGGCGCGGAGATTGGGGGAATTGGGTGTATACAGTCTTGCCCTTTTTTGTGGGGGCGGCGGTATCTTTTGCGGTGTCGTACGCGCTGCGTCAAAAGAAGAAATCTTTTGGCTGGGCGACGTTGATGGGGGGAGTGTTGTTTTTGGTTCCGTTTCTCCAAGGGGGCTGGGGGGGGATCTTGATGGTGGCGGGTGTGGTGGGTGGGAACCTTGCGGGGTGGATGAGCGACTTGATCTTCCAGAGTCGTCGGGCTCCTGTGGCGGGTTTGTTGTACGCATCGTTGGTGGTGGCGTCGTTGTTTATGTTGGCGACGATGGGGGGGGACACCAACGTGGTGGGTCGCGTCGATGCCAAGGACAAAGCGACGTATCCGCTCAAGGCGGGAGATCGCATCGTTGGTGTAAACGAGCAAAAAGATATCAAGCAGTGGAGCCAAGTGGGGCGGGCGATCCGTTGTGTTCCTTCGCGTTGTCAACAAGGCTCGGCGTGGGATGCAAAGAAGTGTACTTGTCGAGCGCATCGAAAAGCCGTTGTTTCGGCAGTTTCGTTGCCTATCGAGTCGGTGGGGCGTTTGGCGATATCGATCGTCCGTGAAGGAAAGCCGATGACGATCCACCTCGATCAATCGCACAAAGTGATGCGGGCGGGTGATGCGCGGATCTTGCCGATCGCACCGCATTTGGCGGTCAATCCGTTTTGGTTGTGCTTGATCGTGTTTTTGATGTCGATGTCGGTGATCGGTACACACGGTTTGTTGAGCGGGACGGCAACAATGGACTTTGGTGGGCGCAAGGGGGCGGCCACAGCGGTCGGGCTGATCGATGGTTTTGTGTATTTGGGAACGGCGGTGCAATCGGTGGCGTTGGGGTTTTTGACCACACGCGATTGGATGTACTGGCCGATCTTTTTGTTGCCGTTTGGTGTGATCGGGTTTGTGTTGTTGTTGCGGATCTGGCACGCCATCCCGTCAGGAAAAAAAGCCAAAGCAGCCCATTGAGCAACGGTTGAGGGTGATCTGTGGTGCGCGGAGACGACGGTGTGATAGGAGTGGCGCAGTTGACAAAAATCCCCGTGTTCGTGGCACTTCAAGCGACAGGGTCGTCGGTATGAAAAACCTGCGATCTTTTCGCCAACATGGGGTCAAGGGGACATCGTTCCCTTGGGGGGGGGGGGGCAGCGCCCCACAAAAGCTATCGGACTGTTCGCTCTGATCGAGGCAAAAACCCAAAGCAGCTAATGGATCGGCTATGATGGGGGGGCGGGAGGATGGGAGATTAGCGGCGGCGAAGGAAGAGTTGTTGTGTGCCGTTGGGGAGGAGGGTGACGTAGCGTCGGGTGTGCTGATCGAAGAGCATGTATTGTTTGCGGTCGATGATGCAGATCAGGACGCCCGTGATCTGGGCGGTTCCGTGTTGATAGAGGGCGGCGGCGTGTTGGGTGAGGACGGCGACGCCGGGTTGAAGGGTGGTGTCCCAGATCTGGGGTTCTTCGCGGAGTCGGTGGTGATCGAGTCGGTTGAGGAGTTCTTGGGTGACGGGGAGGGTGTTTTGTTGGGGGGCGGCGAATTCTTCTTGTGCTTTGACGTGCATCATTTGGGCGACAGAGCCTTGGGTCATGGCGCGCTGTCCTTGGACTTGTTGGAAGAGGTGTTGGGCTTTTTGTTGGGCTTGTTTGGGTCCGAGTTCGCGGTCGCTTTTGGTGAAGAGTTGGGTGAATTCGTCTTCGGTGAGCAGGGCTTCGCCTTGGTAGAGGGCGACTTGGAAGTTTCCACCGTCGCTGGGGATGGCTTCAAAGCGGAAGTCGCCGAGGGGGCTATTGCGCCAGAGACAGAAGCGTTGATCGCGTCGGATGCCGATGATGTAGCGGGTGGGGGCTTCGTAAGCGGATTCGCTCATAGGTAGGAGGACGGAGAGCAGATGGGTGACGTGTGCGTTTTGTGCGCGTTGAAGCAGATGTTGTTCTTGTTTCCATTGGTAGATCAGAGATATCGATTGTTCGAGGGGGATGCTGAGACGGCCTGCGAGCATTTTGAGGACGATCGGGGTATCAGCGGAGCGAAGAAGGCGGAAGGGCTGGGCGATGCGAGCGGGTTTGGGGGCTTGTTTTTGGGTTAAGGAGAGGCGTGGTTCTTGTTCGACGACCACATCGACGGGGCTGAGTTCGAATTCCATCGAAGGAGACTCTTCGGGGATTTCGACAGCAAGGCCTTGAATGACGGGGAGGCTTTGGTTGGAGCCGCTGGGGGGGATCGGGACGGTGGCGGGCTGGAGGTTGTTGGAAGGGACGGAGAAGATCGGTTCGTGAGAGGTCGGTGGTGCGGGGAGTTTGGTGGGTTGTTCGGAGGGTGGGGCTTGCCGAGCGGCTTCGAGATCATCGGAAGAGATATCGAGGAGCATATCGATGTTGACGGTGCCGAGATTCCGTTGAACGGAGACGAGTTCGTAGTTGGTGGCGAGTGTGTTGCGCATGCGTGTGGGCGGTGCATCGGGCGATGTACGTGGCGTGTCGCCTCCAATGCGCAACGGGGCGTGTGGGGAAGCGGCTTGGTGGGTGGGGGCTTGGTGGGTGGGGGGGGGATCGGGGGAGAGGTCGTGTTCGGCGCTTTCGAGAGAAGGGATGAGTCGGACTTCGACGCGATAGTGTCCTTGAACCCAAGCCAGCGTGTGGTTGGGGTCTTGGAGGAGGAGGTTCCAGATATCTTCGGGCAGACGGAGTGCGTGGGTCATACGTATTTCCTTAGCGGGCCGAAAGGGCGGAGAACGGGGGGAGTATGGAGCGCCTTGGCAGTGAAGGCAAGACAAGTTTGGATGGAGGCCAAGGGGTGGTGGGGAGTGGAGGTGTTGTTCTCATCTGGGGCGCGTGCAGACCCATCGTTCGATCCTTGTTATACGCAAAGTAAAGGAGTGCAGTTGTAGCGCGGTCTGAATGGAATGGCAAGCCACAAATGGAGAGCTTTCGTCACAAGGCATCGCGATCTTGTCTTATGGGTTGTTGGGTGTGGGAGGGTTGCGGTAGATCTGGGCTTCCCAGCGGGCGCGTTCGGCCCAGTCGATGGCAGAGGCCCGAAGGCCCGAAGGCATAGATATCTTGAGGTTTGCGAGTTGAGCGAAACGTTGAGCGGAGGTGGCATAATCGCCACGCAAAAAGGCGGATGTTGCGGTCATTCGGAGGATTTCGACAGGGAGGGCGGAGAGTGCGGGTGGATAGACCGCTTTTTGTAGGATGGATTCGGAGAGAGCGTATTGTCGGTCAAAATAGAGTCTCCGCCCGAGGAGGTAGTGGAGGTCGGGATGTTGGGGAGATTGGAGGGCGGCGCGTTGGAGGGCAAGCAAGGGGGCGATCTTGTTGTCTTGGTCGAGATAATCGAAGATCACGCGTGTGATCTCGGGAGATTGGAAGGCGCGGCGGCGGAGGGCGATCTCGCGTTGGTAGTGAAAAGGGAGGGTTTCGAGGGGGATGGCTTGGAGGAGGTCGGCGGCTTGTTGTGTGTGGTGTTGTCGAAAGCGGATCTGTGCGAGTCGTTGGAGGATACGGCTGTGGAAGACGGGGTATTCTTTGGGGGGGAATTGGCGGCGCATAGTTTCGAGGAGTTCGGCGGCTTGGGTGTATTGTTTGGCGGTGAGCAGTAAGTCGGCGGTGGAGAGTTGGTTGTAGGGGTGGTTGTCGATGGAGCAAAGGCGTTGTTGGAGGGCGAGGGCGGTGCGGTAGCGCCGTGTTTGCGAGGCGGAGGCGATGTGGCTGCGTAGGGCGGCGATCTCGTGAGGGCAGGTGCGCTTGAAGATGGAGCGGAAGTTGCGGAAGGCGTAGTGTGCATCATGGCGATCAGCGGTGGAAAGCTGGACTTGGTTTTTGAGGAAGTTGCGCCATTCTTGGGCGAGTTGATCAAGGGAGCGCTGGTAGACGCGGGCGAATTCGGCTTTTCCGTAGGCGAGTTTGTAGCGTTCCATGCCGTATCGATCGATCAGATAGCGGCTAAAAGAACCTGCGACACGATAAGCCAGCGCGGAGGATTGTTGAAAGAAGCCCGCAGGACCGAGGATCTTGGCGGGATCGATCTTCCAACCTTTTTCGAGCATCGCCTTGCACCATTGATGGGGCGTTAAGTCATCGCGCTCCCAGTCTGCGGCGACGGCGACCCCTTCGATCAAGGCGTTGAGAGGGAGGATTCCATGCTGTGCAGCGATCCGAAAAGGCCCATGCCCAAAGGCGGCAGAAAAGACGTGAGCGAGTTCGTGCTTGAGGACGGGGTGAGGAAAGCCGATGCCGTGTAGATACATCTGATAGGCCCAAGGTCGGGCGATCATGGTGCGTTCTGCACCCATGTATCGGTTCTTTTGGGCCGCGCTCACAAAGAGATACGATTCGATCTTTTGTTGGGGTTTGTGGCCGAAGTAGCGAACAAGTTGGTGGTAGCGGAACTCGTGATCACGCGCAAGCCGCTCGATAGATCGAGGTTGTGTGCGTTCGATATCGTAATACAAAACGAAATGTGGGGTTTCAAAGCGCCCACCAAGCGCACGTTGGATCGAGGCGTTGGTGTGGACAAAGCCGAGATCCGTTCGTTTGAAAAAGCCCCAGACAACAGCGCAAGTTGCAACGAGGGTCCAAAGCGTCGCGCTGAGCGTGGTCTCAACGAGGCCGGTGTGACGAAGTCTTCCATCTAGAGCCTCTGGAGAGGGCGACCATGCCGCCTCGCGCCAAGCATAATGGGTCTTTCCAATCAAGCCGCTTCGACCCGCCCAAAGAGCGATCCATCCGAACAATGCGACCGCACACGCAAGCGTCCACAGTCGGTAGAGTACCAGCGTGGACGTAATGGTGCGCAGTTCGTCATACAACGATCCCGGGTAAAAGCCGAAGAACAGGTTGTAAGCAAAGATCGGCGGGTGGGCAAACGCTCCCCAAAGCACCCACAACACACTCAACAGCGGCAAACCATACAACGCTGTGACGGCGAGGCGTTTGCGTGGGATCAGCGCACAAGCCATCCCAAATGCCGCCCCCCAGAGCACTCCGACGGCGGGCAATAGGCCAAAATAAGCGAAGCCTTCGGACCAGTTGCAGTTTTGGACGCGCAGGGCGTTGGCGCAGATCAGCAACAACGCTGGAGAGAGCGCAATGTAGGCTGCTGCGATGATCCGCAGCGTTGTTCCCCATAGCTCGGGCGAAAGCGCGGGGACTTGACTTCGTAGCCAGACGCTTCGTAGCGCGAGATGGCCGCAAAATAGAGTGGCTGGCGCACCGAAAAACAAGCCGTATTCGAGGCCCAGAACCCCTGTCAAAGGTAGAGCAGCCAAAAGCGCCGAAACAAGGGTGAGTAAAGTAGTGATGATCCAAAAGAAGCGTTGGCGCAAAAGTGTCGCCAAGGAGAATTCCGTGAGGGTATGCACGATCCATCCTCTCCGTCTGTGGGGCGCGGGGTTGCGCAGGCTTGACCTTGGGACAGGTGTGGATAAGGTCGTCGAGGTTGTCAAGATGCCCAAGAGCCGTTGGGCGCTCTTGCGAAGAAGAAAGGGACGACAAGTGTTGCGGATACCTGTGGAAGACAAGATCCAAGGATTACGGACTGCGTGGGTTGAGGCCCGAGGCGTGCGTTTGGCCGAAGCCTCCGACGAATTACGTGCGCGCTGTGAACATACTGCGAAAAAAGTGCTGGCTGAAGGGCTTTCGGGGGGCGAGGATCGTCGCAACGCCATCCGCGATCTTCTCCGCCAAGGTGGGTTTAAACCCGCTGGTCGCAGCAAACCCGCCCAAGAGTATTTGTTGCGAACCGTCCAACAGACGGGCTTTCCGATGATCCTCAACGCTGTGGATATCAACAACCTGCACTCGCTCGAATCGGGCCTTCCGATCTCGATGATCGCCTTGGATCGGGTGGGTGAGCGCCTTTCTCTGCGTTGGGGGCGCGAAGGTGAAACCTACATCTTCAACGCATCGGGCCAAAGCCTCGATGTTGCGGGCTTGTTGTGCCTATGCCAAGGCCAAGGCGAACAGGCCCGCCCCGTCGCCAATCCCGTCAAAGATTCGATGTTTGCAAAGTTGGTCCCCGAAGATACGCGCCTTTTGGCTTGTCTCTACAGCAGCATCAAAGTTTGTTCGGATGATGAATTGCGCGGATATGCCGCAGATATGGCCGAATCGATGTTGAAATGGGCGGATGCTTCGGAGGCTACGGTGGTGCTGTGTGATGCGCTGGGGCAAACCTTGTGACCGTTTCTATCGACCTGTAGGCTCTTTTTGAGCGAGATGCGGGTTTTGTCGCTGTGATGTGGCCAACAAAAAACCCGTGGTTCGCGATACTTCGAGCGGAGCCGTCGTTGGTTTGAAAAACTGCGGTTCGCTCCGCCAACACGGGGTCAAGGGGCCGATGGTCCCTTGCGGGGTTTGGGGCAGCGCCCCACAAACCCCCAACCCATTGGCGAGTACCACAAGGAACGAAGCACGGAGACGATAGATGAGTACGGTGATGTT
>CAUJFU010000163.1 GCA_963169055.1 Myxococcota bacterium
TCGGCCAATGCCTCGATGATCCTTGCTTTAAGGCCGACTGCCCTCAAGGACAGACCTGCTTTAACGGAAACTGCTATGGTTCCAATATCCCCAAACCCGACGGTTCTTCAAACCCCGGTGATGGCGGAACCAATCCGAATCCCGATGATCCGAACAACCCGAACCCCGATGACCCGAACAATCCCAAAAATCCTGACGACCCCAATAATCCGAATAATTCGGATGATCCGAACAACCCGAACAACGCAGACGATCCGAACAACAACAACCGCCGAGGTGGAACGGGTTGTGTGTGTTCCAGCCACGACAATACGACGCTTCCGCTTTCGCTGCTGTTGCTCTTCTTGTTGTGGCCCGTCTTGGTGCGTCGTCGCCGACAAGCCTAGTCCTCCCCTGTGATCGTCGCCTTAATGCCGATGGTCCGCGTGCTTTGGAGGTTCGTGTGATTCAGCCCCACCACCGAGATTTTTTGTGGTGGGGCTTTTTTTTGCTCTCCGCGCTTTTGTTCGCGCTCCCCACAACCGCAAGACAGTGTATATCCGCCGCTTTTTTGTGCGTGGAGCGAAATTTTTATATCGGGTGAAAAGTGCTTTGTCGTATAGTCATAAGGTGTCTATCAAAAAATGTTGATCATGGAGGCGATCATGGAACACAAAAGACGCATTCGTATCTTGGGGGCGGTGGGGTTGTCCTTGTTTCTCTGGTGTATGCTGTCCACCCAAGCGCACGCAGCTTGCGAAACCCCCGATCTTTTGATCGTGGTGGATCGCTCGTGCAGTATGGGGGGAGCCAACTGGACGGCAGCGGTGAACGCTGTGAATACCATTACCACGCAATACAGCGGCAAGCTGCGTTTTGGACTGGAAACCTTCGATAGTACCGCAACCGTCCGTTATGGTATCCCGCAGTGCGTTGCCGACGGCGCGAACTGTGGCGCACAATTGCGGGCTTCGCTGGCGGCTCTCTCGCCAAGCGGTGGCACCAACTTGATCGCCGCGATTACAACGGCGGATCAACACCTTGCTTCCGTGGCCGCAAGCGATCCCGTCACAACACGCAAGCGTGCTGTGATGTTTCTTACGGACGGAACAGCCTCTTGTGCACAAACACAGGTCGCCTCACTCAACGCCAAAGGAATCTTGACCTACGTGATCGGCTTTGGAGCAGGTGTCGATGCGGCTTGCCTCAACAACATGGCCACCAGCGGCGGAACCGCACAGGCTGGGACGCGCAAGTATTACCAAGCCGACAACTCTAGCGAACTGAACGCTGCGATGGCTGCCATCGCAAACGCCGCAAGCGCCGAGGTTTGCAATAATCTCGATGACGATTGCGACGGAAGGATCGACAACGGCCTCAGTCGTTCTTGTACGGGGCCTTGCGGTACAGGGACGCAGGTCTGTTCTGCCGGTCAATGGGGCACTTGCTCTGCAGCCCAACAACCCCAACCTGAGACCTGCAACAACAAAGACGACGATTGCAACGGTCAGATCGACAATGGCCTCAGCCGAAATTGCAATACCGTCTGCGGGGCAGGTGTTGAGACTTGTAGCGCCGGACAATGGGTGAACTGCACCGCTCCTCAACCCAAGCCCGAAACCTGCGACAACAAAGACAACGATTGCAATGGCAAGATCGACGACGGTCTGAGTCGTTCTTGTGCGGGGCCTTGCGGCCCGGGGACTCAAGTCTGTAGTTCCGGTCAATGGGGGAATTGCAACGCCCAACAACCCCAACCTGAAACCTGCAACAACAAAGACGACGACTGCAACGGTCAGATCGATGACGGCCTCAGCCGAAATTGCAATTCGGCCTGCGGAACAGGCGTCGAGACCTGTAGCGGCGGACAATGGGTGAATTGCAACGCTCCCCAACCCAAGCCCGAAACCTGCGACAACAAAGACGAAGATTGCGATGGCAAGATCGACAACGGCCTGAAGCGTCCTTGTCGAAGTGCTTGTGGTTCTGGCGAAGAAATCTGTAATGCCGGACAATGGGTGAATTGCAACGCCCAACAACCCCAACCTGAAACTTGCGACAACAAAGACAACGATTGCAACGGCCAAATCGACGAAGGTCTCAAACGCAAGTGTTCGACGGCTTGCGGTGAGGGCGAAGAAACCTGTAGCGCCGGACAATGGGTGAATTGCAACGCTGCAAAGCCGACCACCGAAGTATGCGATGGCAAAGACAACGACTGCGACGGGATGATCGACAACGGTGTCACACGCGCTTGTCAAAGCAAGTGCGGCTCGGGCATCGAGACCTGTAGCAACGGTCAATGGGGCGCTTGCAACGCTCAACAGCCTCAAACCGAAGTCTGCAACAACAAAGACGACGATTGCGACGGTGTGGTGGACAACTATACACCCACCGCCCAGTGCGATGTTTGTATCCAAGGGATCTGCTACAAGAAATGCACAACGGAATGCCCGGGAGGGTATTACTGCCAAGACGGTGTGTGCCGTGAAAATCCTTGTTCTCGTGTCAAGTGCGGCAACGACCAGTATTGCAAAGATGGCCAATGCTTCGACGCTTGCACGAACGTCACCTGCAAGGCCAACCAAGTCTGCGTCAAAGGCAAGTGCGAAGACAAAGGAACGAAAGACTGCTATCAGCTTGGTTGTCCCGCAGGTCAAAGCTGCCAAAACGGTCAATGCGTCGCCGATCCCTGCAAAGATGTGAAATGTCAAGGCACCCAGTACTGCAAAGAAGGCCAATGCGTCGATACGTGCGCCAATATCACTTGTCCCAAAGGCGACTCCTGCAAAGACGGAAAGTGCGTGACGCCAAGCGGCTGTGAAGCCGTCACTTGCGCGGATGGCGAGCTTTGCAAAGATGGAAAGTGCATCCCCCCCACCCAACATCCCTGTGCTGGCGTCAAGTGCGATAGCGGTCGCTATTGCGAAGACGGAAAATGCGTGGGTGATCCCTGCATCAATATCGTTTGTCCAGAAGGCAACGTCTGCACAGAAGGCCAATGCTACGGCGGAACCACGCCTCCTCCCGAAAATCCAAACTGGGATGAGATTCAACCCGAAGGCGGAAACTCCGAACCCGTCGTCACGGAAACCAATGTAGAAAACAACGGCAACCAAAACGACGGCGAAAACGGACAAAAAGAAATCGACGGAAACACCGAAGCCAACAATACGCTTCCCGATCGTTATGGTGTCGGCAATTGCGGTTGTCAGGGGACTTCGCCCTTGGGAACAGCACCGGTGTGGTTGCTCACGTTGTTTGCGCTGTTGTGGGTCACACGCCGTCGCAAGATCGCCTAACAAAGGCGACGTAAGGGCGTGGACAAAGAGATGTCGGGGGACGTGGGACTAGAGAGATGTCGGGGGACGTGGGCCTAGAGAGATGTTGGGGCGTGGGCCAAGAGCGCGGCGACACAGCGCGGAAGATGGCGGGGGTGAAGGAAATCAGGTCGCGGATAACGCGGATTGACGGGACTTTGTAATACAGCTTGTTTCATGGCCGCAGGTAAGGCTTCCGCTCCGTAGGCTGCTCCCAAAAGCCCGCCTGTGATACAAGCGTTGGTGTCAGTATCTCCGCCGCCCAAAAGCACCGTGTATAGGGCTTCTTCGTAGGGGGTGCGTTGTTGCAAGTGGTAGAAGGCGTGTGTCCAAGCGATCCGCACAAACCCATCCATCGGCTGAAACGCGGGGAGCTTGCCTTCGGCGGCTTCATACATCCAACGCATGACTTCTTGATGGGCTTCGCGGTACAAGGTCGGGATCTCGGGGCTGGGCTCTTGTTGGCTTAGCCAAGAGGCGGCAGATGCAAAAGCGCCTTCTGTATCGTCGGGTGTTCGGACAAGATGCGCCAAAGCGATACAGTACACCGCTGTTGCGAACTGGCATGTAGGGTGAGGGTGCGTCAGTGCGGTGTCTTGGACGGCACAGTTCGCCAAGGTATTTTCTTCGAGCGCGTACCCCCACACTCCGATCGGCATACAACGCATCAAGCCACCGTTGGCTTTGGAACCCATGCTTTGTGAGGCCGCTGATTCGCTGATCGCCGCAGCGATTCCTTGTTCTTGCGCGACGCTCGCAAAGTGTGGATGACGCAAAGCCCCCAACGCTGCGCTGGTTGTGTGGCCGATATCAAAGGGCTTCGAGTCGTACCAGCGCACATACATCTGCGCGATCGTGTCCAACGAAAAATGCGGTGATTGCTCCAAGGCTTGTGCGAGGCAAAGCATCAACTCGCTATCGTCGGTGATCTGCCCTGTACTCACGCCCCACACGCCTCCACCCGGCATCGTCAGCGCGTGTTGGACTTCGGCGTGGCTTGGCTTGTGGCCTAAAAACTCTAAGACGGCCCCTGCTGCGTCACCGATGCAAGCGCCAAGCAATGCCCCAAGGGCGCGGTCTTGTGTTTCTTGGTTGACTGTGAAAGACATGCAAGGCTCCTTTTTTTGCAGGTGTGGATCGTCCGTTGATCTGTGCTGTGGATCGTGCCGCGATCTGGCGTTTGACCATGCTACGCTATCTCGGCTTCTTTTGTGAACCAAATCCTGACGATGGAGATCGATATGAGCCTACAAGACTTGATTCCTGCCGATTGGCGCGCACTTCTCGCCGATGAGTTCTCCAAAAAGTACTGGAAGCCTCTCGAAGCCTTTGTTGAAGAAGAATACAACACCCAAACGATCTATCCTCCACGCGAACAGATCTTTGCTGCCCTTGATGCCACGCCCTACGACAGCATCAAAGTCTTTTTGCTTGGCCAAGATCCTTACCACCAGCCCAAGCAAGCACACGGCCTTTGTTTCTCCGTCTCTCCCGGTATTACGCCTCCTCCCTCCTTGAAAAATATCTACAAAGAACTCCAAGACGATCTGGGTTGTCATGCCCCCAACAACGGCTACTTGATGCCTTGGGCCAAACAAGGCGTCCTGATGCTCAACGCCGTCTTGACCGTTCGCGATAGCGAGCCCAACTCGCACAAGTCCAAAGGATGGGAAAAGTTTTTGGATGCCGTCATCCACAAAGTCAATCAAAAGGCCGACCGCGTGGTCTTTTTGCTGTGGGGCGGATACGCCAAGAAAAAAGCCGCCCTTGTGACCTCTCCCCAACACACCGTGATCGAGGGTGTCCACCCGTCGCCTTTGTCCGCAAGCAGCGGCTTCTTCGGAAGCAAGCCCTTCTCGGCGATCAACCATGCTCTCCAAGAGGCAGGGAAAACCCCGATCGATTGGCAGATCCCCAACCTCTAAAACTCCTGCGTTGACCGAGCACTTGCGCGGATCGGTACATCGCGGCTTTTTGGGCTGCGCGTGTTGTATGCTCAAGCCCCGAACACACGACGCTCCTCTGTTCCGCCCCCTACCCATCGCGACAGGAGCCACGCAGTTGACAAAACTCCCCGTGTTCGCGGTATTTCAAGCGGCAGAGTTGTCTGAGTGAAAAACCTGTGATCATCCCGCCAATACGGGGTCAAGGGGACGACGTTCCCTTGCGGGGTGTGGGGCAGCGCCCCACAAGACAGAACCCACCGCGTCCATCTTAACTGTGATTCAAAGGAGGTCTCTTGACTGCAAAGCGTCGAAAATCGGCGCCTTCGGGTGACGCCCTAGCGCTCGATATGGAATATGAGCAACCCAGTGTAAAAGTCGTTTCCCTTCAAGAAGAAACGTCAAAACGCTATTTGAATTATGCGTTGAGCGTTGTGACAAGCCGCGCTTTGCCCGATGTTCGGGATGGTTTGAAGCCTGTACAGCGGCGCATCTTGTTTTCGATGTTCCACGATCTCAAGCTTCTTCCTTCCACCAAGTTTCGAAAGTCCGCAACCATCGTCGGAAGCGTGATGGGAAAGTACCATCCACACGGAGATACCGCGATCTATGATGCGATGGTGCGGATGGCTCAACCGTTTGTTCTGCGCGTTCCTTTGGTCGATGGATACGGCAACTTTGGTTCGATTGATGGGGATCGAGCGGCGGCCATGCGTTATTCCGAAGCACGTCTCCAAGCCGCAGCATTGGAGCTTTTGGACGAACTCAAACTCGAAACCGTGACAATGCGCCCCAATTTCGACGGTACGCAAGAAGAACCTGTCGTCTTGCCTGCGCGTTTTCCACAGCTTCTTGTCAACGGCTGTTCGGGGATCGCCGTCGGGATGGCTACCAATATCCCGCCCCACAATCCCACCGAAGTCCTCGATGCTTTGCTGCATCTGATCGATCATCCCGATTGCACCGTCCGCCACCTGATGAAAAAGATCAAAGGCCCCGACTTTCCTACAGGCGGCGAGATATTGATCACCCGCGAAGAGATGGAAGCGATCTACCAAGAAGGCAGCGGCAATCTGATCGTGCGCGGCGAATGGAAACGCGAAGAAGTCGAAGAAAACAAGAAGATCGATCACATCATCATCACATCCATCCCCTACAACGTCGACAAATCCCTGATCGTTGAAAAGATCGCAGATGTGATCGTCTCCAAAAAACTACCGATGCTGCTCGATATCCGCGACGAATCCACCGTCGATATCCGCATCGTCTTGGAGATCAAAGCCAAACAAGATCCCGAGATGATCATGGCGTACCTCTACAAACACACGCCACTTTCGCAACGCTTCGCCGTCAATATGACGGTCCTCGTCCCCACCCCCAACCCCCTTGTCTGCGCGCCTGCTCGTTTGTCTTTGCGCGAGATGCTCGAACAATTCATGGCTTTTCGTCTCGAAGTCCTCGAACGACGGCTGCGTTGCGAGCTTGAACGCCTTCAACGGCGCATCCACATCCTTGACGGTTTTCGGATCGTCTTCAACGACCTCGATCGAGCTATTAAGATCATCCGCGACGCAGACGGGCGGCGTGATGCAGGCTATCAGCTTCAAAAACACTTTCGCCTCAGCGACGAACAAACCGAAGCCATCCTTGAAACCCGCCTGTATCGGATCTCGCGTCTTGAGATCAACACCATCCTCGATGAACTCCGCCAACTCGCCGAAAAAGCCGCTGAGATCGAAGCCATCCTCGCAAGCCGCGAACGCATGATCGCCACCATGCGCGAAGAGATGGTCGCTGTCCGTGAACGCATCGCTGACAAACGAAAGACCCGTATCGTCGGCGAAGACAAGAGCGTCGAGTATGATCCCGATGCCTTCATCCAAGACGAAGACAGCCACGTGATCCTCAGCCGCGATGGTTGGATCAAGCGCATCCGCACCATCAACGATATCGCAACGATCCGCGTCCGTGAAAGCGACGAGATCTTGGGCATCTTCCCCGGTAGCACCAAAGAATCCATCTGTTTCTTTACGAACTACGGAACGGCATACACGCTGCGGATTTGGGATGTCCAAGCCACAACGGGTTATGGAACCCCACTGCAAAGCCTCTTTAAGTTCAAAGATGGCGAGCGCGTAGTCGGGGCCGTCACACTTGATCCCCGCTTTTGCGGAGATATCCGCGCTCCCGCCCACAAAGGCGAAGAGGCGATGCCCGACAGTCATTTGTTGGTGGTCACGCAAGAAGGGCAGGGTTCGCGCTTGAGCTTGGAGCCTTTTGTGGAACCCTCGAACAAAAATGGGCGACGTTATACCCGACTCGAACGCGGTGATCAGGTCTTGGCTGTGCGAATTGTGCGCAACGAAGGGATCTTGATCTTGGTATCTGAACAAGCCCGCATCCTGATGTTTCCTCTCGAAGAGGTTAAGTTCCTTGGCGCGGCAGGCAAAGGCGTTCGTTTGTTGCGGATGGACGAGGGCGATCTGTTGTTTGCGTGTGAAGTCAGCCGCCGCCCCGACGAAGGCTTGCGTTTGGAGATCCAAGGCGGCAAAGAAGCCTTTTTGGCACCGATCCCTGATCTGATCGCAAAACGCGATGGGCGCGGCATCAAAGAGCGCGTCAAAGGGTGGACCCGCGTGATCCCGCCGCCCTTGGTGGTTCCTTCGTTTGGCCGCGAACAAAGTGACAATCCTTATGCCGAAGATCTTCTTGCCCCCGCTTCGTCGGCTTCATCGGCAAATCATGCGTTGTTTGATGGGGCGTGGAGAGAAAAAGTATGAGCAGTTCGTATAGCGCAAAAGATATCGTCGTTCTCGAAGGTTTGGAGGCTGTACGCAAACGACCGAGTATGTACATCGGTGGCGTACACAAGACGGGTTTACACCACTTGCTTTGGGAGATCGTCGACAACGCGGTAGATGAAGCGATCAATGGACACGCCGATCGCATCGAAGTGACGCTGCATGCCGATGGCGAGACGATCTCCGTTCAAGACAACGGGCGCGGTATACCCGTGGATATCCATCCACAATACAAAAAACCTGCGCTCGAATTAATCCTTTGCACCCTTCACTCAGGCGGAAAGTTTGGCAGCCAAAACTACATCCATTCGGGGGGATTGCACGGCGTTGGGATCTCGGTGGTCAACGCGCTTTCCGACAAGATGTGCGTGCGTGTCAAGCGTGACGGAAAGATGCACGAACAGCATTTTTCGCGTGGTTTGGCGCAAGGCGATCTGCGGGTGGTTGAGAAAAATCTCCGTGGGACAGGCACCGAAGTGACCTTTCATGCGGATCCTGAGATCTTCCACGATGGCGTTGTGATGGACCCGTTGTTGATCCGCGAACGCTTGAATATCCGTTCGTATCTCCATCGCGGCTTGGTGATCTTGTGGCACGATAAAGCTTCTGGCGAAGAACAACGCTTCCATCACGAGGGCGGGATCGAAGACTTTTTGCAACACTTGATCGGTCGAAAAGAGCGCAAACCTTCACACGAAGGGATCTTTGCTTATCGAGGAGACGGTGAGCTTCGCATGGAGCTCGCGCTGTGTTGGACGGAAGGGACGGATGAGCAATTCCATAGCTTTGTCAACGGCATCCCCACCAAGCAAGGCGGTACACATGAGAACGGACTCAAAAACGCCCTTGTCAAGGCGATCCGCCAGTATGTGAACCTCCATAAGCTGCAACCCAAGGGGACAAACTTCACCCCCGAAGATATCCGCGAAGGCTTGGTCGCTTTGCTCAGCGTCTATATCTCTGATCCACAGTTCCAAGGGCAAACCAAAGAACGCCTAAACAACGTCGATATCCAACCGCTTGTCGAAGGCATCGCCCGTTCGGCGTTTGAGCAATGGTTGAACGAAAACAGCACGAGTGCGCGGGCTATTGTGGCGCGGATCTCGATGGCTGCACGCGCACGCGAAGCCACCCGCACAGCCTCACAGATGGTTCGCCGCCAAAGCCCCACCCGTCGGCTGAGTCTTCCGGGAAAACTCGCCGATTGCGCCGAGTCCGATCCAAGCAAGTGCGAGCTTTTCATCGTCGAGGGCGATTCCGCCGGTGGTTCGGCAAAGATGGGCCGCGACCGCAAGACTCAAGCGATCCTGCCCTTGCGTGGGAAAGTGATGAATACGGAAAATGCCGATCTGAAAAAAGTGATCGAAAACAAAGAACTTAACGATATCGTGCAAGCCCTTGGATGCGGGGTTGGCCAGCATTTTCGTCTTGAAGATCTGCGGTATCACAAAGTGATCTTGTTGATGGATGCAGATGCAGACGGCCATCACATCGCGACTTTGTTGTTGACGTTCTTTTATCGGCACATGACCACGTTGCTGCATCAAGGCCATGTGTATATCGCCCAACCTCCGCTCTATCGGATCGAGATCAACAAGCAAGTGCATTGGGTTCTGGATGATGCTCAACGCGGCTGGTTGGTGTCACAAGCCCCGCCCGACGCCAAGATCGATATCCAACGCTTTAAGGGTCTTGGAGAGATGATGCCCGAGATCCTTCGCCAAACCACGCTCGATCCGCGAAAACGCACGCTGCTTCGCGTCTCTGTCGATGATGAACTCCAAACCAACGCCTTGTTTGAAAACCTGATGGGCAAAGATGCCCGCTTTCGCGGCGAATTCATCAAAGAACGCGCCTATGAGATCGACGAAGTCGACGTCGCGATCTAGTCTTTCTTGTTGGGTCTGAAAAAAGCGTGTGGTATGCTGCGTCCCCTTTTCCCCTTCGTGGAGGGGGTGGTCTGCCTTGGCGGTGCGATGGATCCGTGTGGGAGAGTCGCCGCTGTGGGAGTGTTGGATGGAGCATGCGATGGAGCCGATTCAAGAGCAATTGTTAGAAGCTGCAAAAAAAGCCGCAGAAGAATGTTCGTACTCGCCGTATTCGCAGTATCGGGTAGGGGCTGCTGTGTACGCAAATGGCCAGATCTATCACGGGGCCAACGTGGAGAACGCTTCGAGTAATCTAGGGATCTGTGCAGAGCGGGTTGCGTTGTCACACGCGAAAATGCACGGAGTCCAACACATCGATGGGATCGCGATCTTCTGCCTTGATGCGTTGCGCGACGAAACAGGCCGCCCTTTGGTTGGTTATACCATGCCTTGCGGTGGATGTTTGCAATGGATCGCTGAACTCGCGCCCGACGCATGGGTCGTCACCAACGGTTTAGGGCGTGCTGTTCGTATCGCAGATCTACTGCCCATCCCCTTTAAGCTGTTGGACCCGTCTTTTCCTGTTCGTTGAGAGGAAGTTTTAAGCGGATTGAAGGCGATCTTGAAAAAAATCGAGGACGCGGTGGAGAGCTTCGTGGGTGGGATGGCCAGGCTGATCGACGAGATCGAGCGTGAGGACGGAGTGTGCGGTGCGTTTGATGCCGTGGGGATTTTGGGCCGAAGAATCGATCTCTACACCGATAAAGTTGTCGCCGAGTTCGTCGCGCAGGCGTTGAAAGCGTGCGGTGGGTACGAGCGGATCGGAGGTAAAGCGCAAGCCCATCACACAGATATCTTCTTCTTGGATGCGCTCTTTGATCCGCGCCAACGTCTTGTCGTCGATCCCCAGATCGCGCTTTTGTGCCGAAGTGATGGGGAAAGGCAACGAAGGTTGGCTCAAGACAGGGGCCAACAAGATATCATCGACCATCATCGCAAGCGCAAAGCCGCCCGTTAAGCACATCCCCACTGCCCCCACTCCTTTTCCGCCGCATTGCTCGTGGGCGTGTTTGGCCAACTGACGCAACCAGTCGGTAATCGGGCTATTTTGACGAGTGGCCCAAACGGTGAATTCTTTGGAGACGCAAGCACGTGTGATCGATTGCAGGCTATACAACGCACCAAAGGTTTTGCCGGGTGTTCCGAGCAAAGAGGGCATATAGACGGTGAATCCTTTTTCGATCACGCGCCGCCCAAACGCCGCAACACCGGGATGAATCCCGGGTACTTCGTGGATCACGATGATTGCAGGGCCTTTTCCACCGACAAAGACGCTGCGAGACTCGCCCAAAAAAGTCATCTCTTGCTCAACAAAGCCTTCTAATTGCATGCCTCGCCTCGTTTATCGGGTTGGTGTTGGGTGCCTGTTTGAAACCATCCTTGAGTGATCTCGCGCATACGGTACTTTTGGATCTTGCCTGTGACGGTCATCGGATAAGTTTGAACAAACCAGATATACCGAGGGATCTTGAAGTGCGCAATCTTCTCCTTGGCGTAATCCCGCAACCATGCGGGATCCACATCGGCGTTTTCTTTTACGCGCACCCATGCTCCGACTTCTTCGCCCATCTTTTCGTCAGGAATACCAAAGACCGCGATATCGACCACGTCGGGATGCTTGTGATAAAAAGCTTCGATCTCGGCAGGATAGATGTTTTCGCCACCTCGGATGATCATGTCTTTGAGCCGCCCTGTGATCCGCACATAACCAGATTCATCCATCACTCCGAGATCTCCCGAATGAAGCCAGCCTGCTTCGTCGATGGTTTTTGCCGTGGCTTCGGGCTGATGAAAATAACCGCGCATCACATGATAGCCGCGAAAACAGATCTCGCCTGTCTCTCCCACACGCAAGATCGCACCTGTTTGCGTATCGACCACTTTGGCTTCGGTGTGCGGCATATTGCTTCCGACCGTTTCAACACGCCGAGCGACCGTATCTTCGGGCAAAGTAATGTGGGTGACTGGGGAGGCTTCGGTCTGGCCGTAGGCGATCAATATCTCGCGGCAACCCATCTCTTGCATCACGCGGCGCACGATCACTTCGGGGCAGGGCGCACCCGCCATAATCCCCGTCCGTAGGCTCGCTAGATCGTAAGGCTTTTTCTGTAGCTCTTCCAACTCCGCAATAAACATCGTCGGCACGCCGTGAACCGCTGTGCAACGTTCCACTTCGATGGCATGGAGGGTTGCGCCCGCTTCAAAGTGATCCGCTGGAACCACGATCGTCGCACCATGCGTCAAGCAAGCCAAGTTGGAAACCACCATCCCAAAGCAATGATAAAAGGGGACTGGCACACAAAGCCGATCTTTGTCGGTGAAACGCATCGCCTGTCCGATAAAATAGCCGTTGTTGAGGATATTGTGGTGGGTCAGCACAACGGCCTTCGGAAAGCCCGTTGTACCCGAAGTAAATTGGATGTTGATCGGATCATCCATATCGATGGACTGGCTGCGCGCATGGAGAGCTTCTGAAGAGACCGATTGGCCGAGCGCGAGAAAGTCTTGCCATGCCCAAAAGCCGGGATAGTCGGCTTTGGTTTGCATCGGCGATTCGGCTTGGTAGACGATCAAGTGCTTGAGCGCGGGGAGGCGTTGGCTTGCAAAGGTTTGGGGCGTAGCATCGGCGGTTTCGGGGCAGATCGTGTGAACCATCTCGACGTAGCGGGCTTGGCGAAATTGGGGGATCAAGAACAGGGCTTGGACCTGCGCAAGTTCCAGCGCATACGCAAGTTCATCGGTGCGATAGGACGGATTGATGTTGACCAAGATAATCCCTGTGCGTGCGGTGGCTAGCTGCAACAACAACCATTCGAGATTGTCCGTCGACCAGATGCCCACACGCGCCCCGCGTTCGAGGCCCAACGCCATCAATGAACGAGCAACCTCGTCGATCACTTGATCG
>CAUJFU010000164.1 GCA_963169055.1 Myxococcota bacterium
CTTTAAATTTCTTCCCTTTTTTTACCCGGGGGGTTCTTGGGGTTTGTGCCCCTTGGGGGGGGGGGGGGCAACCCCCCAAAAAAATACGGGGTAATGGGGGCTGTGCTCCCTTGTGGGGCGTGGGGGCAAAGCCCCACAAAGTTAATTCATCGAGTGCTTCTGGTGATATAGCGATGTGAGGTGATGCGTAGCAAGCTGCGCTTCTTTGGTGTCGGGGTAACGTTGGGAAAGAAGCTCTGCGTCTTCGAGGGCTTGCTCAACATAGCCGAAGCGTTCGGCGATCTGCATACAAGCCATCAAAGCCGTAGGTTCGTGCGATGTCAGCGACCAAAGAAAGCGATGGATGCGATAAAACGGAACGACCTCCTGCTGTTTCAAGTACGCATAACTCAGATTGCGCAAGATCCGCTCCAAAATGTTGCGTGTGGGAGTGACATCAAGAAAGCGCTCCTCCCAGAAAGCCCGTCCGTGGGAGAGCGAGCGAAAACGCTCTTTGCATTCTTCGCGAGACAAGATCTCTCCGCCATGAAACGCATCGACAAAAACGCCCTTCTCTCCGCCGACTCGAACAAGAAAATGCCCCGGCATCCCGACGCCTTCGACACGAAACCCTGCGCGTTGCCCCACTTCCATCCACACCACCGCAAGCGATATCGGCAGCCCTCGACGGCGTAGGATCACACGCGAGATGTAGCTATTTTGGGGCTGATGATACGACTCGGTGTCCCCTTGAAGATCCATCTCTTCGACCAACACACGGCGCAAAACTTCGGCTTGTGCATGGGGTTGAGCGCACTCCTCGGCCATCTGCACACGTTCACCCCAAGCCGCAAGTTGCGTCAGACAGACCGATCGATCCGAAGAATCGGCACGCTCCAAATGCAACAACGCCTCAAGTAGTGCGTGTTGCAAAGTCGCCTTCAAAAACGAAGCCAGCGCTTTGTCATCCTCTGGCGACCACAACACATCTTGCGAGATTTCGCGAATCATCGGTTTTTCTTCCTTCGCCATCCTGCAAAAACAGCCGCCCACACGCCATGCCCCCAAAACGATCACGCCCAAACGTTATTCATCTAAACGCGATGTTTTTCTGCTTTTGTGACGCGAAGACAAGCCACTCAGCCCACAGCACAGCAACATGGGACGCGCCAAGACCGAAGACAAGGAACCTTGACAAAGCATTACGCGCAAGGTATTCACGCAACGAAATTTCGCTTCGGATGGGGGCAAAAAGGTTTGCTTTCCCCCGAATATTCGGCGATTTTATCATACGCCCCCCAAATCACCCTCTCGTCCTGCGTGCGATGGATCGGGGAGGGAAGACCGCGACCACAAGAGAAAGAAGAGAGAGCAGAGGATGTCCGCAAGCTATTTTGATGTCGATGGGACGTTGGTTCGCACCAACTTGATCCACCCAACGCTGTATTATCTACGCGCTCAAGTCACACCCATCAAATCCTTCAAAATGCTCGCACGCGCCTTTTCTCGCGGGCCTGCGATGGCCCTTGCAGAACTCCGAGATCGCCGCCTCTTCAACGAGATGCTCTATGCCTCCTTTGAAGGCATGACCGAAGATCGTTTGCGCCTGTTTTCCGAAGAGATCCACGAAGAAGTGTTGAAGCCACAGCTTTACAAAGGAGCGCGAGACCTGATCCAGCGCAGCCTCGACAAAGGACACGAAGTCGTCCTTATATCGGGGGCTTTGGAAGTCGTACTTGAACACTTCGCCAAAGAAGTAGTCGCTCAGACGATCATCGCCAATCGTCTCGAAGTCAAAACCCACCGACTGACGGGAAAGATGTTGCGCCCGATCGTTGCAGGCCCAGAAAAGGCTCTTTTAATCCGACAACACGCCGCAGAAAAAGGGTACGATCTCAACCACTGCAACGCTTATTCGGATTCTTATTCGGATGTGCCGATGTTGTCGGTGGTCGGCCACCCTGCCGCCGTCAATCCAGATGCAAAGCTCAAACAACTTGCGTTGGCCTACCAGTGGCCGATCGTTGATCTCGACGCGGGTAACGAACGCAGCTAACCCTCTTCACTTCGGATCGATCGCCCTCCCCTCCTCGGATGCTCGATCCCTGCAACGCGAATGTTGAAACAAGGCCAATCCCCATGATCAATCACCCCTCTGTTTCCTATATCGACAACCACTCTGTTCCTCGTGTGATCTTCGCAGGGACACGCCTGATCGAAGTAGACCTTCCTGTGGGAACCCGCGTGATCTATCCCAATCCACCGCTTGAACCGCTCAAAGACGTCGATGCAGCCATCCGCTACGCGATCAACCACCCCCACAACGCGGAGCCGTTGTATGCGCGATTAAAGCCCGGGATGAAGGTCTTTATCGCAGTCGACGATATCTCGCTCTCGCTACCTCCGATGAAACAACCCGATGTGCGAGAGCGCATCTTGCACATCGTGCTTGCCTTGCTTGCGGATTACGGCATCGACGATATCGAGATCTGCATCGCGACTTCGTTTCACCGCCGCATGACCGCTGCAGAAGTCCGTCACATGGTCGGAGACAAGATCTTCAAAGCGTATTGGCCCGATCGGCTCTACAACCACGACGCCGAAGACAAGGACAATATGGAGTATCTTGGAACGACCGATCACGGCGAAGAAGTCGAACTCAACAAACGCGCCGTTCAATCGGACTTGATCATCTATGTGAACCTCAACTTTGTACCAATGGACGGCGGACACAAATCGGTGAGCGTCGGCCTGTGCGGATACCGCAGCCTCAAAGCGCACCACAATCCCAAAGTCATGCGCAAGTGCCACAGTTACATGGACCCCGCCTCTTCCGAACTCAACACCAGCGTCGAGCGGATGGGCAAACTCGCCAACAAACACCTCAATGTTTTTACGATCGAAACCACCGTCAATACGAAGATGTTCGATGATCCGCTATCTTTTTTGATGAAACAAGAAGACCGCTGGAATAGCGTCGAACGCTTTGCATCCAAGGCCATGATCAAAACGCTCGATGCCTTGCCGCAGATGGCGCGCCAAAAGATCTTTGAGCGCGTCCACGCTCCCTACGGTGTGACGGGCGTCAACGCAGGCGAGACCGAGGCCACACACAAAAAAACCCTCAAACGCGGTTTTGAACAGTTCTCCGTCCCCGTTCAAGGACAAGCCGATATCTTGGTCTCAGGCATCCCGTATATCTCCCCTTACAACGTCAACGCCTACCTCAATCCGCTGCTTGTGACGGTCATGGCCGAAGGCTATCTCTTCAATATGTACCGAGGGAAGCCGCTTTTGAAAAAAGGCGGAACCATGATCATCACCCACCCTTGTACGGACTACTTCGATCATGCGCAACACGCCCCATACATCGAGTTTGTCCACCGCCTACTCCCTCAAACACGCGATGCCATGAAGCTGCACCACATGGAAGAAGACTTTGCTTCCAACCCCGCCTACATTGAGATGTATCGACGCGGGCAAGCCTATCACCCCGCCCATCCGTTCTTTATGTGGTACTGGGGCGAAGCAGGACGCCAACACCGAGGCCGTGTGATCGTCGTAGGAGCCGACAACAGCTACATCCCGGAGCTGCTTGGTTACGAAACAGCCAACAGTATGCACGAAGCCCTTGAGATGGCCCAAGACACTGCGCCACCCTCTCCACAGATCACGCTGCTTCATGTCCCACCTATTTTGATCGCAGATGTGACCTGATCGACCTCGGCGCAAAACCTCACAAGCAGCCCCAACAACACACGAACAAGATACCTACGCCGCGCTCCACACAAGCGGCGTTCGATGACGGTGATTTCGATGAAGACAAAACATAGCCACCCTCTCCCCATTGAGACGACGCCCTCCACCCCGTCGTTCGAGCTTCAAAACAACGCAACTCTCGATGTGGAGGCAACGTTCCGAGGAAAAAACATCGTTGTCGTCGGAGGAACAGGCTTTTTGGGGAAAGTTTGGGTGTCGATGTTGCTTCATCGCTACCCGAATATCGGGCGTTTGTATCTGATGGTACGCGCACGTCCTCATCTTTCCTCCGAACAACGCTTTTGGCGCGAGATCGCATCCTCCGAAGTCTTTCGACCCTTACGCGAAAAGTACAACGACGGAGCAGACGCTTTTTTCAAAGAAAAGATCGTCCCGATCGACGGCGATGTATCCAAGCCCCGCTGTGGAATCTCGCAAGAGCTTCAAGACGAACTGCGCGGCCAAGCCCATGTCGTCGTCAACGTCGCAGGTGTTGTAGACTTCAATCCTCCCATCGATGAAGCCCTTCATGTCAACTGTTTTGGCGTAATCCATTTGATCGAACTGTGCCGAACACTCGGCGATCTGCCGCTTTTGCACACCAGCACTTGTTACGTAGCAGGCAACCGCGACGGCAATATCCCCGAGATCGATCCCCGCAGTTTTCCCTTTCCCTATTGCGAAAAGATCGACCCCACCCATTGGGACCCCGAGCGCGAGATCGAAGAAGGACACCGGCTGACCGATCACGCAAAGCGCGAAGCCAGCGAAGCCTACCGTGAGTCTGAGTTTTTGACCACCGCCAAAGAAAACCTCAACCGCAAAGGCGAGCCTTGCCGTGGTCCCGCACTTCAGGATGAGTTTGAGCGCATCAAAAAGAAATTCATCGAGGAGATGCTCAGCGACGAAGGCGGAAAACGTGCGAATCACTGGGGATGGACAAACACTTACACCTACAGCAAAAGCATCGGCGAACAGCTTTTGATGCAGTCGGGGCTGCGCGCCACCATCGTTCGGCCTTCGATCGTCGAGTCTTGCGTCGAGTATCCTTTTCCCGGGTGGAACGAAGGGATCAATACTTCTGCGCCGCTGATCTACATCATCGTGCATGGCGGAGCGACGATCTTTCCCGGTCGTTGGGACGTGATCCTCGATCTCATCCCCAACGATATGGTTTGCGCAGGGATGATCTTTGCGCTTGCTGCGTTGATCGCCAACAAGCACAAGCCGGTCTATCAGTTGGCCTCAGGCGACACCAACCCTTTGATCATGAACCGCTCGATCGAATTATGCTCTCTTTACAAACATCGGATGCTGCGCAAAAAACCGCTGAGTAGCCCGCTACAACAAGCCATCCAATCCCTGTACGGTTCAGAAGGCGTGTCTGTCGATGATTTCGATCGTTACGGGGTTCCCGCCTACAGCCGATGGGCCAAAGGACTCTCTAAGATCACCCGAGAAGTCGGCAAGATCCCGGGCCTTGGCTTCTTACGCGGTAGTGCAAAGCAGCTCGAACAAGCGTCGATCTCGTTGAAAAAGACCGCAGGGATCTTCAAAACGTTTATGCCGTTTATCTACGATCGACGCTACCGTTTTGAAACCCGCAACACCCGAGAGCTTTACGCGATGCTCACGCCACAAGATCGCGCCAAACTGCCTTGGACACCCGAAGCGATCGACTGGTACAACTACTTTCTCGATACCCATATCCCCGGCCTCGAAAAGTGGGTTCGTCCGCTGATCGAAGACAAGCTACGCAAGACGCTCAAGCCGCTTCGCGCACACGCCGATCTCGTCGCGATGATCGATGAAGTCGTTGATGATAACCCCTACGGTGTGGTCTTTCAAAAGCTCACCGATGGGCGTCTTGAGTGTGTGATGTACCGAGACTTTCGCGCCAACGCACGCCGCATCGCAGCGATGCTTCAGGCCGAAGGCATCACACGCGGCGATCGCGTGTTGCTTGCGGGAGCCAACAGCCCGACGTGGCCAACCGCTTACTTTGGTATCCTTTACGCAGGAGCCACCGCTGTTCCGCTCGATCCCGATCTCGGAGCCGAACGCCTCCACACCCTCTATCAATCTTCCAAAGCCCGCTTTGCGATCTGGGATCAAGCCTTTTATCGAGATGCTGGACACGTCCTCGTCGGAAACGGCATACAACCCGACCATCCGCCCGTTCCCTTCTTGCTTTTTGAAGACATCGAACAAGGCAAACTTCCCGAGCATCCTTACCAAGACGTGACGATCGGCCCCGAAGACATCGCCAGTTTGATCTTTACTAGCGGCACAACGGGCCAGCCCAAGGGCGTGATGTTGACGCACACCAACTTTACCAAGATCCGCGCCTCCCTTGTTCCGCTATTTCCGCTCAAACACCACGACAGCGCCCTTTCATTGCTTCCGCTCCATCACACCTTTGAGTTCACTTGTGGCCTCTTGCTTCCGCTGTCTTGTGGGGCGCGCATCACTTACCTCGAAGAACTCAACGGTGATAACCTGATTACCGCACTCAAAGAAGCCCAAGTGACGGCTCTTGTCGGTGTGCCTGCCCTTTGGCAACTCCTCGCCAAGCGCCTGCGCTCTCGCATCAAAGAACGCGGCGCGTTGCTCGAAAACCTATTTGACAACCTACTCCAATTCAACCGCAGCATCGGAAAGATCACAGGGATCGATCTTGGAAAAACGCTGTTTGCCCCGATCCATGCGGAGCTTGGTGGACACCTGCGCTACTTGATCTCTGGAGGCGCAGCCCTGCCCAAAGAAACGCAAGAACTCTTCAACGGCCTTGGTCTCCATCTTGCCGAAGGATACGGCCTAACCGAAGCCGCTCCTGTTCTCACGGTCGCTAAAGGCGGCCCCAACGAAAAACTTGGACACGTCGGAAAACCCATCCCGGGCGTCGAAGTGCGTATCCACTCTCCAAACAACGAAGGCATCGGAGAGATCGTCGCACGTGGTCCAAACGTCATGGCTGGCTACGCCGATAACCCCGAAGCGACCGCTGCTGTCCTCGATCAAGACGGATGGCTCCATACAGGCGACCTCGGAAAGTTCGATCACAAGGGACGTTTGACCATCGTTGGGCGTTCCAAAGAAGTGATCATCACCAGCAACGGGGAAAATGTCTATCCCGACGATCTCGAAGATATGATCGGTCTGCCTTCTTCCGTCAAAGAACTCGTCGTACTCGGCATCAGCGACGAAAAAGGCAGTGAAAAAGTTGCGCTCATGGCGGTCCCTGCGTATGGAAAAGATGCGGACGACGCATCGCTCACTTACGAACAAGCCCTTCTCAAGGCCCGCACCGATCTCCATGATCGTTTCAAAAAACTGCCCTCTCACAGCCGCCCAAGCGTCATCCACTTCCAATCCGAGGCGCTTCCACGCACCGCCTCGCGTAAAGTCAAGCGCAAAGAAGTCCGCGCTCTGCTCGAAAAGATGGAGGCCCAACACGAACTCCAAGGCATCGAGACAACGGGCGAGATATCCACGCAGCTAATTAAAACGGTGGCTCGCCTTGCGGGCGTCTCTTCTGAGAAAGTCAAAGCAGACACGCGCCTTGCTGCTGATCTCGGCCTTGACTCCTTGATGATGGGCGAGCTTCACGCCGAACTGGAAAAGATGCTCGATCGCCACATCAAAGCCGACGAACTCTCTTCTTACGAAACCATCGCCGAGATCCAACGCTATCTCCAACGCGCCGCAGGCGAACCGATCAGCCTCCCAAATAACACGGATGTCTGGCTCGAAGAAAATGCCGAAGACAACGACAAAAACACCGCCCTCCCGATCCTTCCCCGTGTGGTCCAAGACACCGTCAAGGATGCCTTACGCAACGTCCAAGAAAGCTTTTACACAGGCGTCATGGACACCAAGGTGTACGGGCGCGCCAACATCCCACACAACCGCCCCACCCTAATCGCAGCCAACCACGCAAGCCACCTCGACACGGGCCTTGTGCGCACAGCCCTCGGCTCCTACGGCGCTCAGCTCGTCACCCTCGGCGCACAAGATTATTTCTTCAAAGACGATCTCCGCCGCTTCTACTTTGAAAACTTTACCAACGTCGTTCCCGTCGATCGCAAGGGCGGTTTCGACAAAAGCCTTGAGACAGCCCGCAGCGTCCTACGCGAGGGCAAGACGCTGCTGATCTTCCCCGAAGGAACCCGCAGCAAAGACGGCTCCATCGCTGCGTTTAAACCGGGTATCGGCTATCTCGCCCAAGAATTCGACCTCGATATCCTCCCGATCTACCTGAGCGGAACGTACCAAAGTATGCCCAAAGGCCGCGCAGTACCGACCAAACGCAAACTGCGCGCTTATATCGGCGCTCCCCTCGATATCGAACAACTCAAAGCCCTTGTTCAAGGCCGCGAGATCCCCGAAGCTGCGCGCATTCTTACACACATCATTCAAACAGCGATCGAACACTTACGCGATAAAAAGCGCTTTGATCTCGCTGCCTACGAGATCCCCAAAACCAAAGAGGACAAGCCCGAAGATATCGTCCCTTCTCTGTTTGCTTACCTCAAAGATCGCTTCAACCAAAAAGAAGTCGAAGAACCCCTCTGCTTCTACTTCACCCTCGGCGAAGATGCCCAAAGCAAGTGGAGTATCGAGATCGGCAAACAAAGCTGTGCGATCCATCCCGGCAAACCCTCCCAAGGTGCCGCCGATTGCGTCCTCAAGACCTCTCCCGAGATCTTCCGCCAGATCGTCAAAGAGTCCTATGTTCCTGATCCCGACATGTTCTTTTCTGGACAGATCAAATCCAACAATCCTTTCTTGCTCCAACACTTCGTTCGGATCTTTAACCTGTGAATAAGACTTACGCGATTCGATGGTTTGTGGGGTGCTGCCCCACGCCCCGCAAGGGAGCGCCGCTCCCTTGACCCTGTGTCGGCGAAGAGATCACGGTTTTTCAAAACAACGACTCTGTCGCTTGAGATACCGCGAACACGGCTTTTTTTGATAGCTGTGTGACACCTATCGTAAAGAAAGGGATACGACGGATGGCAACCTACTTAGTCACAGGAGCGACGGGCTTTTTGGGCGCGCATCTTGTGGATGCGCTGCTTGCTGCAGGGCATCAAGTGATCGCTCTCGTGCGCCAGCCTCACCCACAACTTACCCAAAAAGGCGTACACACCGTCCTTGGCGACATCCTCGAAGTGGAAAGCGTCCGCGCTGCGCTACGAACGCTCTCCGCCCCATGTGATGGGCTTTTTCACGCCGCAGGAAAAGTCTCACGCGATCCTGCCGATACACTCGCGATGACCCGCATCAACCACCACGGCACACGCAACATGCTGAAAGCCGCCAAAGAGGCCGGTATCCCTCGCGTTATTCACATGAGTACTTCGGGGACGATCGCCATCCGAGAAAAGCCCTCCCCCCTGCCCAACGAGACCTCCCCCACTCCACTCAAACTGCTCGGTCAGCTCCCCTACTACCGCTCCAAACTCTACGCAGAAGAAGACGCTCTACGCATGAATACCCCCGATTTTGCGGTGGTATCGCTGAACCCCTCTCTTCTGCTTGGCCCGGGCGATATCACAGGAGCCTCCACCAAAGAAGTCCGCCTCTTCCTCGAAGAAAAGATCCCCGCCCTGCCCCCCGGTGGACTGTCTTTTGTCGATGTTCGCGATGTAGCCGAGATCGCAGTAAGCGCGATCGACAAAGCCAGTCCCGGGCAGCGCTATCTGCTCGGTGGAGCCAATATGACCTTCGCAGACTTTTTTGGCCGCCTCGAACGCGTCTCAGGGATCAAAGCCCCCTCTCTCCCGATGCCCAAAGACGCCCTACTGTCCGACCTCAGCAACCGCCTCTTCAAACGAGCCTCCGAAGCTTTTGGCCACAAGATCCACGTCCTCGATAGCGAGATCGATCAAGCCCGTTATTTCTGGTATCTCGACGATACCCGCGCCCGCGAAGAACTCGGATTCAAAAGCCGCGAACCCATGCAAACCCTTTACGACACGGTACAAGATCTCCGCACACGCGGCATCGTCTGGCCCGTAGACGACACACCTTCCCCCGACACCAACGCTTGGCAAGATGACCTGCTTTCCGCCTCATGGCTACGACAACTCCAAGGCAAGGCCACGCCATAAAGACCACATATCCGCCCGCTCACCACTTCAAGGCAAAAATCTTCGATGAAAACCGCACTGATTATTAACCCGCAGTCAGGCGGAGGACGAACGCTTCGTCTCTGGCCGCAACTCGAACCCATGATCCGCCGCTTTCTACCCGATGCAACGCCCCTTTGGACCGAGCAGATCGGACACGCTTGCACGCTCGCTCAGCAAGCCGCATTCGAAGGTGCAGATCTTGTGATCGCTGTCGGCGGTGACGGCACACTCAACGAAGTCGTCAACGGCTTAATGCAGCACCAAAATGAAGCCACGCATTCAAAAACGCCCGATCTAGGGCTTTTTCCACAAGGGACGGGGGGCGATTTTCGCCGTTCCCTTGGCCTCGATCCGACACCCGCCAGTTATCTCCAACGCCTCGCCCAACCCCACACACGCAACCTCGATATCGGCAAGCTATGTTTTCTCGATCACGAAGGCACCCCAACACAACGGTATTTTGTCAACGTCACGTCGGTCGGGCTAGGCGGGCTGGTCGATCAGCAGATCCAACACACACGCGGCTCCAATGCCCAACGCGCCTATCTTGCGGCTTCCTTGCGTGCGCTCCAAAGCAATGTCTTGGCTCCGCTTCACGTCGAGATCACAGCACCACACGAGCCGACGACCCGCACCCAACAGCAACTCCACTCTCGCAATCTCGCGATCTGTAATGCCCGATACTTCGGCGGTGGAATGCAGATCGCTCCCCATGCACGACCTGATGACGGGCTTTTTGATATCGTCAACTTTGCCCACCCTTCTCGCCTTCATCTTGTCCCTCTGCTCCCCTCGCTCTACGAAGGCAAACACCTCACACGGGCGCACGTCCAATCATTTCGCGCTGCTGACCTTCGCATCACACTCGCCGATCCCAGCCTCGCCGATCGCGTCCTCCTCGATGTGGATGGCGAGGCCCTTGGCCGCCTCCCCCTTCGTGTCGAGATGATGCCTTCCGCCCTTCGCTTGCGCCTTTAAGCGCCCTTACCTCGGCGTCGCGCCCGCCTCTAATACTTCAAACGCGCCCACAGCATCATGTCGAATTTTTCTTGGGGATAAAGCAACACGTTATTCGCGTCGTAGTTGTCGCGGTTCAGAAGATTGCTCAGGCGTAAGATCAGATCGAGATTCCCGAAGATCCGCTGCACTTGGAAAGTAAAGTAAGACTGAATAAACCAAGGCGTCTCCAACGCAGGGTCGTTTGTCGCCGTCCAGTTCGGCACAGTCTGTCCCCCCGGGAGTGTTCCTGTCATGGTAAAGGCGATCGCAGGGGTCTTTTTGGGACTGGCCACCGTCATCCCCAACGAAAAGACCAGATCGACGGGCTTAAGGCGCAGCTTGTAAGACGCCATCAAGTTCGCGGTTAACCACGCCGCATAATCGGGGGCTTGAAAGATCTTGGTTTCGCCGTTCGCTTGGGTATTTTGGAAGAACACCCCAAAACTGGCACGCACATTCAAACCACGCACAAAAAACAAGCGTAACTCGGTTTCTCCGCCGTAAGTGTAGAGATCCCCTTCGTTGGCTTTTTGGCGGAATGCTGCGGTTGGATCGGGCCGTTGCGACTCAGGAAAGCTCTCGGCAGATTCAAAGGGATCACCCGCCTTGCGCGCCGCATAAGTGATCAGATCTCGAAAATAAGAAAAATATCCATTGAGGCTGATCGCCATCACGTTTCGGCGCGACCAACCAATTTGAAGCTCCCCAGTATGAACGCTTTCCGGCCTGACTTTTGGGTTCCCATAAAAATTATTTTTGCGATAGTAGTACAGGTCGTGAAAGGAGGGGGCCTTAAAAGCATTCCCGTAGAGCAGCTTGGTGTAAAAACCACCACCCGGCGTCAAAACCACCGCAGCGCGGGGCGTTGCAACAAATCCATACCGTTGGTCGTAGTCTACACGCCCTCCCAACGTGAACTCCACAAACTGCCCTACCTTGTATTGAAGTTGCAAAAAGCCGCTGGCATGGATGTTATCAAAGAACGGATCGCTAATCTTGTCAGCTTGCCAGACTTCGGGGAAGTAAAACCGCAAGAGGTTCACATACTCGAAGTCAAAACCGACCGTTGCCGAAAGCCCCTGAACAATCTGCGCGCTCAACTGCCCGCCCGCTTCGACACGCACATCACGCGCAGCCAGCTTCACAATCCGACGCTTGGTTGGATCAAATGCCTGTTCCTCGTACTGTGCGCCGTCGATGAACTGATAATGATCGAACGACGACCACAGCACCAACTGCCCCCAAGAACCCAACAACGTCGCCCACGCAAGACGCACAAAGTGCCGATCTGTCGAAAGGCGTGTATCGTCCCCGTCAAGATTGCTGAAGCTGCTCATCGGCCCCGTCGGATCATAACGGCTTTGGTGATACGTCAGGTTCCAACCCCGCCAAGTGATCTGCGTAAAGAAATTCTGGGAATAACTCCGATCTCCTAGCGGGATGTGACGGATCGGTGTTCCGCCCTTCAAATTCAAAAACTCGTAGATCGGAGCCAAGATCGGGCTGCGGTTCTCGTTCACCATCGAAAAAGAAGCGCGAAAATTCAAGCCTCCAAAGATTTCTTGTCCGCCCTGCAACGTCAAAAAACTACTCTGGCTGAGGGGACTTCCGCCGATTGTTCCAGACAAACCTTTGAGGTCCGTTCCTGTCTTGGTGATGATGTTGATCACGCCACTGAGGGCGTTTGCGCCCCAAAGAGCCGAACCCGGGCCACGGATGATCTCGATGCGTTTGATGTTGTCGATGCTAACCCAAGACGAATTGATATAGTTCCGAAAAAACTGGCGCCACGCCATGATATGGCCGTCCAACAACACCACAATCTTTTCACCATAAGAAACGCGTGGATTGACGCCCCGCATCCCGATATCCGGCCAGTGACCGTTG
>CAUJFU010000165.1 GCA_963169055.1 Myxococcota bacterium
CAATCCGCATCGGTCTTACATTCGGGGGCTTGTTTGTCTACGCATTGGCCATTTTGACAAACTCTGTTGGGGTCGTTGCAATCGGCATCCACCTTACATTGCGAAGGGACGGCTTCGCAAAAACCATTGTTGCAGCGGGGCTGATCGGTTGGACAATCGCTGTCTTTGCCGCATTGTCTTTTGTCCACGGTGGTCTTTTCCGTATCGCCACCGTCAGTTGTTGTTTCGGTTTGTCCTTCGGGTTGCGGCGTATTTTCTGGGCAGCCTGTTTGTGCCACCAACAAGATCCCCAACGCAGCAACAGCCAGACTGCGCTTGAGAAGTTCCCACGGTTGTGAAAACAACATACTCTTCCTCCATATCGTTCCTACCCAAACCTGCGACCTTGCACGGTTTGGTTGGTTTGCGTACAACGCAAGCACCAAACATACAAAACGAGTCTCTCACACGAAACCTTGGCTTGTTCGCACTGTTTCGTTCAATTTTTGAACCCCCGAAAACCCTAAGCTTTTTCTCAGTTTGCTCAGCCAGAGAAGTCTCAGTCTGCTCAGCCAGAGAAGTATACGGGCAAGCCACCGCCCAAATCACATCAGAATTACACAGTTGGATTTGTTTCGTGGGATTCCATCCCACACCAAGCCCTCGGATGGGCCTAACCCGCGCTAGACTAAGCGAAAAACCGCAATTGTTCAAGAAAACAAATCCATCCGCCCCCCATGCTCGCCAAAATACGCTCGCCAAAACATGCGAAAAGAACCGAACCACCGCTATTCAGAGAGGCCGCACATCTCGCGAACTTGTGGGTGAGCCTTACGCAAACGCCAACACTCTTTCTTGCACAAAACCAACCGCCTTTTCACCGACTCTCTCGGTGCGCTACGTTGGCGGCGGCGCAAACAACTCAACAAGCATGTATCCAGAAATTCTTGGCAAAGCTCGGGAACTTGTTGCGGCCATGTAATACTACGCAACAACGCCTGCTTGCGCGCTTCGAGTGGATCCATCGGTGGTTTCGGTTCTTCCCGTCGCGGTGGGATCTTGACACGAAGTCGGGGTTGCGGTTCTTCGATGCGCTCGCGGGGTTGTGGAACTTCCCTTCGCTGCCGAGGCTGCGGCACTTCCACACGAAGTCGGGGTTGTGGGACTTCGATGCGCTCTCGCGGTTGCGGAACATCCCGTCGCTGCGGGATCTCGATACGCTCTCGCGGTTGTGGGACTTCGGTACGTTCTCGCGGTTGTGGGACTTCGATACGTTCTCGGGGTTGCGGAACGTCCCTTCGCTGCGGGATCTCGATGCGCTGCCTTGGTTGTGGGACTTCGATACGTTCTCGGGGTTGCGGAACGTCCCTTCGCTGCGGCACTTCCACGCGCTCTCGCGGTTGCGGAACGTCCCGTCGTTGGGGGACTTCGATACGCTGCCGTGGTTGTGGGACTTCGATACGCTCTCGCGGTTGCGGATCGGGAGCGGCAAGACGGCGAAGAGTCGGTTCGATGGTGCGGGCAGGAGAAGGCTCACCGATGGATTCGGAAGGGCGAGGAGAAAAGGCCGAGGGAAGGGGCGTTGTTTGAAAGAAAGGAAAGATGGAATTGTCGGGTCCATCGAGGTAATACCACCATCCACCGCCAAGGATCGCAAGCAACAGCAGCAAGCGAAAGAAAGACGAAACCAAGCGGCGTTTGTTTTGGGGCGGAGATGGGGGGGATACGTACGAAGAGAAGTGCTTGGCGAGAGGTTGCCCTGTTGGCAAGGAAGAGGAAAGCGCGGTGGGTGCGTTATATTGGACAGAGGGCCGCTGTGTATGACGTTTGTTTTCTCGATCAAAAGCAGCGGTGGCAGGAAGCGGTTCCACAGATGGAGGGGGGGGTTGTGGTGAGCGCTCCGCAGGCCGAAGCGAAGACTGCGACAGTTGGGGGGGAGTGATGGGTTGGAAAGGTGAGGAAGGAGCGGCTTTGAGCAGAGCCGCAGAAGCAGGGGAAGCGGGTTTTCCTTGGGTATCGTAGAGATTGGGGATGCCCTTTGCGAGAGAAGAGACTTCTTCTTTGGTTTCGCGGGTATGGAGCCATGCTTCGGAGGGCAGGTGTTGGAGCAAAAACTGGCGCATCTGGGCGGCATCAAGAAAGCGCTGATCGGGGTGCTTTTTCAGACAGCGCAGGGTGGCTTCGACCAAAAAAGCAGGGAGTGTTGCGTCTTGGATGGGTGGAGGTTCGGTGTGGACGTGGGCGAACAGGATCACATAAGAGCCTTCGCTCTCTTGGGTGCGCAAGAAAGGCAAGCGGCCTGTAAGCATCTCGTACAACATGACCCCAAGGGAGTACAGATCGCTGCGTCCGTCCATCTCTTTGGAAGTGATCTGTTCAGGACTCATATAATCGGGGGTGCCGAGCAGGGTGCCTGTGTTGGTGAGGCGGCTGGTGAGATCTTCTTGTAGAGCGATACCAAAGTCGGTGAGCTTGATGCGTCCGCTTTCTTCGACGAGGACGTTGGATGGCTTGAGATCGCGATGGATGATGTGTTGTGCGTGGCAACATTCCAAGGCGTCAAGCATCTGGATCGCGATGCTGACGATTTGCGCGGCAGATAGGCGTTTTTGGAAGAAGATGATCTCGTCGAGCGGACGACCACGGATGTACTCCATCACGAGGTAATAGGTGTGTTCGTCCACAAGAAAGTCTTCGATACGAACGATATTGGGGTGTTCGAGAGCCATCATGGCTTGGGCTTCGATCCGAAAGCGCGCCAAGAATCGCTCCGAAGCAGCCAGCTCTGGACGCAAGCGTTTGACAGCGTACTGTCGGTTGTGAACGCGTAGATGGGAAGCCACAAAGACCTGCCCCATCCCTCCTTCGCTAAGCGCTTTGTCTAAGCGGTAGGTCTGGTGAAGCACCTTACCGATGGTCGTGGACACAAAAGCCTCCTTTGTATTGAGGAAAAACGAGTCTGCGTCTTGTCAAGAAGCGGTCTCAATGTGGCAAGGACTCTCGCAAGAAAAAAGGCTTGTGCGGAAGAATTGGGCAGGAGAAAAGCAGCGAGACGTTCGGGGCGCATCCGAGCATGAGGGGTGGGGAAGCGATCACACCGAAAGGAACGGGATGTGTTTTATTGATCACGCCCGAAGGAGCCACTTAATTGGACAGGGTAGTTTCCGCTTCGTCACCCGAATAGATCTCGGTAGCGCTTTGGATCACCACAGCGACAGAGCTGTCTTTGCGAACATCGATCACGACGGCTTTTCCGATGGGTTGGCGGGTAAAGCGTTGACGTGCGCTAATCGACATCTGATCGCGCAAACCACCCCCACGCGCAAAGAGTTGAAACGTGTTGCCTTTGCGCACGCCATGTCGACTGCCACGGTTCACAAAGGCTTGAAAGAACTGGCCGATCAACGTGACGTTGTTGGTGGCGCGGATCACGTGTCCTTTGATCAGAGCTTCGTTGCGGCGGATTTTGACGCGTATTTGGTGATCGATGTATGGGCCGACAAGCATCCCCTTTTGGATCTCGGAAAAGGTTTTGGTGATGATACCTGCGGCTTCTTCGTTGTTGCGTTCGGAGATCTTAACGGTGCCGTGGATGCGGATCATATAGCCCACAAGTCCGCCTTTTTCAGGATCATGCACAGAACTCATCTTTTGGTAGATGGTATAACGCTCACCTGCACGGACGTTTTTGATGTTGCGAAAGCTCATATAGATCTTGTCGCCTTCGGCGTGCAAAGAGCGTGCATCGATCCCACGCAGGATCACACCGCTTTCTTGGAGATCTTTGGCGTCCACAAAACTTTCGCGGCGTTCGATCAACACATCGGGGAGACCGATATCACCGACCGCCAAAGCATCACCCGAAAAAGAGACATCGCCGCTACCCAGTTTGTCTTTGTCGGAGGCGCGGGAGATATCGGCCATATCTTTGTCTTTTGGTTCGGGTTGGGTGGGTTCTGCGGCTCCGTCGCCGAAGCTCATGCGGTTTCCCGGGAAGATCCAGTGCGGGTTTTGGATCTGTGGGTTTTTGGACCACAGCTTGGGCCAAAACCAAGGGCTACCGAGAAAGCGCCGCGAGATATCCCACAAGGTATCCCCGGGCTGGACGATATAAGAACGAGGAGCATTGCTCCAATTGGCGCGTGGGTCAACCGTGAGGCTGTCGCCCGAAGGTCCCGAACCACCGTCTTGTTTGGGTTTCGCATCGTCTTTTTTGTCTGCCGCATCCGTATCCGCTCCTGCACCGGGAGGGGGTGGCGGGGGGGTATTTTGCGCAAACACCGGGAAAAGGGGAGCTACAGCACAACAAAGCACAAAGAAAACAAGACCGAATCGACGCATAGTGAACACTCCACAGGAAGAAGCCCTTGCTTGGCTTGGTCTACCTTGCCACCATAAAGAAACCCGCGACAAAAAGTCAAGTTGGCGACTTTAATCGTGCGAGGAGAGGGTGCTGTTGCGGTCGTTGACGGCGGGTTGATCAGGATCGAGAACTTCCTCTTCTGTGGAAGAAGGCGTGATTGTCACAGGAAACAAAAAGGGTTGGATGGGGGGAGGTTCTTCTTGCGAGGCTTGCCAAATTTGTAACTCTAACGTGGCGAGCAGCGGGAGGAGAGCATGGGGATCTTGAGCGCAGATAGGCAGTGCATCATAGAGGCGACACAATCGCTCGATTTCAGCAGGATCGCTGATCAAGTCGACTTTGTTGAGCAAACAAAGTCGCGGGATCTCGTGAAGTTCCAATTGTTCGAGGATGCGCTCAACAGCATAGATATGCTCGTCTACAGCGGGATCATGGGCATCCACAACGTGCAGCAATAAATCTGCATCGGCGGATTCTTCGAGCGTTGCGTGAAAAGCCGCCACCAATTCTTCTGGAAGATCGCGAATAAATCCAACGGTGTCGGTCAAGATCAGTTCGCGTTCATAGTTCTGTGCCAAGCGCAAACGGCGGCTGACGGGGTCAAGCGTCGAGAACAGCTTATCTTCGACGTAGACATCGCTGTGCGTCAGGGTATTGACGAGCGTGGACTTTCCAGCGTTGGTGTACCCCACCACCGAGACGATCGGGACTTGACTGCGTAAACGCCGACTGCGCCGAAGTTGGCGTCGTTGGGCGACTTGAGACAACAAGGTTTCCAAACGGCTGATGCGTTCGCGGGCGCGACGACGGTTAATCTCCAGTTTGGTCTCGCCGGGTCCACGGCCTCCGATGCCGCCTGTCAAGCGACTCATCGCCGTATTCATTCGGTTCAGACGAGGCAACAGATACTTGAGCTGCGCGAGTTCGACTTGGATCTTTCCATCGCGTGAATGGGCGTGTTGTGCAAAGATATCCAAGATCAGCTGTGTTCGATCGAGAATCTTGAGGTCGGTCATCTCGGCGATATTGCGCGATTGTGTGGGCGTCAGATCGCTGTCAAAAACCAACAGATCCACCCCTAGCTGCATCGAGCGCAAGATCAACGATTCGATCTTACCTTGTCCCAAAAGATAGCGGGGATCGGGTTCATCGCGGCGTTGAATGACTCGCGTCATCACATATAACCCCGCAGATCGGGCCAGTTCGTGAAGCTCATCCATTCGCGCATCCACGTCCTGTTGGGTGTGTGGGTACACCCCCACCAACAAAGCGCGGTTTCCAACACGCACCTCGCTTGCCACCGTTGCCACCCGCGCAAATTCTTCTTCCAACGAACGAATCCATTCGACAAAGTCGAGTTCTTCCAAAGAGAACGCCGACACAGGCCCTTCGACACGCCACAACTTGCTCTCTTGGTTTTCGGGCAAGAGGTGGGCGTAAAACACGTCTTTGGGCAAACCGTCCTCCCCCACACCAACGGCCATGATCAGATCCAGTCGCAAGACGGTGAGGTCGTTGAGGTCGTCTTTCGAGAGGGGTTCGTTGTGGAGGTGCGTGTGGATCAAACGAAGACCACGAAAACGCCCCGTCCCTTCGCGTTGGCGTTCAAGGGTTGGGATAAAGATCTTGTTGGCGTCTCCTACAATCACCATCTCGATCTGACCTTTGCGATCCACCAACACTCCGATTTGACGCTCGATCTCGCGAGAAACCTCGGTCAACGCACGCAAAAAATGTGCGGGAGCCATCGTCTGGCTCGGGAGTTTTCGGCGAAACAACGTTTCCAAACGCTTTCGCTGACTGGGTTTTAGGCCCGTCGTGTTGCCTTGAATCTCTTTCATGTTCGCCTATATACCGGTTTTTGGTTGTGAGAAGCAAAACAGGTGAGTGGGTAGGAAGCAGCAGCACAGGATGCGAAAGGAGCGCAGAGGCGGGACATCGAAAAGGATCAGTCGTCTTGGTTTGCTTCGGTTTGGGGTTCTTCGGACGCTCCTGCTTCTTCGATTGTTTCCGATGGTGCTGCTTCTACGGTGGCTTCAGCGACAGGTTCATTGGAGTTCACGCACACGCCCGGGACGTTGGGGTTGGTGGTATTGGTCTGACAGGTCCACCCCGCTTCTTTCGGATACAAGGGCTTCTTGGTATTGGGATCGACACGCGCATGACATTCTTCTGCGGTAAAGCATTGCGAATGGCAAGGCTTTTTGAGATCGCTGACATCGCAACGGCACAAGCCGCTTTTGTTGGTGGTGGTGTCGCACTTGTAGCCTTGATCGGCATCGCAATCCACATCGCTTACGCAGCTACTTTTGCACAGCAGATTCACGCATTTGTAGCCGTAGACAGTCACTTGCGTCACGGCATCGCTTGCGTCGCTGAGTTTTTCGCCGAGTTCACGGATCATGCAGACCACATTGTCTCGGCAGGCCCGAGAAGTCAGCGTGCAAGAGTGTGCAAACAGCCCACCAACAGCCAAAAACAAGCAAAGCGCGGCGAACTTGAACAGAGACAACAACGAGATCGAACGCATACTTGCTCCTACAAACCTCAAGGCTTTTCGATGTTGTACTTCTTCTTATGGCTTTCGGATGTTGTGCTTCTTCATTAGGTATTCTAACGATTTGCGATGGATACCGATGCGTTGCGCGGCTTGTGTGATATTCCATCCATCCTCTTGCAACGCTGCCGTGAGGTAGTCTCGTTCAAAGCGATCCACAAGCTGTTCTTTGGCGAACTTGAAGGGTACGTCTAGATCGATGACGTGTTCTGAGGTCGCGATGGGTCTTTGCGAGGCCAACAAACCGCCCGAGCCTGTGGGCAACAAAGAAGCATCGATCTCGCGGCCTGTCGACAAGATCATCGCACGTTCGACGTAATTCTTGAGTTCGCGTACGTTTCCCGGCCAAGGATAGTTCTTCAATTTTTCCATCGTTTCGTGGGAGACCACATACCCGGGGCCTTCTTTGCCTTGCTTTCGCAAAAACAGGTCGACCAAAAACGGGATATCTTCGGGGCGATGACGAAGCGGTGGCAAGGGGACTTGGATCACAGCGAGCCGATAATACAAGTCTTGGCGAAAGTTTCCATCTTGAACCATCTGTTCGAGAGGACGGTTGGTGGCTGCGACAATTCGGACATCGATGTGCGTGGTGTCGTTGCTTCCGAGAGGTTTGACTTCGCGTGTTTCCAACACCCGCAGCAGCTTGGGTTGAAGATCCAACGGAAGCTCACCCAGTTCGTCGAGAAACAAGGTGCCTCCGTTGGCAGCGACAAACGCCCCCGGGCGACTTTGAACGGCCCCTGTAAAGGCCCCTTTGACGTGCCCAAACAACTCGCTTTCGATCAATTCACGCGGAACAGCCGAACAATCGAAGACCAAAAATGGCTTGTTGGCGCGTGGGCTATGATCATGAACCGCACGAGCGGCCAATTCTTTTCCTGTGCCGCTTTCGCCTGTGATCAAGACCGTTGCATCGGTGGGAGCGACACGTTGCAGCACCCCAAAAACTTCTTTCATCTCCAAGCTGCGGCCGTACAACTCGCCAAAGCGGTCGCCTCGGCTGAGGTAGACATTGACTTGTTCGCCGACGATCAAATCAAACAAGATCGTTGTACTTCCTAAGCCGATCCGCACACCCGGTCGCAAGAAAGCCGCCTTGATCCGATAGGATTCGAGGTAGGTGCCGTTTTTACTGCCAAAGTCTTCGAGGATGTAGCTTCCTCCATCAAAGACGATGCGGCAATGACGCCGCGATACCGTCGCGTCATCCAAGACCAGATCACCATCATGCGCGCTGCCGATGGTGATCACACGGCGTTCGGCGGTCACTTCTTTGCCTTTGTCGGGGCCTTCGAGAACGTGCAGGCGGTATTTGTTAAAGGTGTAGATCTCCGAAAGATCTTCGACCCGCATCGCCTGTGTGACGGGTGCGCCGGGGGGAGGGGGGGGCGGCTGTTGATAGCCTTTGTCGTGCTCGCTCAACGGCGTGTCTCCGTGTGGTGGCTTGTGAACTGCCTGCGGACCCAAGACCGCGATCGCTCCAAGCCTTCGTGCAAAAAAAGCAACGCGCCTTTCAGTCCTCGAAAAGCAACGTGCTTTTAACCCTTAAAAGGGACATACTCGAATTCTCGCACATGATGCTCTTTGCCGTCAAAGGACAACAAGCGTCCTTTGTTGTCCATGCGCGTCGAAACGTGGGTTGGGCGCTTCCAGAGCTTATGGATATTTTCTAACACAGCCTTGGCATAATCCAACCGCAGATCGACACCTTCGTGACGGTGGCCCAACAACAGCTCTGCGCGATTTTCAAAATTGGCGTCAAGGATGTAAATAAACGGCTGGCCAAAGTTGGTGAGTTGAAACAACAGCTTTTCTTTGATCTGCTTGAAGTCGCGGCTCGATATCTCATAACGCCCGGTGCTTCGGTTATAATCAAAGCCAAACAAGTTGTGCTGTTCGCAAAATTCTCGCGTCAAAAACTCGTCGATAAAGTTGACGTCGTTATAGATCTTTCGGACTTGAAAGATCTTTTCTCGCCCAAGGCCGAGTTTGCGATCCCATGAAGAGCGTGCGCGCATATCATCGCACAGATCGTATTCTTTACCAAAACGGCCTTTGTTCCAACGGTCCTCGATATCACGCAGCAGTTCAAGCCCTAGTTTGTAGGGGTTTAATTGTTCACGGCTGGTGGCAACGACGCCCGAGTGGGCGATCGCAAAGTCCACGATCTCGCTGTCTTTGGCTGCTTTTTGCGTCATGATCGTCGAGTGCCAATACGAGTTATGGTTGATCAACCCCTGTGCAGCGTAGCGATGGGTTTGTGTGACGGAGATATCGTACACATCCTCGCATCCTGTTTTGATCACCACGACCTCATCCACCCATTCTTCTTGCGTTGCAATCGGCGTCTCAAGTAGATAGGCTTCCAAAGCAGCGCGATGGCGAGGCTGCAAAAAGCCGATGCGTTCGGCAAATTGCTTGGCTGAGTGACTCGATATCGTCAACGTTGCGCTACCGTCGTGGATACCGCGTGTACTCAAGATCGAATCATTCATCAACAAAAGCTGAACTTGTTGTGCCAAGCGCTCACTTGAAGCGCGCAAGCGGATGCCTTGTGGCCCGATAGCGCTTTGGCTTTCAAACAGGGCGCGCAAAAACAACCGAACGACCGCCATCGGCGCACGCAACAGCGCTTGTGGGACAGTCCGCAACAAACCAAAGTCCGAGATACCTTCGATCAACGCCTGTGCGTTTGTCGTCCCCATCGCTTGTTCTTCGCGTGGCCCAAACCCTTGTCCACCACTGAGCTTGACTTTGTCGCCCACCACCAAGGCATCCAAACGCTTCCACGTCTCGCCATCCGCCAACAACACGCGGTGGTTGTTCGAGCCACAAAGCACCAAACCACGGCGTGTTTGGATCTCGATGGTGGGGTGTTGCTTCAAGATATGCCGATCATAGACTTTGCGGGGAGCCTCGCCGTCAAACACCCATCCTGCCGAGCCTTCCACCATCTCCGCCATCGTGATCAAGCCTTTTTCGGTATACACCAGCGAATCCGCACGCAAACAGGCCCAACCTTCGTTGAGGATCTTGGTCTGCCCTTGCGGGGCAAAGTAATACGCTTCTTCGCGGATCATCCCCAAAACATCGCGTTGCCAGTTGGTCAACGGAGCATAATTGCGCAAAAACCACAGCACGTCTTTGACCGCACGACGGGGGAAACGACGGCGCGCCTCTTTCTCTTTTTGCATCTTGCGCCGCTGCTCTTCCAAAAACCATTCGGGGTTGATGTAGTCTTGCATATACTCTTTTTCAACCCGAAACTTCGGTGTCTCTTGCGCTTGAAAGGGTTCATCTTCGTCGTCTTCGAGTTTCATATCCTCGAAGTACGGCGAGTAATAGTCGATCAAGTTGTCGAGCGACAGACAGATATCGATAAAGGTCTCGACTTCTTCGATGCCATAACGATCCATATAGCGCCGAACACGGATCGCGTGGTTGGCCATCTCGTCGATCATACGGCGGTTGGTGTGTTTGAAGTACTCGTTGTTTTTGAAAAAGTCGTTGTGCGCGTACACATGCGCCATCACGATCTTTTGATCGACATACGAGTTGGATTCGAGCAAATAGGCATAACAGGGGTTGTTGTTGATCACCATCTCGTAGATCTTTTGCAACCCGTATTCATAGCCTTTCGAGAGGCGTTCGTAATCCATTCCAAAGCGCCAGTGTGGATAACGAATCGGAAACCCCCCATACGCCGCGACTTGGTTGATCTGGTCGTAATCAAGGACTTCAAAGATCTGCGGAAAGAAGTCCAGCCCGTAACCACGGGCGTATCCTTCGATCTCCTCTTGGAGCGCCGCCATCTCGGGCGGTAAGATCCGGCCTATCTTCATCAAAAATCTCCGCATCGTGGGGGTTCTCGGTCGGCGATATCGTCTGCTCGGCGAAAAGGGAAACACGCAGATGCGATCCTCCGCCGCATTCTCGGTAGGCTAGGCAGTCCGGCTGGGGGCGCTGTGCGCTGCTTTTTGCACGACGCGCCTTCGCGTCCTTTTCTCCACAAACACACAAAGCACGTCAGCGTCCTTTTCCAAGGAACTCCTTGATCGAGGCGACGATCCCGTCTTTGTCGCGGATCTCCGACAAGATAATCCGCTCTTCGTCAGGAAACTCGTGCTCAAGATCCTTCATAAACTGCCCCGATCCATAGGGGCTTTCGACCTGCCCATAACAAAAGACGTTGCACGTCGGAAACATGTACTCGCGCAAGATCTGCATACAACGGGCGGTATCGTCTTGCGACCAGTTATCGCCATCGGAAAAATGAAATGGATAGATATTCCATTGATCCTTGGGATATTCCTCTTCGATGATCCGCTGCGCAAGGCGATACGCCGAAGAGATCATCGTTCCGCCCGACTCACGGGTGTGAAAGAAGGTATGGGCATCAACTTCGCGTGCGGTGGCGTCGTGGATGATGTAGCGGCTTTGTAAGCCTTTGTATTGCGAACGCAGCCACGTATCGATCCAAAAAGACTCGATGCGTACGATCTCTTTTTGTTCATCGCCCATCGAACCGCTGACATCCATCATGTAGATGATTACGGCGTTGGATTGGGGGATCTTGGTGGTCTTCCACGAGCGAAAGCGTTTGTCTTCACGGATCGGCACGATAATCGGGTTGGTGTGCGAATAGGTTCCCGAAGCGATCTGGCGCTTGAGGGCTTCGCGATAGGTGCGCTTAAAGTGGCGCAACGATTCAGGCCCAACGCGCCGAATCCCCGAGTACTTGTCGCGTTCCGTCGCGATCTGCTTTTCGCCACGCGGTTGGATGCGCGGAAGTTCGAGTTCTTCGCCCAATATCTCCGCAAGCTCATCCAGATTGATATCCGCTTCGATCGCGTGTTCTCCCGGCATCTCGCCTGCTTTCTTGCCTTGGCCGGGCTGGTTGGGGTCGCCTCCTTGTTGCACAGGATCACCGACCTCCCCTTCGCCTTGGCCGACACCTCCTGCGTTGCGCGTGCCGTAGCGAAAACGCGGGATATCGATCTGCGGCAAGGGGATCGCGATGGTTTCTTTGCCTTGGCGACCAATCAACTCTCCCTTGCTGATAAACTTCCGCAAGTTTTTCTTGATCTGACCGCGCACAATTTGGCGAAATCGACTCTGGTCTTGTTTGATCTTCACAGATGTCTCCACTCGCGTCCCTTGACCTCGATCACGCGCTGTCTTCGGATCGGTGGTTGCGGAACCCCCAAAGCAGAAGCGCGCCAACCCCCCAACAAGATGACTCGTTGGAGGGGGCGCGTCTACCTCTGTCCCCAACAACCACCAGAGCGACGCAAGCGCGCAACGACCGAAGGGACCGTGTCTACCAAAAACGGCTTAATCCTTTTTCACATCACCACGCGCAAAGATCGAAGCCACAAAGTTCAGCACATCCGTGGCGCTTTCTTCGCTGTATCCGTAATCGCGAATCAAACGCGTCTTGACGATATCGATCTTTTCTTGGGTGTCTTTGTCGATCACATTCGACACCAACGACGTCAAGCGGATCGTGTCTTTTTGATCTTCGAACAACTTCAACTCCAACGCTTTGTGCAAACGCTCGTTGGTGCGGTAGTCAAAGATCTTTCCTTCGACCGCCAGCGCGCCGATGTAGTTCATGATCTCTCGACGGAAGTCATCTTTGCGTGCGGGAGCCACATCGATCTTTTCTTCGATCGAGCGCATCAAACGCTCATCAGGTTCCTCGTATTGGCCTGTGTAGGGGTTTTTCACGCGCTCGCGTTGCGTGTAAGCCTTGACGTTGTCGATGTAGTTGGCGCACAGCTTGGCGATGGCTTCTTCGTCTGCCGATATCGCCCGTTGCACCTCGTTTTTGACCACATCTTCGTACTCTTGCTTGACCACATCAAGCATCTCAAGATAGCGCTTGCGTTGTTCGTCGTTGGTGATCAAGGAGTGGCTGCGCAGACCGCTAGAGATCTCATTGAGCACCATAAAGGGATTGATCGATCCTTGGTTTTTCTCGGTAACAAGGGTGTTTGAGATCTTGTCTTGGACATAGCGCGGCGAGATCCCTTCCATCCCTTCGCGGGTTGCGTCTTTGCGAAGTTCTTTGACGTTGTCTTCGGTGTACCCGGGCAAACTCTTTCCGTCATACAGCTTCATCTTCTGCAACAGCGAGAGATTGGCTTTTTTGGGATCTTCGAGGCGCGTCAACACCGCCCACATCGCGGCCATCTCAAGCGTATGCGGAGCGATATCTTTGCCACGAATCTTGTGCTTGTTAAAGTCGCGGCGGTAGATCCGCACTTCTTCGCTCAAGCGTGTGACGTAGGGGATATCGATCTTGATTGTACGGTCACGCAAAGCCTCCATAAACTCGTTGTTCAGGAGCTTTTTGTATTCTGCTTCGTTGGTGTTATGGCAAACGATATTACCCACACCACAGACGAAGTTGTGAAGGCCGATGCACTCGATATCATAGACCCAGATATCCGAAACACTGCGCGGCGTCACGCGAGTTTCCGCAGAGGACGGACGGCTTCCTTGTTTGTCGTCACCAGAGACCAAACGAACGCGATACACAGGAGAGCCCTGTTCGCCTTCTGTGCGGGAGATGCTGTAATCCATCCCCAGAAGAGTCGCCAATGTACCGACCTGAGCCGCCAACATCGGCGAGCGGGTGTTGTACTCGCAGGAGCGTTCTTTGCGCGCATCAGAGGCCGTTTGTTGAAGGAGAGCCGACTGTTTGCCCGAACCCTCGGTGCGTAGGAGTTCATCGAAGGCATACCGAAGAAAGGGTTGGGGAAGATTGAAAAGGAAATCAGGCAGACGTTTGAAGGCGGAGCCTTCGCCACAATGAGCGGCTGCGATCTTGGCGAAGGTCTCGCCACCAAGAGGCAAACTGTCGTTGCCATCGAGATGGCTTTCTGTGGCGTACCCGATCAAAGCCGTCAACAGATCGCGCATCGCGTTTGCGTCGGCGTCTTGACGGAGATCGTAGCGAGAGCGGATCGCGGTGGCATCGGAGGAATGGTCGAGACGAACGTAATCCACAGGGCAAGGCTTGGTGATGCCTTCGCCTGAGGAGGTCTTCGTCGCGGTATGATCGAGAAGTCCCTCGATCCCTTGTGCGATATCCACGATCGTCAGAGAAGACTCACCAAAGGCTTGATCAAAGCCCCGCAGCGCCATCATCTCGTGACGGCTTTCTTGGATGTTTTCTTCGGGGTAGAAACACTGGCCTTGGCGGTTGTAGATCGAGTGGTTGGGGGTAGTTTCGACGCTGCCCCATGTTTGGGAGGTGGTCAGCATCTTCCCTGTGAAGCGGTGGCGAAATACACTTTTGACGGGAGTCCAAGCCACATGCTGTTTGTCGAAGTTATACGCAAGCACTTCGAGGCCGGTGGGATCGGTGGAAAAGCGCTCGTGCAGTTGTTCGAGCGTAGCCCAACGGATCAAACCATCCCACCGATAAGGGATCGGCTCTTCTCCTGCCACAGAGTGCCCGATGATCACGAGGTCGATATCGGTTTGCGCGAACTTTTTGGGCTTGATGCGGTGTTCTTGCGACGCACCGAGCAGATCGTACAAGAACGCAACATCCAGCTTGAGCATCTCGATAAACTCGATGATGCCTCGGTTTGCGATGTTGAATTCACCATCAAAGTTAAAGGCCCGTGGATCCGAGTCCGAACCATAGATCGCGATCTTGCGATAGTTGATATCGCCCGTGAGTTCGGTCGAATCTTGGTTTTTCTCATCTTTGGGTTGAAACGTGCCGATACCAACGCGGTCTTGCTCGCTCAACAACAAGCGCTTGACGCGGATGTGCGAAAAGACTTTGGAGAGATCCCCGTGGTAGCGCTCCATCAACTCATTGAAGACATAGCGGCAAGGCGGGCTTGGATCTTGTTTGAGGTTGATCCGCAGATCGACTTCGATCCCAAGGTCGCGCAACACTTGGACGCGGATATCTTTGGGGATCAAGGTCAAGGGTTCTTCGTGCATCGGGCTTGGCATGATCTCCATGCCTGAGGGAAACAGATCTTTTTGATCTTCGCGGGGGATATGCCATTCGTACGTATACAGCGCGCCTTGCGGAGTTCGTGAATACGCTTCCAATCCGCGTTTGAGCAGGCGTGCAATCGTACTTTTCGCCGAACCAACGGGACCATGCAACAGCAGCACACGCCGCTCGGTTCCGTATCCCATCGCTGCGGATTTAAAAAAGTTCACCAAACGCATCAGCGGGATATCGAGGCCGAACACCGCATCGTCGCCCCCGAACTGTTTGGCGTTAAAGAAGTGATAACGCACCATCCGCTTTTTGCTGTCCATATAATCTTCGGTGCCGTGTTCCATGATCATGTCGTACACGCGCTGATACGCGTTGCGGATGACCTTGGGGTTCTGGCGGACAAGCGCGAGGTATTCCTCAAAGCTGCCCTCCCAATGCAGATCACGGTATTCGTCGACGTTGTGATAACGACGCAAGACACCTTCCAACGAGGATTCGGAGGGATGTCCGTTCTTGAGCTCAGTTGTGGACTCCATCGAGTCTTTGCCTCCTTGCTTTCGGTTTCGGTACATCGATCGAGGGCGTGCTGAGGAGCGACTTGTGGGTAAACATCCCCGTGTTCGCGAAGGTTCAAGCGGCAGCCTTGTTGAACCCCCCGTGTTCGCGAAGGTTCAAGCATCAACCTTGTGGGCTTGAAAAAACTCTGTGTACTCCGCCAATACGGGGTTTCGTGGGCCGTGACCCCTTGTGGGGTGTGGGGTGATGCCCCACGCAATCGGCCGATTGCGTCGCTCCTACGTTTGGGATTCTTGTCGATACGGGGTCTGTGTGGGGTGTGGGTTATTTTTTGGGAGTCGCGTCGACGGCCTCTTCTTCAAAAGCATCCAAGTCTTCCATGGATTCTTCGGTCGATGCGGGGATTCCTTCGGGGTTGTCCATCGTGCGCACCGTCGCACCACCCTTGCGATTTCCCACTCGCTTTTCTTTCAAACGCCGCAATTGTTTGGTCACTTGTTCCGCAACTTCTGTAATGGCCTTGTACAGGTCTTCGCCATCTGTTTTGGAGACGATGTCATTGTCCCAGACACGGAAGCTCACTTCGGCTTGGTGGGTGGCTCCGTGTCGAGCGGATTCGTACTGGAGGATCACATGGGCTTCGATCTCGCCCGGGAGGATTCGGTCCAGTTTACCGAGTTTGTCTTCCACGTGACCACGCATCGCATCTGTCAGTGCCATTCCTCGTGCCTGAATATTCAACTTCATCCTGCGGTTCTCCTGTCGTCGTTACGCGCTGTTTCGCTGCGCGGTGGAAGTGGGGTGGCGTTTACTTGGCGCTTTCCCACTCGCGGAGGCGTTTTTGAAAGAACACATTTTTGCTCTCAAAAGTCGAGGCCATGCGGAGGGTCTGGATCGCTTTGACCCGATCCCCCGACTGATAGAGGCGTTCCGCTTCTTGGTAGAGCTTCCGTCCTTGGGGTGTTGTGCCACCTGCCGCCACTTTGTTCTCTCGCAAACGCTTCTCGTCTTCGTCCGTGTATCGTAGCCTTTTCTGGGGTACTGTCAAACCTTCGTTGTAGTAAGCGCGCTTGTCATCGTCGCGCAACACAAGATAAGCCTCTGTCACGCGCTTGTATACCCGATCAATCGCGACTTTGAGTTGTTCGTCTGTGCTTTCAAAAAACAAATCGGGGTGCAACGTGCGTGCGCGACGATGATACGCCACGCGGATATCGCCGCTGTTTGCGTTGCGTTGCAGCCCGAGCAGTTGGTAATAGTCCAACTCGTCAATCCGCGACGCGAGGGCCATCAGTTTCTGAATATCCATCCGCTCCTAAACCTCCGCCTTTCCCCTACACATCGAACCGATCCATCCGCCAAATTGTTCCCATCGTGTTCCCATCGACTCGGTGTTTGCAGGGCACTGTGCCTCCCGCACACCGCACGCGTCTCCGCTCGGACCTCGCAAGAGACCGTATCTCCCCTGCTCACCGCACTTATCCATTCGCCAACTCCATCCCTGCACCGCGTTGACTGAGGCGCACCACTTCATCCTCGCTCAGCGCGCTCGATAGAGCAACCGTCATACGTTGGCGCAAGCCTGTTTCGAGATCTCGTGCAGTCACATGCACAAGACCCGAAGCGTCGATGCTAAAAGTCACTTCGATCCGCGCTTGTCCCCGATAACCGATACGGAAGCCTTCAAAATCAAAATACCCCAGCAAGACGTTCTCTTCTTCGCGGTTGGATTCGCCCTGATACACGCGGATATTCACCCGCTCTTGGCCGTCTCGAACCGTCGTAAAGATCCGCGAACGCTCGATCGGAATCGGCGTATTTCGCTCGATCAACATCTCCGTATATCCCCCCACCGTCGCGATCTGCAACGATAGCGGTGTGACGTCCAACAAGTGCGCCGATCCGATTTGGCCGCCTCTCGCTGCACCGCTTTGGATCAAGCTGTTGGCATGAATGGCTGCTCCCAACGCCACCACTTCGTCCGGATTCAATGAGACGTTCGGCGGTTGCCCAAAGTAGTACTGCACCGCCTCCCGCACCAGCGGAAGCCGGGTCGGCCCACCCACAAGGATCACACCATCCAAATCTCTCGGATGCAACCTCGCTGCCCCCAACGCTTCATCGCAGACCTTGAACGTCCGTTGCACAAGGTCGGTCACCAAGCTATTGAACTCTTTTTGCGAGACCATGTACTCCAAACTCATGCTGCGACCGCGATCCACAAAGATATCTGGGATCGACACCAACACTTCGGGATGCACCGACAACAGCTTTTTCGCCTCCTCGCAGGCTTCCCGCAGCTTTTGCAGGCTCTGCCGATTTTGACGCAGATCCACCCGCGTATCCCGCAGATAACGATCCACCAAATACTCCGTCATCCGCATATCAAAGTCGTCACCACCCAAATACGAGTCTCCCGCCGTCCCCAACACCTCGAAGATATCCCCGTCGATCTCCATCACCGATAAGTCAAACGTCCCACCGCCCAGATCGTAGATCGCCACTCGCTGACGCAACTCTCGACCGTAACCATACGCAAGGGCCGCTGCTGTCGGTTCGTTGATCATCCGCAGCACATTCAGCCCCGCAATCCGCCCCGAGTCCAACGTCGCTTGGCGCTGGTTGTCGTTAAAGTACGCAGGAACCGTCACCACCGCATCAATGATATCTTCTTGAACGTACGCTGACGCGAGGTTGCGCATCTCCCGCAAGATAAACGCAGAGATCTCTTCGGGTGAAAAAAGCTGGCCATCGATCATCAAGCGGATCGCATGGTTTTCTGATTCGACGATCTGGTACGCACAAAACGTCTGCGCCTTCTTCACTTCGTGCGAAAAGCTCTTGCGACCGAGAATCCGCTTGACCGACCACACCGTCCGATCTGGATCGAGGATCACGTGCCGCTTTGCTTCGTTTCCGACAATCACGCGGTCGCCACCGGGAAAATGCACCACCGAAGCGTGCAAGTTGTCTCCCCATTGGTTCGGTACCACAATCGGGACGCCGTTGGCCACCACTCCAACGCAAGAGTTCGTCGTTCCCAAGTCGATGCCTATGGCGTGTTTTCCCATCTCAGCACCCCAACAAACGTGCGATCACCATACGCTGGATCTCCGAAGTCCCTTCGCCGATCTCCAACAGCTTTTGATCGCGGTAAAAACGTTCGACATGGTATTCGTTGATCAACCCGTAGCCACCGTGGATCTGCACCGCATCCGCCACCACCCGCTTCATCACTTCTGAGCAATATAGCTTGGCCATCGCTGCTTCTTTCTTAAAGTCTCGCTTGTGGTCGCACAACCAACACGCCTTGTACAGCAGATTGCGCGCCGCTTCGATCTCCATCGCCATATCCGCCAACTTGAACGATATCGCTTGGAACTGGCTGATCGCTTTGCCAAATTGCTTGCGTTCTTTCGCATAGTTCAGCGCCATCTCAAACGCCCCTTGCGCACCACCCAACCCCATCGAACCGATGCTCAATCGCCCCTTGTCCAACGTCGCCAACATCTGACGAAACCCATCCCCTCGCCGACCCAACATCGCGCTCTCAGGCAGTTCCACATCCTCAAAATACAACTCCGCTGTATTCGAGGCCCGCCACATCATCTTGCCGTGGATACTGCGCGACGTAAAACCCGGTGTTCCTTTCGCCGGCATCAAAAAGTTCGAGTATTCCTTCTTTCCACCCACCGAGTCCTCCGTCACCGCTTGCACCACGATCACCTCGGTCATCTCGGTTGCGCCGTTCGTAATAAAGATCTTGCTCCCGTTCAGCACCCATCCCTTGTCTGTTTTGCGCGCTCGCGTTTGCGTTCCACCCGCATCCGATCCCGCATTCGGCTCCGTCAAACCAAAAGCCGCTAAACCTTTCCCCGCCGCCAACATCGGCAACCAACGCTCTTTTTGCTCCTCGTTCCCAAAATACGCAATCGGTCCCACCCCCAACGAATTCGCCGCTGCCACCGTCGCTGCATGCGAACCGTCCACCCGTGCGATCTCTTCTACCGCCAACACATACGTCAGATAATCCGACGCCATCCCGCCGTATTGCTCGGGAATCAAAAAGGCAAACATCCCCAAATCGCCCATCTTTCGGGTCAAATCAACACTAAATTCTTCTTTGGCATCCAGCGCTATCGCTCGTGGCTTGATCTCGGCTTCTGCGAATCGACGGATCTGTTGACGAAACTCTTCTTGCTCGGGACTCAGATCAAAGTTTAACATCTGCCTTCTCCTACCCTCACCGGCGGCCCTTGGGGGATGGTTGCGAAACATACGCCGCTATGATAGCCAACTCGCTCCCTCTCGACAATAGAAGTCTTTCACGAAATCAAACAAAGGACGCCCACACTGATGATCCCACACACCCGCCCCTCTCTTTCTCCTCTGCTCACCCAACCCACACACCGCCCTCCAATACGCCGACACCCTCGCCGCTCGCTGGCTCTTTCGCTCTTTCTTCTCTTTGTTTTTCTGCTCATCCCAATCCACCGACCCACCACTCCCCACGCCCAAACCCCAAACCTCCCCAAGATCCGTATCCTCCCCGAAACTCCCCTCTGGAGCTTTCATGCCCAACAAGCCGTCCTCCACCTCGATCTCCACCTCCAAAGCACTCCCCAAGAATCCCTCTCCTTGCGTTTTGCCCAACTCTACGCCGCGTCCAAAGGCCAAACCCTTCGCATCCACGTCTTTTCCAAAGACACCCTCCTCGCTTATGCCCGTCGCTTCGACACCCAACAACGCGCTTGGCTCCCTCACCACTCACCCGACCTTCCGCCCTCCAACGATCTTGTCTTGTCCCTCCCTCCCCTTCGTTATCCACGCCATCAAGCCCCCGATACCTTGCTCCTCCGCCTTTACTTCCAACAAGGCCCTCGCGCCCTTCAACGCACCCTTTCCATCCAACCCCAGTCCCCTTCCCTTCCCCACCTCCGCTTTCCCGTCCGTGGCCGCTGGTGGATCGCCAACGGACACGGACCCGCTGCCCCCCATCGCCATCGACTCCGCGAACCCTCCGCTCCCTTCCTTGCACCCCAACGCTTTGCCCTCGATCTCTTGCGCATCGACCGCAACAACCGCATCCATCGCGGCGCTCCACACCAAAACGAAAGTTTCCTCGGATTCTCCGAACAAGTTTATTCCCCCGCTGACGGCCAGATCCACTCCATCGAACGCCATCACCCCGACCGACCACCCGGTCGCCCCGACAAACAAAACCCCCTCGGAAACTACATCCTGATCCAACACGCCCCCCAACTCTTCTCCTTGCTCGCTCACCTCAAACAAGGCTCCATCCAAGTCGAACCCAAACAGTCCGTCAAAGCTGGACAATGGATCGCCCGTGTCGGAAACAGCGGTGACGGCTCCACTCCCCATCTCCATTTCCAACTCTTGCGCTCCCCACAACCCGAATCCGCACCCTCTCTACCTCCCCTCTTTTGGGGACTCTCCGCACCTCACGGCGCTTTTTCTCCCTTCTGCCCGCAAGATGGACAGATCGTTCTCGCTTTCTAACCCGCTCACGCTCCACCTCGCTAACCCACTCAAAGCATCGTCCCATACACATCGATACGTGGCGCACGCTGCAAGCGCTCCTTCACCCGCGCAACATCCCTCACAAACAATGCGTTGTCGCTCAACCCCCCCTCCACTCCCATCCGGTCTCCCAACGCGGAAAGCGTCCGATTCATCGGATTGTA
>CAUJFU010000166.1 GCA_963169055.1 Myxococcota bacterium
CCCGAAGAAACCCAAGCCATCCTCTCCACAACGTCCCCGTATTATCGCGGTTATCTCTTGTGGCAAGCCTTCCCGCCTTTGCTCCTGCTATTTGTACGAAAACCCGTAGGATTGATCGTGCTTTACGCCGTTATCGGCGCGTTGTTTATGCCATTTCTCGCCGGCAGCCTCTTGTGGATGAACAACCACCCGCGCTGGATGCCCGCCCCCTTACGCAACCGCTGGCCCTCCAACGCCACCCTCACGCTGTGCTTGCTACTCTTTCTTTGGCTGAGCTTTCGCGCTCTACGCACCTACCTCGGGGGCTAAAAACAGACCCCACGCCAAGAACATCCCCTCAAAGCCGTGTTCGCACCACTCCAAGCGACAGAGCCGTCTGGTTGAAAAACCTCCGTTCTCTTCTCCAACACGGGGTCAAGGGGGCAGCGCTCCCTTGCGGGGCGTGGGGCAGCGCCCAACACAAACCCACAAACCCACAAACCCAGCACACAAAACCTACCCAACAAGTCGCTCCTATGCGATCATACGAAATTCGCCGATGGTGTGCGCCAACATGTAGGGGCATCCCCCTGTGGCTGCCCAATCACTGGGCGTTTACAACAGATCGCATCGACTCTTCGTGTACACTTCTCACGGATATCGTATAAGAGTGAGAGCGAGAGCGAGAAGCAAGAATGTTGTGGAGCGAGGAGCGCCGAAAAAGATGGATAGTTTGCGATGGATCGGGATGGTGTTGGGGGTGTGGTTGTGTAGTGCGACAGCGTCGGCGTGGTCGCCGTTGGTGCGGGCGGGTCGATGCACGACAAGTGGCGCGAGTTGCACGTCGACGATGGGACAAACAGGCTCAGGCTGTTGCGATCCAAGCGCCGCCGATGCCCAAAGCTGCGCCCAAAAAACCTCCTGCCAAGGCGAATTCTTGCGATGGCCCCAAAGCGCCTTGCCTTTGCGATGGTATCTTGTGGATCAACAGATGGCAGGCACCGAAGGCTGGATCTCCTTGACGTTGACGCAGATCCAAAAAGCCTTCCAAGATGCGTGGACAACGTGGGAAGCCCCCGCCTGTACGAGCTTTCGCCAACGCTTCGCAGGAAACCTCCAACGCCTACCCAACCCCCGCGATGGGGCTTTGACGCTGTATCTCGCAACGCCCCGTGAATGGGCGCTGATCGGCTTTCAAAGTGAAGTCCTTGCCTTTTCCAACCCCACCGCACAGCCTTCGAGCGCAGCGCTTTTTGATGCCGATATCGTGTTTAATCCCAATCCGACGATCTCTTGGGGCGTACTGCCCACCCTCGACGCCAACGGACTCGATCTTGCGGCAGTCGCACAACACGAGATCGGCCATTCGTTGGGACTTGGCCACAGCCCCGATCCCAACGCGGCGATGTATTATACCGTCCGACAATATGGGCCGATATTCGGGCCTCTTCCATCGGATGATCAACAAGCCATCTGCGCGCTCTATCCTGCGCAGACCTGCCAACAAGACAAAGACTGCGGCCCCTGTCGAACCTGTCTGCAAGGCCGTTGTGACGACCTTATCCCTCTGCCTGCCCAAGCCTGCAAAGCCTGCAACACCTCCACCGACTGCGGTCAAGGCGGATACTGCGCCGAAACATGGCAAGGTGGGCGCTGTGTGTTTTCGTGCGGCCCAAACGATTGTTGCCCCCAAGGCTACCTCTGCCAACAAAGCGACGGAGCCAAGCGCTGCCTCCCACAACAAGCTTCTTGCGACACCGCCCCCTGCGCAAACGACGCTGCTTGCGGTAAAAACGGCTCCTGTCTCCAAAATGCCTGCAAGAATCCAAGCCGCCCCCAAAACAGCCTGTGCAAACGCGACTGCACCCAAAGCGGCGACTGCCCTCCCGACGAAGCCTGTGTCTTGTACACCTCCTCGATCCGACGCTGCGCCAAACGCTGCCTCGAAGGCTGGTGCCCCGCAGGTTTTCGCTGCCGCTCCCAAGACAACACCCCCGTCTGTCTCCCCGAAGATCCGCGCCTTTGCCCCTGCACCGCAGACGCCGACTGCCCCACCTCACAAAGCTGCCTCCAAGGCTTTTGCCAGCGATCTGACGGAAACACCACCCTCGAACCTTGCTCCAACCAAGTCTCTTGCCGCCTTGGGATGACCTGCCTGAGCATCAACCAAGAAGCTCGATGCGTTCGGATATGTGGAGCCAATAGCGCAGTGGCTCTCGGTAGCAACGGGCTTCCTTGCCTCCAAGGTTTTTGCGCCCCCGGCCTCCAATGCGCCGAGATCACGGGCGTTGGCCCTGTCTGTATGAAACGCTGCAACCTCGACGCCGATTGCAGCGGCTCTTCCTGCCGCGCCGTCGGCTCCGACAAGTTCTGCCTCTGCCAACAAGACGCCCAATGCACCAACAACGAACGCTGTCAAACCACCTTTCTCTCCCCCATCCAAGCAGGCGCTTGTAGCCCCCCAACACCCGATGTCACCTGCGCCCTCAACGAAGCCTGCACCTCGATCATGCCCGGCCTTTCGATCTGCCTACCGCCCCCACCACCTCCCCCCCAAGGCCGACAAATCGGCGAAGTCTGTGATGCCTTTTCGCCTTGTGATCGCGGCCTAGTCTGCATCGAAGGAAACCAAAAAAGCTTTTGTTTTGAAAGCTGCCTCGAAGGTCTGCCTTGTCTCCAAGGTGGGATCTGTGTCCGAAGGCGCGGAGGCATCGGCCAATGCGTCTGCAAAGATGACACACAATGCCCTTCCGATCGCACCTGCAAAGAGCTTGAGCCACAAACCTTTACTTGTGTCTGCAAAGATCCCAACAACTGCAAACGCTGTGGAGACCGCCTCTGCGAGGCCCAACGCGGCGAAAACTGCGAAACCTGCCCCCAAGATTGCGCCTGCAACGGTAGTGAATCCTGCATCAGCGGCATCTGCACACAGACTTGTGGCGACGGAAACTGCGCAAACAACGAAGATTGTTCCTCTTGTCCCCAAGACTGCGCTTGCAACAAAAGCGAGATCTGCTCCAACGGGCGCTGCACCACTTGTGGCAACGGAACATGCGAACAAAGCGAAAACTGCTCGACTTGCCCGATCGACTGCGATTGCCCCACAACCCAACAATGCCTTAACGCTCGCTGTACCAGCCCTTCTTGCGGCAACGCAAAATGCGAGTCCAACCTCGGCGAACATTGCGAAAACTGCCCCGAAGATTGCGCTTGTCCGACAGGAAAAGAATGTCAGGCCGGTCAATGTATTCAACGCTGTGGTGACGGGCTTTGCGAGGCATTACGTGGCGAAACCTGCGCTTCCTGTCCCCAAGATTGCGGCTGCCCTAGCGGATCGGCTTGCATCGCGGGCATCTGTGGCAAAGCCTGTGGCGACGGAACCTGTGATGCTTTCCGTGGCGAAAATTGCACCTCTTGCCCCCAAGATTGCGGCTGCCCGAAAGAACGCATCTGCCGAGGTAGCGCTTGCCTTGATGCCACCACTGCTTGCGGTGGCCCCGGCTCCATCGTCTGCACCACCCCCAACGCACCCTGCAAACTCGAATGCACCAAAAGCGGCTGTTCCTGCCACTCCACTCCCACCCATCCCCTCCACACACCACTGCTGTTTTTGCTGCTCTTGCTCCTGCCCATCGCTCGACGAACAAAGCTCCGCAGGGTGTGATCGCAAAACGTAGGGGCAGCCCCCTGCGGCGAACACTCGGACACATCCTCCGTAAATCCCGTCTAGCAGGATATCTCTGACAGGGGTACAGATCGCGTCACCCTCACCCCTGCCCTTCGGGCATCCCCTCTCCCTGCGACGCTCGCAAAGCCTCGCTGCAAGGCGAGGGGAAAAGAGCAAAGCCCCTCACAGAGCAAAGCTGTGGCGGCTACACGGCAAGGTGAAGTGTGCATCGTCCTAGAGCATCCGCCTTCTTCCCCCCCCTCTCCCCGCGACGCTACGCTGCGGAGGCGAGGGGGCAGGGGGGTGAGGGGTAAGAACATCGCGAATCCTCTGCCTATTTCGCGATTTGTACCCCTGTAAAAGGGGGACAAGCTCTTTTTGTTTGGGGACAAGCTCTTTTTGTTTGGGGACAAGCTTCGCGCAGCAAAAAAACGCGAAAAAGCAAGAAGAGCTTGCGTTTGGGGTGTGTTTGTGGCAGATCCACAGCACCCCCCAAAGGCTCTCGCTCCAAGCAGTGTGCTACGCTCCAAACCAAAAAACACGAGGAGTTCCAATGCGGAAAAGGGAAAAAGATCAGCTTGTCGACGCGACCACTTTTTTGCACGGTTGTCGAAAGAAAGAGATCATGCAAGCGCTTTCAACGCGAGGATTCAGTCCACAAGAGCGTGCCAAGGGCGCTCAACTGCTTGTGGCGTTCTTGAACGAGCAAGCGCAAGAAGAACCAACAGGCGAAGAAGCGACACAAAGATCCGTTCTTCGCGAACTCGATATGTGGGAAAACGATTGGTTTCCCATCGCAGATGTGATCCTTTCGCAGTACTATCCCGCCACCCACAAGCGGATCTTTCACAACCTCTCCCAACAACAAGGCCCCCGCGTCATCCTTTCGGTGAGTCAATTCTTGATGCGTGTCGAACAACTCGCACACTCCAGCAGCGAGGAGGAAAAAGCAGCTTTTGCCCACCTTGAAAGTCGCGGTCTCCACGCAGAAGAACGCCAGCGCGCCAAAGCCCTTTTGACGGAAATTCTGGGGATGGAGCGCTTCCCGACAGAAGAAACTGCGATCCAACAGATCGAGCAAAAAGTCCCCACGCTCGCTTATCTCGCAGAAGAACCACCCGCAGCATCCCACTCCACAAACAAAGAAAACAAGGAAGCCAACGACAGCGAAGAGGCCGACGAACCGAACACTCCGCAGATCCAAGCAGCCTTTGATGCTTTGATGCGCTGGCATCGGGAATGGAGTACGATCGCTCGCAAAGTCATCACCCGCAAAGATCACTTGATCGCGCTGGGTCTGCGCCAACGCACTCGCCACGCAAAGCTCTCACCGCCTCCTCCCGAACCGACCCCCTAACAACCTCCGCCCCCTCCTCGCTCACAACCCCCCGCCCAGAGTCGAACGCATCGCCCGTGCGCAAACCTGTTGTGCGACGGCGCTTTCTATTCTGAACACTACATCAAAAATAAGAAAGAGAGATATTGACAGCAAAGAGAGAACAAAGTACAAAGCGCGCCGAATCGCCAAATGGGTGGAAGACCAGCGACGTGGATCGGCTGTTTCTGCCCCGAAAGATCGAAGAGAAAGAGGTAGAAGATGTCGGAGAATCCATCGACGCGCAAAGTGATCTTGCAATTGTTGACAGCGGCAGGCCCGACGTATGTCCCTGTGCAGGGGCTGGTGTATGGGATGTCGTTGTTGGGCGTGAACGAGAACTGCTTGCGGGTGACGTTGGCGCGGCTGAAACAAGAGCGGCTCGTGGAGTTGGGACGACGGGGCGAATATCGTCTGGGCCCTGCGGCGCGGGCATTGAGCGAAGAGATCGCGGCGTGGCGTCAGATCGAAGAAAAAGTCGAGACATGGGATGGGACTTGGATCGGGGTGCATACAGCGGGACTGTCTTCGCAACGCAAAACCGCTCGTCAACGGCAACGAGCACTCAAGCTGCTGGGCTTTCGCCAATGGTGTACGGGACTTGAGCTGCGCCCGAACAATCTGCGCGGTGGGATCGAGCGAACCCGTGAGCGGCTTCGCAATCTGGGCCTCGAAGCGCAAGCACCGATATTTCGACTCTCCGACTGGAATCCTGCCCCCGAAAAAGCCATCACCAAACTGTGGTCGATTGAAAAGCTTCATCGCCAATACACCCAAATGGTCGAGCGATTGGAGTCCAGCGTTTCTCAATTTCCGCACCTCACCCCCGAAGAAGCAGGGAGAGAGAGCTTTTGGCTTGGATCCGAAGCCATGAGGCTTTTGCTGCTGGATCCGTTGCTTCCGCCACCGCTTTGCCGCGAAGATCTACGCCGACGCCTCCGCGATACCATGCTGCATTACGATCGACAAAGCCGCTTGGTCTGGGAACAGATCATCCAACCGATCTCCCATATCCCCACCCTCACGGCCCCCTACCGCCCGATGATATCGCAGACATCTGCGTTTGTGTGAACCGCCCAAATCGTTGATGGGTGTCGATATTCGTTCCTCAACTGATCCACAAAGCCCGCGAAGCTGGGGGTGTCGATGCTCGCTCCTCAACTGATCCACGAAGCCCGCGAAGCGATCGCGCCGTATCTTGCGCCGACTCCGTTGATCTATTCGGAACCGCTCAGCCGTTTATGCAAGCGTCCTGTCTGGTTGAAGCTTGAAAGCCTCCATCTGACGGGATCTTTCAAAGTGCGACCCGCTTTTTTTGGGTTATTGCGAAACCTCTCGATCTGCCGGCAACGCGGTGTATTGACGTCTTCTTCAGGGAACTTTGCGCAAGCGGTGGCTTATGCAGCGCAACGTCTCGATGTATCGGCTTGCATCGTCATGCGCGAAGACACCTCACCGTTCAAACTGGCACGAACCCAACAATGGGGTGCAGAGATCGTCTTTTGCGCACCTCACCACCAAGCGCGATGGGATACCACGCATCGCCTCCAAGAAGAACGCGGCGTACCGCTATTGCATCCCTACGATACAGCCGAAACCATCGCGGCTAACGGAACGATTGCACTTGAATTGTTGGAACAGCTCGATCAGGACTTTGATATCTGGGTGCCTGTGAGCGGAGGCGGACTGATCGGGGGGATCAGCCTTGCCCTCGAAGCCCACGGTGGTTCGTGCCGTGTGTATGGCGTTCAACCTGCCGTCAATGCTTCGATGGCGCGCTCGCTCGAAGCGGGTTATCCGCTCACAGTCGAACACTTCACGACACGCGCAGATGCGCTGGTGGCGGCGATGCCGGGAACACTGGGCTTTGCCATCGCCAAACGCAACGCGGTCGCGGTCGCGCTTGTAGAAGAAGAGGCTCTTGATCTGGGGGTTTCGTTTCTGGCTCAAGAACACAAACTGATTGCCGAACACGGCGGAGCCATCGCGGTTTCAGCGATCCTTCAATCTCCCCCCACGCCTACCTCCCGCCCGCTGGTGCTCGTCGTCAGCGGCGGAAATATCGCCCCCACCGCATTCGCAGACATCCTCTTATGGACGAACGTGATGCGCGCTAAGCAAAGCGATCTGTGATTGGAGTTGTTGTGCGACGTCGCGTTGTTCGGCTTTTTGAGCCTCACGCAGACGTTCTTGAAGGGTTTGTGTGGCCTTTTCGCTGTTCGCAAAGAATTCGACCATCCGCAAGATGCACTCCATATTGGCGCGCAACATACTGCGCGAACGGGCGACGAAGTAATAATCTTGTTTGTCGGCGCTTTGAAAACGCAGGGTGACTTCGGCCTCGGCATCGGTGGGATGCTCGCGATCCGAATCAGGGATGCTGCGCAGTTTTATCCCCGCAAAACGGATGCCTTTTAAGCTCGGATACTGCGAGGAAAATCGCTCTTTAACTGCCACAAAGAAAGCGTCAAAGGCACCTACGCCTGCGCCTTCGAGCGTCACCGACTCTTCTTCAGGAAAGCACTTGAGCGTCGCCAAGATCCGACTGGGTTCTTCGCCCATGCTCTCGTCGATATGAAAAGAAACAAGTTCCATCCGTAAGCGATTTTCTTGCAGGGTTTCTCGGATCAAACGCACAGAGTCTTGATGTCGTATGTGCATAGCCGTACTCACGTCTTGTAAAAGGTCAGAGGAGAAAGTTATGGGGGATGAATGGGATGTGCGCTGTGTTGCGCCTCTTCCCTCCCCCGCGATGCTTGGAGACCCGTCGGGCCGTCCGAAGCAGAACATAGGAAGCCCCTCGAAAAGTGTCAAGCGCGCAACCACGGCCTGTTTTTTGAGCCTTTTTGTGTTCCCCCCACCCAGCACATCCCCGCCCCAAAAATCCTGCGGGCGTTAGGGACGAGCGGCAGGGGAAGAGGCAGGCATCGGAGAAGGCTTCAACATGGGAAGAACAGGAGGGCGCGGAGGCGTTGGGCGCGGGGCACCTGTTTTGGCTTTTTGGATGGACAAGAAGCTCTGCAATACGGCCCGACGGACGCGGATATCCGAATCGCTCATCATCTTTTGCAAGGTCGGCAAGGCAGAACGTGCGTCTGTTCCAAAGCTACCCAAGGCCATGACTGCGGCAAGGCGAACTTGCCAAGCCTTGTCCTGTGTTGCAGCCACCAGCGAAGGAAGCATCTCCGCACCAAACAAACGCAGTCCAGCCCCACCTTGCAAGGCCAAGGCACGAACCTCGGGTTCTTGGTCTTTGAGGGCTTGCGCCAAGATCACTTGAGCTTTTGCACCATAGCGCAAGATCAACTCCAACGCGGTATAACGCACATGAGGGTGCGTGTCTTTGAACATGGACAGCAAGACAGGAAACGCTTCTTGTGCGCCTCGCGTGAGATGACCATAAGCCAAGCATGCTGCCCCGCGCACCAACCATTCAGGATCTTTAAGTGCGTTCGTCACGAGAGGAAGGGCTTTTTCACGGGCTTTTTGTCCCAACGCACTGATCGACCACAAGCTCGCTCGGCGGATCTTGGGTTCTTTGGATTGCGCGTGTTTGAGCAAAACGTCAAGCGAAGAGATCGCATGCGGTCCAAACAACCCGATGGTTCGGATCGCGTTGTTGCGCAAACGTAGGCTTTTGTGTTCAAGGTTCTTCTGCAAGACAGGCAGCGCGACCTTTGGCCCCAAAAGAGTGATGCCTGCGGAGGCAGCCCGACGCACACCTGCATCGGAGTGATCGAGTGCATCAACCATCTTTTGCGCGTAGGCAGCCGCTTTCTCTTGGTGTCTTCCGATCTGAACCAACGCAGGCGCGAGTTTCTTTGGATCTTTTTCTTGATCGAGGATGGCCACAAGTTCCGCCAAAGGCCGCAATGGTTGGACTTTACGCTGCGGCCCCATCGGAAGAGCTTTGAGGGTCTGTTCGATCTCTTTTTTGAGTGCGTTGTCGCTGGTTTTTTTGTATAACCCCGCCAGTGCAGGTCGGGCGGGCCAAGCCCCGTTGCCCACCGCACGCAAAGCCCGCACAGAGGCGAACACCACACGCGGTTCTTTGTCTGCCAACGCGCCGATCAGCGCAGGTACAGCATCTTCGGCAACAGCGCCGATCTTTGCCAATTCCAGCGCAGCGACTTCTCGCTCCTTGGCGTCTGCCGAACTTAATTGCTTCGACCACTTGGCCGTCTCGCTTTCACGACAACCGACCGCCACAAGGCTCAACAGGACGACACAGCTCATGCGACACCACCAACCACCCCACAACGATCCTCCCATCTCTCGACTTCGCGTCTTCTCTTTCAAAAACATCTCGAACCGCTCCATCACACGACGTGCAAAAAAAATGTTATGCTGCTTCGCAGAATCTTGCGATCTGGACGACCGCTTCAGCGAAAAGACGTTGTAGCACCAAGACAGCCACTCGCCAACCTCCAATTCAACCGACGCCCCCCATCCCCAACCCAAAGGAGCCTTTATGGGAGAACTCGCAGCACTTGCATCCGCAGCCATGTGGGCAATCGCGAGCCTTGTGTATGCCCGCCTCGGTCTGACGATCCGTGCGCTTGCGCTCAATCTTCTTGAGTGTACGTTCGCGTTGTTGATGCTTTCTCTTGTGTTGTGTGTTTGGACGCTCAACGACCCCTCCGTCGCACGCTGGCCCGATGCGCAAAGCGCCTACCTCCTGCTGGGAAGCGGCTTGATCGGCGTAGCATTCGGAGACACCGCCTATTTCCACTCCCTCAACCGACTTGGCCCACGCCGTTCGCTGATCGTTTCAGCCCTTACACCCGCCCTCACCGCATTGCTCGCCTCTCTCTTTTTGCGCGAAGCGATCACCCTCGCCATGCTTTTGGGGATGGCGCTCACCTTGGGCGGGATCTTTTGGGTGATCCATGAAAAACACCACCCCCCCCAAACCACTCCGATCCCAAAAGCCGATGCCTCCGAACATTCCGAACCCAACAAGCTGCACCATTCCTCCGAGCATTCCGAACCCAACAAGCCACATAACCCTTCTGGCTCTTCGGTCGTTTCTGAATCTGCCGAACCATCGGAATGTTTCGATCCTATACAACCCACCGAACAGCCAGAGTCTCCCACCTACACCCTCATCGAATGGCGGGGGGTGGCATGGGGGCTTCTTGCCGCGTTCTGTCAAGCGGCAGGGAATATCCTCACCAAAAAAGGCGGCGGTACACTCCCTGCCCTTCCGATCGCGATATTTCGGCTGGCGGCAGGTGTGTTGAGCCTATTTTTGTTGGTGCTTTTGTTGGGTCGATTGCGGGAGAGCTTTGTTCCGCTACAAAACAAACACCACGTTCAACTGCTTCTTTTAGCGACATTTTTTGGAACATTTCTCGGGATTTGGCTGCAAGTCGTCGGTCTGCGTTACGCGCCTTCGGCGGGGATCGCCTCGACCTTGTCTTCGACCAGTCCGTTGTTTGTGCTGCCGCTTGCGTTTTTTGTCTTGCGTGAACCGCTGGGGATTCGGGCGATCCTTGGGGCCTTTTTCGCGCTCTGTGGGGTCGCGATCCTTTTTCTGATTTGAGAGAAGGCATATCAAAGGAGTTCGAACAAGCGAGCGTCTTGGGTCTTTGGGTCGTGGTATTCTTGCTGGGTCGTCTGCGTGAAAGTCTCCGTCCATTGCGTGAACCCACGCAGTTTGGGTGGCTTCTGCTCGCGACCTTCCTTGGCACGTTTCTGGGTATCTGGTTTCAGGTCGCGGGTTTGCGATACACGGCCTCAGCAGGGGTCGCATCGACGTTATCTTCGACCAGTCCGTTGTTTGTGCTTCCCCTTGCTTTTTTTGTCCTGCACGAATCGCTCAGCTTGCGGGCCATCCTCGGGGCATTGCTTGCGGTGGTTGGAGTTGCGTTGCTTTTCCTCGGCTAAGACGATCCTCTGAGAGATGCGTACACAAAGGAGAGTGCGTAGACGCCCGATTCTTGGGCAGCCACAGGGGGCAGCCCCTACATCGGTCGCTCACGCGACGGACAGATTTCGTATCAACGGGTGCTTAGAACGCGCTATGGCCACCATGACCTACATCGATCACGCGATGGACAGATTTTGTATCGCACCACGAGTTCCTTGTTTCGGGCGTGGGACGAAAGCCTCGGTACGCTTTTCAGCGCAAGCAGGACGCCTTACGCGAACCAAATCGCTTCTTGTATGGGATGTAACGCATACAAGATCCTTCGCGGCAGACCCACTCACAGGTGCGAAAACGCTGGTTGTGTTCGATCTTTTTGGACGAACCATCGCGTGTTGAGATCAGGCGGATGTAGGCGCTGCGATAACGTGCGTTGCGGCTGTGTACGCTCGTCACAAGGTACGCAGGGATACCTTTGGCCCAGATGCCTCTGCCCTTGCGTTGGGCTTGACGCTGCCACGCATTCCAACGCGCATCAGCGGGGCCTCGGATGCTGTAAGTGTGCGCCAAGCCGCGCAACAACAAAGCCCGCGCAAAGCCTTCGCAACGCACCAAGGCTCGGCCATATCCGCCACCCTCGGGCAAGGTCTCGCACCGCCATGTCCGCGAACGCGCCAAATCTGACGCCTTATCATTCACACGCTCCAATTCTTCCGCTGTCCACGTCCCCCACCGATGGACAGGACCGTAATTCTCCAACGTGTTATAACCCTCCAAACGCGCTTTGATCCGAGGCCGTCCCACCGAATGAAACGTATCTCCATCCAACCACCGAACCCGCAACAACCGCCCATCCAACATCACCGTCGAAGTGGGCGGAAGCTGCGACCACGCCGCCCCTTCCGACCACAACACACCGATCCCCATCCACACACTCAAACACCAACGCTTCCACATCGCTCACTCCTACTGTCAAAGATGGACGCCCCATCGCGTCTGCCGATCAGACGCATAGAGATCCTTTTTCGATCCAGACGCGCAAAAATTCGGCGTATTCATTCGCAAGCCCATCAACCCAAAAACACCCAAGCGACGAACGCAACACGCTCCCCCCAACGTCGCAAATGCGCCGATGTTTCACCATTAACCCCAAAACACCCAAGCGACGAATACAACGAGACCCAAAGTTCCAACCAAAGAACCAGACCCTTGCCAAAGCGCACCGTGTTCGGCCTGTTCTTCATCCCATCCATCGGCTCGACACCGTTTTTGCAGGAGATCCGTTGATGACATCGAAACAAAAAGCACGCAAGATCCAACAAATCCTCGATCAGCTTTTTCCCGAAACCCCCATCCCACTCAAGCACCAAGACCCTTACACCTTGCTCGTTGCGGTTGTACTCTCTGCCCAATGCACCGATCAGCGCGTCAACCAAGTGACGCCTGCTCTGTTTCAACTCGCCGACACACCCGAAAAGATGGCTGCTCTGCCTGTAGACACCATCCAAGAGATCATCCGTCCCTGCGGTCTTTCAGCCTCCAAAGCCAGCGCAATCCACCGCTGTTCCGCCCTTTTGCTCGAAAAGCATCAGGGCCAAGTTCCAAAAAGCTTTGAAGAACTCGAAGCCCTCCCGGGAGTCGGCCACAAAACGGCCTCCGTGATCATGTCACAAGCCTTCGGTCAGTCGGCCTTTCCCGTCGATACGCACATCCATCGACTGGCCGCTCGTTGGGGCCTGAGCAGCGGAAAGAACGTCCAAACCACCGAACAAGACCTCAAAAAGTTGTTCCCCCAAAAAAGTTGGAACAAGCTTCACTTACAGATCATTTATTTTGGGCGCTCTTATTGCCCTGCACGCGGGCATGATCCCACACAATGCCCCGTCTGTTCGTGGGCATCCGCACCTGAGATCTGATAGAACTGGCAAGTGACAGGGGCCTTTAAAGAAGCAAGATCGGGGGCATATCGAGCGGGGCGGGGCGGATCTCGCCGATGTGGGCGGCGATCGACAGACCGCGTTGATGGAGGGCAGCCAAACAATCCGCAGCGTGTTGTGGGGGAATGGAGAACAACAAGCCGCCCGAAGTTTGGGGATCAAAGAGCAGATCAAAACGGGCCTTGTCTACGGCGTCACCACCGACAACGAAGGGGCCGTAGAATCGTTGGTTATCGCGCAAACCGCCCGGGATGGTCTGTTGTTGTGCAAACTCCAACGCGCCACGCAGAAACGGAATAGCAGCGACATTCAAAACAGCCGATACACCGCTGCCTTTGACCATCTCGTGCAGATGCCCGATCAAACCAAAGCCCGTGACGTCGGTGGCTGCGGTGACATGGTGTTCCAACATCACTTCTGCTGCGACTCGATTCAATTGCTTCATCGAGGCGGTGGCTTCGAGTAAAAGATCGTCGGGCAGGCGTTCGCGTTTGAGCGCGGTCATCAACACACCTGTGCCGATGGCCTTGGTCAAAAAGAGTTGATCGCCCGGGTGTGCGGTGGAATTACGCACGATCTGTTGTGGATGAATCAGCGCAGTGACGGCCATCCCGTACTTGAGTTCGGGATCTTTGACCGAGTGGCCGCCCAAGATCACCACACCTGCTTCACGTGCCATCTCCCAGCCTCCACGCAAGATATCCGCCAACACTTTGAGCGGAAGTTGCGTGGTTGGAAACCCCACGATGTTCAATGCCGTGATCGGCTTGGCTCCCATCGCGTAAGCATCGCTGAGTGCGTTGGCAGCGGCGATCTGGCCGTATTCGTAGGGGTTATCCACGATTGGCGTAAAAAAATCCACCGTCTGAACCAAGGCAAGGTCATTGGAAAGTTGAAAGACCCCTGCATCGTCGTTGGTATCGATGCCCACCAAGACACGCGGATCCGCGATCTCTGGCAGGCCCGAGAGGATATCGCCTAGGTCGCCCGGACCTAGCTTACTCGCTCACCCCGCACAAGTGACGAGATGCGTGAGTTTGGTGATCTCTTCGCGTGTCATGTCCTGTCCTTCGTATTTGCAAATTCGTGGTGAAAGTGACGCTGTTCGGCTTGTTTTGTGGGGCATTGCCCCACGCCCCACAAGGGACCAAAGGCCCCTTGACCCCGTGTGGACGGAGCGATCATTCGTTTTTCAGACAAACAGCGCTGCCGCTTGAAGGGGCACGAACACGGGGTTTTTGGAAACTGTGCGATGGCGTAAATACTGGGAGTGGTGGGATGCACAGTTCCCGTTTGACCGAGCTTTTTGGAAAAAGCCCGCGCAAGAGAAAGCACACTCTACGCCCATCGTCAAGCAAACGAAGATTGCCTTCTCTTGCTTTTTCTGCAAACGATACGAAACAGCAAGGCCGCTCCCCTCGAACAAAGGACTTTTTTTGATGAAACGAACGACTCTAAACCAGATCATCGACCTCTTGGCAGCGGTGTTTTTCCTTGGGATGATCGCGACGGGATACATCTTGTATTTCCCGCTTCCACCCGGCACAAACAAATCGCATCTATTGTGGAGCTTGACGCGACACCGATGGGGCGAGATCCACGCTTGGCTCAGCCTTGGAGTGCTGGCGATCTTGTTTCTGCATCTTGCGCTGCATTGGTCGTGGATCGTGGTCGCCGTATCTCAGCGCCTTGGCCTCACAAGAGACCCCCAAGCCAAGCACCTCAAAAGCGGTATCATCACGACGCTTGTGTTGCTCGGCATCTTGGGCGCTTTTGCGTGGATCACACAAGTCTCTGTGAAGGAACAAACCACGCCCTGTTGTCCGCCGAAACAACGAAGGAAAGCCCCCATCTCGACGACGCCCTCGCGCCATCCCTCGTCGACAGCGACCCCGCAGCCACGAGCGCGGCTCACGCCTCCGACACAACGCGTCCCCGCTGCACCTCCGATCGAGTATTGGAAGGATGTGTATCCGCGCCTCGCTTCGGCTTGTTTGCGATGCCACGGCCCGAACAAAACACGCGGCGGATTTCGCCTCGACAGACGAGAAGATTATTTCGGATCAAACGAAAATGCTGCCCTTGTCCTCCCTCGAAACAGCGCCCAAAGTCCGCTACTGAGCATCGTCAAAGGCGAGCGACCTTCGATGGCTGCGGCAGAGGCGCACAAACTTCCCCCTCGCGATATCGACCTGCTTCGGGCTTGGATCGACGCGGGCGCGCTGTGGTCGCAACACGCAGCCCCCAAAAAACAGGACGCTCCATAAAGCGCAAACAGCCGCAACAACCGACATCTATCGCAGCAGTCGCACGCAAAAGACCGCAGCAAATATGCGAGATCCCCCCATGGTGTGATCGAAAAAGGTAGGGGCAGTCCCCCTCGAAAAAGGTAGGGGCAGTCCCCCCGTGGCTGCCCGACGACAGAAAAACCGCAGCGAGCACACGCAAAAGACCGCAGCGATGGCAGTTTAGGAGGAACGAAGGTAGGCGAATCGGTGGGGATCTTTGACCCAGAGGGCCATCACGATCTCATCGACGTACTGGGCGTGATCGAGTTTAAAATAGGCCAAGCGACGGCTTTCTTCGATAAAACCAAACGAGGTGTAAAGGGCTTGGGCGCGGAGGTTATTGGCCCACACGCCGAGATAGATCTTTTCGATGGTGGGATGACGGTGAGTCCAATCGATCATGGTTTGGATCAAAGCGCGCCCGATGCCTCGACCTCTCCAAGCCAAAGCCACGCCAATGCCCATCGTTCCGTGGTGAGCGAGTCGCAACCAAGGATGTCCGTAAAAGTCGAGCATCCCGACGACTTCGCTATTTCGAGGATCAAGGGTCTCTGCGATCAAGCAGAGTTTATTCGGTTCTTGGATGTAGCTAAACAACCATTTGCGTTGAAGTTCTTCGTCGTCCTTGATCTCTTCGGCGGTGACGACTTCAAAGTCGTGAGTGTGGGCCTCTTTTTTTCGGTAAGCGAGGATGCGGCGCGCATCGGCGATGCCGGGATTACGAAGGCGGATCGGTGTACCGTTTTCCAGATGGATCAGGCGGGAATCCATAAACCCCATCAGCAGCTTGCCTCCTCAAAGTGTCGGAGACGCCGAAAGATAGGACGGTCCAAAACACAGCGGTTGAAAATCTTGATCGAGGCCAGAACCTGTATAATGGGGCGTCCAGCCGGAAGGATCGAGAAAGAGACGGATGGCGCGGATGGTGCGTTCTTGGCAGAGATCGAACCAATGGAGCGTGCCTTTGGGCACGTTGATCATATCGCCTTTGAACATCTCAACGGAAAAGACGGGGCCTTCTTTGGGGTGGATGTGAAAAACGCCGCTGCCGTGAACGATAAAGCGAACTTCGTCTTCATCGTGCCAATGTTCGCGGCTGAATTTGGCGAGCATCGCCTCAAGCCCGGGAGTGGTGGGTTTGACGTTGATCACATCGGCGGTGACGTAGCCGCCTGTGCGCTTGAGTTCTTCGATGGGTTCGCGGTAGGCTTCCAATATCTGCGAAGCATCGGCCTCTTCGGGCAGTTGGTCTGAACCTTCAAAACGGCGAAACCAGATCCCAAAAGGTTGCAAAAATTCGATGACCTCTTGCGTTTCGCGCAAGGTGCGCCCTTGTTCTTTGATGTGGATAACCGCCATCTCTCGCTCCTTCGACAATCAAACGACTCCATACAAACACAGCGAAACAATAGCCACCTTGCACGGGCTGTCAATCGTCGCAGCATCGAGCGGTTGATCGGCCCATCCCATCGAAGAGAGCGGCGATACGAGAACGGAGAGATATCAGAGAGGCTGAAAGGAGACCATCAAGCTGCGAACCGAGCCGATCCCTGCGCTGATGTATTCGCCTGTGGCGTCTTGAAGTCCTTGTTGTCCACCAAAGATCAACACGCGGTTGGGGCCGAGTTCGAGAACCGCCGAATCTGTGATGCCCGCAAATCCGTCTTTTTGATCTCCCACAGCCAAACGAGAGAACAGCAAAAAAGCACTGACATAACGGCCTGTGGTGCGAGAAAAAGCTTCGGCGGAGTTGCGGATCTGATCGGCGCGATCGTTGACTTCGCCCCCGAGAAAGATTGTCCACGGCCCAAGGTTGACGGGGACATGATCTTCACGAGAGAGGGTCATGGCGTCGCCGTGGACAAATTGATTGTTTTTGGGGTCGAATATCTCGGTGGTATTGACGGATCGTTCGGTGTGATCGGTTCCGCCTGTGATCAAGACACGCCCATCATCGAGAAGCGCCATCGCGTGATCTTCGCGGGGCGTGATCATGCGCGGTCCATCGGTCAGTTCGAGCGTTTTGGGATCGAGAAAGTAGGTGGTTGCGTAGGCTTGGTTCGAGCCTTCGCCGTCGGGCCCCCATCCGCCCGTGATAAAGACGCGGCCATCTTGGAGTTGGATCGCTGCGGTACTTGAACGGCCCTCTTTCATCCGCAAATACGCGAGAGAGCCGTTGGGATGGACGGGCGACGGTGGAGAAAAAACTTCGATCACTTCGGAAACGATGGTCTTGCGGTTGCCCCACTTTTGCGGGCAATCCTTTTGGACGGTTTCTTCGCTGCATGCGTAGTCGTTGGTTTTATCAAAAGGGCTACACGTTTCGCCGATGCAGTAGCGGCAATACCCTTGGACACAGCGTTTTTGGGGGGCGGGATCTTGGTAGCGCATATACGCGCCGATGCGAAGGACGCGACCATCCGCGATTTGAAGAGAGCGATCAAATGCCCGTTGCATCAGCGCGGGCGCATCACCGCGCAGGGGAGGTTGGTCGGGTTCGTTGTTTTTGGGCCGATAATAGGGGAAGACCGTCTTTTTATCGAGATCAATCAACACCGCCGACACAGGCCAAGAATGGTAATCGGGATCTCCCGCGATCGGCTTGCCTTCGGGATCGTCGGAGGCCGCGTGAAATTGAAAGCCCGAGGAAAACGCCAGCAGACGGCCATCTCGCAACAAGTACACTCTTCCTGCAATCGGATAAGGCACGTCGATATCCGCTAGATCCCATTTGCTCCAATCCGCCCGCAAGATCTCGATGGATTGCTTTCCAACCATCGGTCGAAATGGATATTCGGTGGGCGATCCACCCACCACAACGATCCGCTTGTCCGGCAAGGCCACCGCTCCAAGACTTGCAGACATCCGACCGAAATTCAGCGTAGGCCCTTCGATGATCGATAAGCGCTCGGTCAATCGTTCCGCAACACACGCACCCTGACTCATCCACACCAAAAAAGCTGACGCCGCGATCAAACCGCCGAACAGTCGGCGTTTCCAACGCAACGGGTGAGAGATATTTGTAGGTGAGTGGGGGTTGTTTGTGGGTTTGTGCATAAGTACGCTCCGATCAGCCGGGAGGCCAGAGCATCGCACGTCCGCCGAGAACGTGCAGATGGAGGTGATAAACCGTCTGCCCACCGTGTGGATTGCAGTTCACCACCAACCGATAACCGTCTTCTGCGATGCCCGATTGGGCGGCGATCCGCCCCGCAACAAGCACAAGATGACCGATCAAAAAGCGGTCGTCTTCTTGGATCGCGTTGAGGGTGGGGATGTACTTGCGCGGGATCACCAAGAGGTGCGTCGGTGCGGCAGGATGGATATCCCGAAACGCGATACAATGCTCGTCTTCGTACACACGATCGCTGGGGATCTCGCCTCGTAGGATCTTGCCGAAAAGGGTGGGGTTTTGATCGCTCAACGTTTACGCTCCTTTTTTCGGTGAGTTTGGGGTTGTCAAGGGCCGGGAGGACACGTTCCAACATCCACGCAAGTGCCTCGGCAATCTTCCTTTCCAGCGGGACAGACGCAGTTTCCGTTGCTGCAATTTTTGCCTTGCGCGCAAGCGTTTCCACAAGCCCCACAGTGCGCTGGATCCGTCTTTAAGTTCACGCAGTTGCCGTTGCAAAAGTTCTGTCCTGTCGGGCAAGTACAAGTGCCATTTACACAAGACGAGCCACCTTCGCACAGTTTATTACAAGTCCCACAATGGCGGTTGTTGGTCTTGAGATCGACGCACTCGTTGCCACAGGCTGTCCCCCCCCCCGGGCAAGCGCACACGCCGTTTAAACAAGTGGTGGGCGCGTTGCACACAACCCCGCAAGCACCGCAATGTTGGTTGTTGCTTTGAGGGTTGATACACAGATTGGAGCACCACAACTGCCCATTTGCGCAACAGCGTCCCGACGTACAAACTTCGGCAGCAACGCACTTGAGGCCACAAGCTCCACAATTGTTCTTGTTGTTTCGCAGATCGACGCACGTTCCGCTACAGCAGCTTTGACCAGATGGACAGATCTTGCCGCATTGACCGCAGTGATTGGGGTTATCGCTGAGAGCCACACAATCCGTCCCTCCGCAACAAGTCAAGCTACAGCACGTTCGCGACGCACCGCTCCCACAAGAAGGGGCGTTGGTTGGGCAGTTTTGTTCACAAATGCCCTTCGAGCAGACTTGTCCAGCAGCACAGACTTTCCCGCAGACGCCGCAGTTGTTTCGGTCGTTTTGCAAGTCAACACAAGCATTCGTGCAACAATTCAAACTGCAACACGTCCCGCTTGCGCCACTGCCACACAAGGGCGCTCCGACAGGGCAAGAGGTTTGGCACGTTCCATTAAAACAAAGTTCCCCGCTCTTACAGGCTTTTCCACAGGCTCCGCAGTGGTTGGGATTGGTTTTGAGATCGACACAAGCGCCGTTGCAGTCGGTGGGGGTTTGCGCGGGGCAAGACACCACGCAGACCCCGCTAAGACAGCGTTGGCCATTGGCGCAGACTTTGTTGCAAGCGCCGCAATGGTTGGGATCGCTTTGAAGGTTGACACAAGCATCTTGGCAGCTTGTGGGGGTTGCGACAGGACAAGAGGGTGCGCATTGGCCGCTCGAACAGCGTTGGCCGTTGGCACAGACTTTGGCGCAGGTTCCGCAATGTTGGGGGTTGCTTTGGATATCGATGCACGCACCGTTGCAATTGACGGGTGTTTGGGGCGGACAGTCCAAGACGCATCGGCCATTTGAGCATTTCTGACCTGCGGGGCAGACGTTGTTGCAAGCTCCGCAATGCAGCGGGTTGCTTTGGATATCGATGCACGCGCCGTTGCAATCGATCGGCGTACGTGCGGGGCAGTCGGGGACGCACTTGCTGTTGGAGCATTTTTCACCCGACTTGCAGGCTGCACCGCAAGTACCGCAATGGTTCGGGTTAATGGCGAGATCGACGCAAGCGCCGTTGCAATCGGTGGGGGTTTGTGCAGGGCAAGAGATCACGCACTTGCCGTTAAAGCAGCGTTCGCCGCTTTTGCAAACAAGGCGGCAGCGTCCGCAATGGTTGGGGTTGGTTTTGAGATCGACACACGCCCCGTTGCAATCGGAAGGCGTGCTATCGGGACAACCCAACACACAAGCGCCGTTGGCGCAGTACTCACTTGGAGCGCAACGGCGGTTGCATGCCCCACAATGCGCGGGGTTGGTTTGCAGATCGATGCACGATTCGTCGCAGTTGGTGGGCGTGCGTTGGGGACACGAGATCACGCAATCGCCTCCCGCACAACGATAACCATCGGGGCAGATCCGACCACAAAAGCCGCAATGCTTGGGGTTATCGGAAACGTCATAGCAGCCTTGGCCGCAAACGATGGGTGTGTTTGGAGGGCAACCGACTTCGCAGCGTCCGTCTTTGCATCGGTAGCCTTCGGGGCAGACACTACCGCAAGCACCGCAATGGTTGTTGTTATTTTGCAGATCGACGCACGAACGCGCACACGGTGTCGGCGTACCATCGGGACAATCGAGGACACACAAACCTTTTTCGCATTTTTCTCCCGACAAGCAGCGACGCCCACAATCGCCGCAGTGTTGGGGATCAAGCAAGATATCGGTACAAAAACCACCACATTCTTTGCGCGGAGAAAAACAGGGCGGAGGTTCGCAACGTGCGGTGATCTCGCTTTTGGGGTTATTGGGATCGCTGAGGCCCGACTGGCACACAAAGCCTTCTGGACAAAGGGGCGTACTGCCGTCTTCTTCGTCGGTGCGTCCGTCGCAATCGTCGTCTTTGCCGTTGCAGACTTCGGTGGTTGCGCGCCGATCGTTGCAGGTTCCGTATCCACCGCCGCGTTGACAGACCTTGGTTCCGAGCTGACAGATGCCAAGAGGCTTTCGCGTTTCAGGATCAAGAGTGTCTTTGGAGCCGTTGTAACAGGTCTTTGCGAGGGAATAGTCCCCTGTGTTGTTCTCGTCTTCGTCGATCTTGCCGTCACAATCGTTGTCTTCGTTATCGCAGATCTCAGGAACACACAAGCGACAACTGCGAAACAAAGCCTCTCGCTGGGCGTCAGGGAGGTCTTTGCGAAATTCTGCGGGCAAGCGCAGAGGTTTGTCGCCAAAGGTGTCCCATCGTTTGATCTTGAGCGTCCCATCGGGATCTTTGGGGAAGAGGCGCAAAAACCACAAGCATCGCTGAGAGCCTTCTTTGGAGAAGCATTGGAAGGTGGGCGATTGCATCAGTTTGCAGGTAGCGTGGTGAAGATCGGGGAGAGAAAAGTCCTTGCGAACAAAAAACAGCGTAAAGGTGATATCTTCGGCTTTGTCGGAGTCTTTGGGCAGGCGCAAGATCGGCTCGTTGCGATCTTGGATCGGATCGAGATGAGTCATCGAGCCGTCTGCTTTGACCAAAAGCCGCGTATAATGCTTGCGATCGTCGTTGGGTTCACGATTGCGCCAAGAGGTCACAAGGCAAGCAAACTCCACCCCGTCCTTGAAGATCGTGCGGTAAGGTTCGGGAGATTGGATACCAAGCAGCGGATCTTCGTATTCACGCGCAAAAGCTTGATGCCAGATCGCTGGATCACACGCTCCCTCCGAAAAGATCAACTGCTTGCTCGGAAAAGTTTCGCAACTCAACAATACCAAGCATCCGATCAGAAGGGACAAACACGCTGCCCATCGCCATAACATCGGACCGCTCTGTCTTTTGGATTGAATGGATAACAACACAGCCCTATCACCCCAATCTTCCGAGAAAAATGCTCAACATTGTAAGAGTGGCGCAGTTGGCAAAAACCCCGTGTTCGTGTTGCATCAAGCGACAGAGTCGCCTGTGTGAAAAACCTCTGGTCGCCCCGCCAACACGAGGGTCAAGGGGCGACAGTCCCTTGCGGGGTGTGGGGCAGGGCCCCACAAAACCATCGAACTGCATCACTACTGTCTTGATCTGCCGTCGATACGCTCGCTTATGCTACACGCCAAGCGATGGAAAAAAAAGAGGGATGATCAACCACGGTCTTTCGCTGCGTGCATCTCGCCACGCGTCACCCACCAAAAGCGAACGCTTAGCAAACAAGCCGCAGCAGCCAAACCTGCACACAACCCCCACCATAGACCCATCGCGCCCAAAGATGTCCCAAAAGCCAACACAACACCTACAGGCACGCCGATCAACCAATGTGACAACAAGCCCAATACAAGGGGCGTTCGAGTGTCTCCAGCCCCGCGCAGCGCACCTGTCGCCACCACTTGCACACCATCCACCAACTGAAACAACGCCGCGATCCCCAAAAAAGCCACCGCTGCGTGGATCACCGCTGCTTCTTTCACAAACAACCACGCCAGCGGATACGCCATCCACACCAAGCTCAACGCACTCATCGACATCAACACGATCCCCACGCTCCCCCCGACCCAACCCGCACGCCGCGCTGCCGCAGCGTCGCATCGTCCGACTGCGTATCCCACACGCACCGCCGTCGCTTGTCCCACCCCAAGGCACACCGTGAACGTAAAACTCGCGATCTTGAGTGCGACTTCGTGCCCCCCCAACATCACCTTGCCAAAATGCCCCATCAACAAGGTCGTCAATACAAACAGCCCCACTTCCGCAAGATGTTGCAACGCGATCGGCCATCCCAACCACCACAACACCCGAACCCCCGCAAAAGACGCCTCTTTCTTCGGATCTTTGGGCGCGAGAGAACGCACCACCCACCAAAGCAGCGCACACTGCAACAACGTCACCAAGGTCGTTGCGATCGCTACTCCCGCTGTCCCCCACCCTTGAGAAAGTCCCCACGGCAGCCACGCTCCTCCCACACCAAGCTGTCCTCCCCACGCCAAACCGATGCTCAACGGGATATTCGCCACATTCGCCAACAACGTCGCGATCATCACAGGGCGGCCCATGCTCAACGCTTGCAGATAACCCCGATACGCCGTGTACGCCAACAGCGGAAACAACCCCGGCAACCGCCCCCACAGGTACAAATGCGCTTCGTGACGGGTCTCTGCGTCAAACCCAAACCACGGCAAAACCTGTAAACTCGCGACCATCAACAAAGAAAGCGGGATCGTTAACCCCACCGCCAACCACAAAGAGTCGCTCAAATAACGCCTTGCTTCCGTCGGTTTTCCCGCTCCCACCGCCTGCGACGCCAACGGATCAAGCGCCATCATCACACCCATCCCAAGGATCGCGATCACAAAAAACAACGAGGCCGCTGCGCTTGTACCCGCGATCTGTGCGCTGCCCAAACGCCCAACAATCGCCGTATCCACAAGGCCCATCATCTGGTTTCCTGCGTACGCCACGATCAACGGGCCTGCAAGATGGAGTGTATCTTTGCCTTCTTGCCAAAAAGCCGCAGAATGCGCTCGATCAGGCAGAGCTTCTGCTGCTTGAAGAGGTGTGCTGTTCATCAGAGTGTGGGGTCTAACCGCGTGTAAAGGCTTGGTGACGTCGCAACACTTCGAGGCTCAAGCGGTTGGCGTAATCGCTCGGTCGTGCGACTTCGTTGAGGATGCGGAAAAGCTCGTGCCATTCGAGATCTTCGAGAAAGATCACGCGGCGTCCATGTTGGGGGGAGTGCGCGTTGCGGCCCAAAAAATAGCCGTGTTGTCCATTAAAGATCGAGACTTCGCGCACCAATAATTCGCCGTCGATCAATTCTTCACGCAACAAAAAGATCTCGCGTGTGTCGAGCAGGTGGAAAAACACCACCCGCGTGTAAGGCGCGAGTGTGTAGGTCTTTGGTGCAACTTGCTCCAACAGGCCATCTTTTACCAAGGCCGCTACACCCGGCAAGATCGCTTTCGGTTCATCCAACAAGACACCCGCAAATTCGCCAGACAAACGCCCAAGAACGGGCAAGATCAAACCTTCCGCGCTTTGCATTCGACGCAACAGATGCGCACATAACGCCTCTTCGGAGATCGATTCGACACCTTCTTGACGGATCAGATTCGCCATCAAGCAAAGGGCGATGTACTCGTCTTCGAGGAGACTGATCTTGTTTTTGGACAACGGCAATCGGCGGTCAGGAAAGATCTTGCGCAGGTGTTCGGCAAGATCTTGTTCGCGGATCGATCCAGAGATTGAAACCCCGTGTTTGTCGCTAAAAAACACCAGATAGCGCTTGTAGCCATAAAATTCTTGGAAGGGGACTTGTTCGTGCGCGCCAGAAAACAACATGATCCGCGCAGTCGGCTGAAAAACAGGGATAAACAGAAGCTGACCCTCACGGGTGAGTTCTTTGCGTTTGAGTTCCCATAGATCCTTTTGAGCGAGCAACACAAGCCCTCGTTGGGGATCGTTGTCGGCTCCTGCGTCTTGTAGCTGGAGTTCGTAAAAGGGAGAGAGTTGATTGGGAGCCCGAAAAAAGGGCAGATGAAGCAAGGCAAGAAGTTCTTCTTGGGAGAGAGTAATGTTGCGATCCACCGCGAATGTCCTACAATCCCTGCGAGGCCCACTACAGGTCGTGTTCACGTTATGGAGAAAAGGCCCGTGACGCGGGCCTGCGTATGAAAAAGCAGCCTAACGCCCCCCTGTCGCTGTGTCAAGGCAAACAAAATTCAACGAAGATCGGCATTCGTAGCTGGCAAGTGGGGAGGGAGGGCGAGCGAGGCGGAAAAGAGGAGGGGGGCGGAGATCAGAAGCCAACACGTGGGAGATCGTCACCCCAGATCGGCTCTCCGACTTTGGAGTCGATGGGTGCGGACTCTGCGACCGAAGAGACTTGCTGTGAAAACACCGTACGGGGTTCTTGTGTGGTGCGTTCAGCAGCGACACGAGGCGCTTTGCGTTCGACGGTTTGGGCTTGACGAACTTCGGATGGAGCAGATTCGGAAAGACCGATACGCGGGAGTTCGGCAGCCTCGGCATCCAAGAGCCGATCCGCAAAGATTCCTGCATCACGCAATGGCCGAGGGCGCGCTTGTTGTGTCATGGAAACGCCCGCAGCTTCGCGGTGAACCGCAGCTCCCAATCCGTTTGTGCGTGTTCCCCACGGATCTTTGGATTGGATCTCTTGGAGGGTGGGATTGGCTGAGGCACCTTGGGTTGCGCTGTCGACATCGGCTTTTTCGACCGACTGGTTGCGACCACCAAAGAGAGTTTCGCGCAAGTTAGAGAAAAAAGAACGGGCGCGGTCTTGGAGCGGAGCGACGAAAGAGTTCAGCGCACCGAGCGGCCCTTGTTCGGAATCAGCGGTCGATTGGCCTTTTGGGACGTCTTCGCGTCGGACTTCTTGGACAGGGCCTTCTTTGCGAAGTTTGGGGGATTGTTGGATCTGGCCTTGGCCTTGGATCTGTGCAGCGTCCTTGGATTCGGCACTTTCGGTCGGGGTCGACGGGGTTTGGGCTTCGTTTTCTTTGCGCTGTGCTTCTTTGCGCTGTTTGATAAAGTCTTGGCGCAACGTATTGCGGACGTTGGTGGGGATGTGACGGGCGGTGGTTGGGATTTTTTGTGAAGCCACGACGAACTCCTTGGCGATGCGCACGACGGCGAGAAGCCCCTCATCTTGGGGGGTGGAAGGTGGTGAGCGAGATCACAGGCACCACCCTTTATCCACAGTATCGAAAGCCCTGCGCGAAATGTTGCCATTATTCCTTTCGCAGCGTTTGCAACATGGCAAAAAAATCGCGCATGGGAAGATCTGGATCAAAAACCGCAAGAAATTCATGAGCGAGTGCTAGGCAGGGCGGGAGCCCTTTGGCTTCGGCCCATTGCAGAAAAGGAACCAAAAAAGGCCGCGCACACTCGACTTCTTTTTGAAGAAGCGCAGATGTTGCCCCACCCCACGCAAGAAATCCGCTCTCTTCGTAGATCGCAAACAAAGCTTCGCGATCATAAGGCACACAACGAAATTCCACGTCCCATTCGACTCCTTGCCCCACCAAGATCGCATACTGCGCACGCCAATCCCCGTTAAATGGCAAGCCCACCGATCCAACATTGACGATCACGCCTGCTGGAAATACCCGATGCAAGGGACGATGCGTGTGCGCACAAACCAACACGCGTTCCTCGATCTGCCCCAAAAATTCCAACATCTCTTCATCCGATGTCCACGAGCCGATGCCTTGGGTATTTGACAAGGGGCTCCCATGAACCACGCGGATCTGAGGCGCAGAGGGCGCGCAGATCGAAAAAGGCAACGCGGCGATAAACGCCAAGGCATCGGGCGCAAGTTCTGATGCCATCCAACGCGCCGCTGCCCACCCTTCTTCAACACGCCAAGCATCCGGGATCTCCCCCCGACAAAAGGAGATCATGTAATCCTCGTGGTTGCCACGAATACAAGGCCACCCCTGCGCAACGACCTCGCGCACAACAGCCGTCCCTTGGGGGCCACGCCCCACAAGATCGCCCGCAACGATCACCTCATCCACAGCCTGCTCCTTCAGATCATCCATCACCGCATACAACGCGGGCATATTCCCATGGATATCTGCAAGGATCGCAACACGCTTCATCCAAACACCCCGTCACATCGACAAAAACATCGAGACCCTCACACGATCAAACCGCCATCCACGCTCAACGTCACTCCGTTGATAAAGCCCGCTTCTTCCGAAGCCAAAAACAAATACGCATGCGCGATATCTTCTGGCTTACCCAAACGACCCACAGGAGTTTTTTGAAGCATCGCTTCGATCACTATTTCCGGCACTGTCTAGATCATCTCCGTTGCGATAAAGCCGGGAGCCACCGCGTTAACGGTGATCCCCTTTCGGCCTAACTCCCGCGCCCACACCTTTGTCATCCCGATCACCCCTGCCTTCGTCGCCACATAATTCGTCTGGCCGTAGTTCCCATACAAGCCTACCACCGAAGAAGTGTTGATCACGCGCCCACCTTGCCCCATGAAATTCGTCAAGGCTTGGGTACACAAAAACACACCCGTCAAGTTCACATCGATCACTTGCTGCCATTGGGCTACCGTCATTTTTTTGAGCGAAGCATCTCGCGTGATCCCCGCGTTGTTGATCAACACGTCCACACGCCCACAACGCTGTTGCAATGCCGATGCAGCCGCGTCAACTTGTGCTTGATCCGCCACGTTCACCCGCTGAAACCAACCCTCCAACCCCTCCTCCACAAGCGCTCTTTGCGCTTCCTCTCCCTTCGCTTGATCGTAATCCCAGATCGCCACAAACGCCCCTTCTCGGGCAAATCCCAAAGAAGCCGTCCAACCGATCCCTTGCGCTCCTCCCGTGATCACCACAACCTTCCCAACAAACCGCTTCATCGCCAAACGCTCCTCTTTCTTTGATCACGCTGATCAGACCAACATCGCAACAACAACACAAACTTCGGCACGCAACAAACACACCTTCACGGTTCTTTTGTGCGCCGAAGAATGTAGCCTGATGTGTGGCCTCTCACAAGGCCCATCCCATCGCCTTCCTACCGTGGTTGCTTTGCCGCCCTTCCTCTCCACGAGGCTCCTCATCTCCCACCCACGCGACCACCACAACCACCGCTCACAACGTGTTTTTGATCAACGGTGTCTTGCGAAATTTCCCATGTGATGCCTATGAAAACATAGTGTGGCATTTATCACGGCCTCCAAAGTCTTTCTCGAAAGATGCCGTTGTTTTTAGAGCGAGGGCGATCCAAAAAACAACATCCGCTCTGTGTATCTGCGTTGCGACCACAAATTCCACAGCCTGTCGTAGAGAAGAAAAGTATGGAAAAAAATCCTTCGATCCCTCATCTACCTTCGATTCGATACGCATCTTCGACAAACAGCCCCGCGCTTCCAGCAACGCAACCCTCATGTGCCTTCCCCGCCCCTGACCCTCCAACCCCCACTTCTGTGGCACAACAATGGAACAACTGCCTTCAACAAAGTTGCGCGGGCCTGTGGTACTGGTTCCCGCAAAACGCCGAATCGGTTGTTTCCCACGCCCACTTCCCTGTCGGTATCACCTTACAAGATTTTCTTGTACGCCTCCATCCTCAAGATGCCGCACAACTCAAAGAAGAACTACAGAATTATTACCAAAAAGACGATAT
>CAUJFU010000167.1 GCA_963169055.1 Myxococcota bacterium
GACAGAAGAAACGCAGCCCCCCATGTTCGTGGCACTCAAAGCGGTGGTGTCGCTTGATTGAAAAACGCCTACTCATCTAAGTATAGGAGTGACGCAGTTCGATACGAAAAAGGCCCATGTTCGGGCGCGGGCGGTTCGCGAACCGCCCCTACAACGGGTTGATTCTTCACGCTTTCCTTTTTCAACTGCGTCACTCCTATAAGAAGAAAGGGATTACAACGATGTTTCGTGTAAATTGGAGGCCATCGCTGGCCTTGGCGGTCTGCTTTGCGTGGCTTGTATCGATACAGATCGGATGCCCGCAAAGTACGCCACAGCCCGATGGAAGCGAAGAGAGCGTGTCCGATACGGACATTGAGAAAACACAAGAAGCATCCCCCGACGCCACCGAAGGGACAACCGAAACCATCACCGAGATATCCCCAGAAACAGTGGCAGAAACCACCACCGAGATATCTCCAGAAACAACGGCGGAAACCACACCCGACACGATCACTTGCCAAACGACCAAGGCCGAACAAGAGGGCGATATCGCGATGACTTATGGGACGGTGCGCGGTTCACAAGAGGACGGCGTATGGAGCTACAAAGGAATCCCTTATGCGGCCCCACCGCTCGGCCCCTTGCGTTGGAAGGCTCCCCAACCTCCCGCGTGTTGGAAAGGAATCCGCCCCTCGACTTCTTTTGGAAGCGCTTGCGCCCAAGTGGATATCCGCACCAACCGCAACAGCGGCGCGGAAGACTGCTTGACCCTGAACCTCTGGCGACCCGCCCAAGCCACGCCCCAACAGCCCCGACCTGTGATGTTTTTCATCCACGGCGGCGGAAACGTCCAAGGCTCAAGCAGCGAAACCAACCTCGGCAGCGTCTTGATCTACAACGGAAAACATCTCGCCAAACAGCACGATGTTGTCGTCGTCACGATCAACTACCGTCTTGCAGCACTCGGTTATCTGGCCTTACCCGAACTTGCCAAGGAATCCCCGAACAAAACGTCCGGGAACTACGGCTTTTTGGATCAAGTTTTTGCGCTGCAATGGGTTCAACAACAGATCATCTTCTTTGGTGGGGATCCCGATCGAGTGATGATCTTTGGTGAGTCCGCAGGGGCCGTCAATGTCTGCGCCCATCTCGCTTCGCCTCTCTCGAAGGGCCTGTTCCACGCGGCTTTGATGCAAAGCGGTGGGTGTGGGGCCGTCGAATACAAAACGGCTGAAGCCAACGGAACGAAACGGCTCGATCAAAGCAATTGCAAAGATACAGCGGATCGCCTCGCTTGTTTGCGAGGCAAAGACGCCAACGAGATCGCCCTGATCTTCCCCGCAGATATCGGCATCACGCGACTTGAATTTGGAGGGACCGACCGCGATTATGGCCCGATCATCGACGGATACGCCTTTCTTAAACACCCGACACAAACCATCCTCGCCAAAGAGCACAACGCAGTCCCCACAGTGATCGGCTCGAACGCCGATGAATACGAATCTTTGCTGTCTCCCACCATACAAGTTCCCACCCAAGCCGCCTATGAAACGTACGTCAAAACCCTGCTCAAAACAGCCAGTCCCACAGATACCGACGCGATCCTCAAGATGTACGAAGCAAGCAATTATCCGACACCACGCGATGCGTTGGTCGATCTACTGACAGATCTGGCCTTCACTTGCCCCACCCGCGTCTACACCAAAAACCTCGCACAAAACCAACAAGCCTCGGTCTGGCGGTATTTCTTCTCCCGCCGCCCCAAACTTCCCAACCGCGAAGGCAAAGCAGCCCACGGCATCGAATTGTTGTATGTCTTCCAAAGCCTGCTTGATATCCCCCTATTCACGCCCGATCCCACCGACCTCAAGATATCAAACGACATGATGCGTTATTGGAGCCGCCTCGCCCTACACAAAGACCCCAACGGGCCGACACTACCAGCCTTTGCGTGGAATGCCTACGATCCCCAAAAAGACAACGCCCTGCAACTCGACGAACCGCTTGCCATGCTCCAAGGCGTACGCACCGACCGCTGCAACCTCTTGGAACGCGCCCTGACCAAGCCTTGAGGGAAAAAAGCCATACGAAATCCTGATATTGTGTACTCAGAAATGTGGGAGAAGCCATAGCGGGGCTGCCCAACATTGTATACTCAGAAAAGTGGGGGAAGCCATAGCGGGGCCGCCCAACAAAAAGTGGGGGAATGACGAAGCGCATCGACGTTTCGTGCATACTTTTCCAAGACTTTGTATCACATCACCCGCACAGGGTTTCCGATATTAAACACGCCTGTGTTGCTGTAATCTTTTCCGGGTTCTCGCTCGCATTCGGGGGGAAAGACGGCGCGTTTTTGCGCGTAGTATTGTTCGCGGAAACTCCCTTCGGAAGCGCGATTGTAAGTAATATACAACGCACGGCGCGGTCGTTCGGTGCGATTGGAAGCCGAGCGATGTGGGATGTACGAATCGAACAATAGGATATCACCCGCTTCGGTGGGAACAGGAACCCACGTCAACGTCTGCGCAAATGCAGGATCGACCTCACCCGCTGGCGTCGAAGGCAAGATGCCCTGAGTGTGCAAGCCGGGAACCATCTCCAAACAGCCGTTCTCTGGGGTGGATGCGTCGATCGAGATCATCAACGTGATATGGTACTTCTGCCCAAACGTCGTAAAGGCGGGTGCGTCTTGGTGCGCAGCAAAACCGTTCCCACCCGACAGTTTGAAATTGATCTTTTCTTTGTACAACACGGCTTGTTCTCCCATCAGATCGGACAACAAGCCAAGCAAAGAAGGGCCACGCAAAAGCCGATCAAAGCCTTCGTGGTATTCCAAAAACCGCTCGACTCGACACAACAGGCGTTCGCCCTTCGCAGAGGTCTCAAAGTACTTCATCCACAGCCCGGGCGTTTCGGGGCGCTGTTCAAGATCTTCGACCCAAGCACGCATCGCCGCTTGTTCTTCGAGAGAAAAGAGCCCCTTGAGATGGAGATAACCATTTTCCTCCCAAAAAGTCCGATGTATCGGAGAAATGGTTAACCTGCTTTGCTCCCCTCCCAGCAAGTTCTTCGCGGTTCGTTTTTGACGCATCAGGTGAGAGCGGCACATCGCCTTGTACACGCCCAGATCGGGCAAGGGCTGATGTTCCGCTTTGGCTCGCTCGTCCCAAACCCGCATCCGTAGGCTAGATTGAAACAGAGGATCGCGCTCAAAAGCCAACGCTTCTTCTTCCCCCATCGGCCCGCCCTGATAGGCCAAGGTTTGCTTGCTCGCTTCCGAAAGTTTTTCCAGATACGACGGTGTTTTATAGACCAGATAACGCTTGGCTTGCACATGGTTTTCGATCAGCTTTGCGACGGTCTCGGAAAAGCCACGCGCACGCAACCAGTCTGCTCCGACTTTTTCGTGACGCATCGTACCGTAACCGCCCATGTCTTCGGCTTCTTGGCGCGGCGTGCAAAAATGCCCGATATCATGCAAAAAGGCCGCGATGATCACGTCTTGCTCAAACCCTTCTGCCTCCGCCAGTTGCGCACTTTGGGCCATGTGTTCAAGCTGCGAAACGGGTTCTCCAATGTAGTCATCGGCTCCATGACGCGCATACAACGCAAATATCTCTTCCACGATCACATCCACCGCTGGATCTCCCGATGATTCGGTCGAGATAGCGTTTTTCAATGATTCTGGCGAGATGGAATCTCCCGATGACTCAGAAAAGACCACATCTCCTTTCGACGGCTGAGAAGAGAGAGCAGATCCGATCGATGGTTCGGGCGAGATCGATGGTTCGGACGAGATCGATGGTTCGGACGAGATCGATGTGTCTTTCGATGGGTTGTGGGGGTTCATCGGAAAGCCTCCGTCTATTTGGGGTAGGAGTTGGGGGTGCAGTGCAAAAACGAGTTGATCTTGGATGGGATCGGGCTTGAGGTCAACGTTCTTTTGTCGGGCAGTGAGGGCGGTTTCTGCGTATGGGCCGTTGGTTCAGCGTTTTTCGAGCGCCTTAATCAACGAATTCAAGTCGTCGTCAAGAGCTTGGATCTCGATCACTTCGTCCTCTTCATCCGTGGGCTTCTGTGGAGGCGGTGGGGATTGCGAAATGCGAGAGGCTCGCCCTCCGCCCATGTACGGTGTTTTGGTTGCAGGCGAAGCAGGAGAAGTAGCGTTTGCCTCGGTGTGTTGGAGGTTTCCGAGCGAATTAGAAGAGTCCGCCCCCTCTGAGAAAGAGCGCAACGGTGGCAAGGTATAAGCCCCGATCTCGTCGTCCGCCGAAAGACTCGCTTGGTCTTGTGCTTGTGGCCACGACCATTGCGTGCGCTGCGAGAGCCAAGCGCGATAACGCTCAAAACTCCACATCCCCTCACGCGCCCCCGTTTCCATGACCGAAAGCAGCTTGAAAAATTGCCCTTCGCGCACAAGATTGCGCACCGCAGAAGAACCTCGGATGATCTCGCATTCAGGAACACGCAGATCCAGATCTTCCCGATACAACAGGCGTTGGCAGACCACTGCCTGCAAACAATCCGCCAACTGCGTACGCACACCCGCTTGGATCTCAGGAGAAAAAGCTGAGACAAGACGTTGTAAAGCTTCCGCGCAGCTTGAGGAATGGACTGTCGCAAACACCAAATGGCCGGTCTCTGCGGCGTTGAGGGTTTGTCGCATGGTCTCGGGATCGCGCATCTCCCCCACCATCAACACGTCGGGATCTTCGCGCATCGCATCGATCAATGCGCGCTCCACCGAAGGCGTGTCTCGCCCCACTTCGCGCTGCCTGATCAACGAACGCACAGGCGACAAGAAGAACTCGATCGGATGTTCGATCGTGACAATATGACACGCCCGATGCACGTTGATCTCCTGCACCATCGCCGCCAACGTCGAAGACTTGCCGCTTCCTGTGGGGCCTGACACCAACACCAAACCATGCGGCAAGGCCGCGATTTCGCGCAATACGGGGTGCAGATTCAAGCTCTCAACAGTCGGTTGTTGCGCGGACATCAGTCGGATCGCAAAGCCCACTCCTCGCGCACTTTGCAACACGTTGACGCGACAACGCACTCCCGCGATGGTTTGGGCCAGATCATACGATCGCTGCTGCAAAAACAACGGCCACGCCTCCCCCAACAACCCACGCGCCGCCTCCAATAGCGCAGCCCCTCCGATCGCCCCGCCGATCGGCTGCAACTGCCCCCGCACACGCACCATCAACGGCATCCCCGCTTCCAAATGCAGATCACTCGCTTGCACCCCTCGCGCTTGTCTTACCCATTGCTTCAATGACATCCGATATCTCCCTTCTATCCGCACGTTCCAACACCACATCCATCACCCGCCCCTCACGGCGTCCATCCCGCGCCCCCTGCACACGCTATGCCTCGATTATACGCACCACGCCACAAACTAAGCACACACCCCTCCACAAAAAAGAAGGTTGCTTGTTTTGGCGAATTGCATACGATAAGTTTTTTGAGGGAAGCCGCTTGAATCATCTACGCAAAGCGGCCCATACACAACAAGTGATCTCGTTGCTTGTACTGAGCGCCAACAGGACGTTCGCTTGGTCCACCGCCTCGCAACAACCCTGCCTGTGTCGGGATGGAATCCGCACCGATGGTCGCCGATCTCAATCGCCCCATCACAGGGCCAATACATCACGCAAACCACAAAGGAGAGGGAAGTGGCCCGCGATACAGTCATCGACCGCTTTCGAGCGCACGCACAAAAATCAGGAAATCATCCCGCATTATACGGCCAAGCCGGCAACGCATGGCGCATGATCACATGGAAAGAATACTGGGATCAGTGCCAAAAATTCGGCGGGGCCTTGATCAAACACGGCCACCAGCCCGGTGGAGCCGTCACGATTATGGGCGACAACTGCCCTGAATGGGTGATCGCCGACGTCGGGGCCATGATGGTTCGCGGCGTACCTGCGGGCGTTTATCAAACCAGCACCACCGAACAAACTGCCTATATCGTCAACCACTGCGAAGCCGTTGTGTTTGTGATCGAAAGCAAAAAGCTGTGGGACGCTTCGGTGGCCCCCATCCTCAAGGATCTCAAAACCGTTCAACGCTTTGTGATGATCCGCGACGCCGACAAGATCAAACACGAAAAAGTCGTCTCGTTTGAAGACTTCTTAAAAGAAGGCGAAGAAAAAGCCGACGAAGTACACAAGCGCGTCGACAGCATCGACTACAACGACCTCGCGACGTTGATCTACACCAGCGGCACCACAGGCCCCCCCAAAGGCGTGATGCTCAGCCAACGCAACCTTGCTTTTACCGCAGGCAAGGCCGTAGATCTGGTCGGTGGATTGGACGGAAACGATTGCAACGTCTCTTATCTTCCGCTGTCGCACATCGCCGAGCAGATGTTCACGATCCACGTTCCTCTTTCAGCGGGTAGCCCCGCCTATTTCTGCGCCGACCTCAAACAGATCCGCGACGCGCTAACCAAAGCACGACCGACGATATTTCTCGGTGTTCCGCGAGTGTGGGAAAAATTCAAAACCGCGCTTGAAGGCAAGTTTGCCGAAGCCAAGGGACTCAAAAAGCTGTTGCTTGGTTGGGCGCGAGGAGTGGCCCTTAAAGCGGGCTATCATAAGCTCCAACACGGCGCACCGAGCGGCATCTTGGGCCTCCAGTTCAAACTTGCAAGCCGCATCCTCGGCAAGATCCACGCGGGCCTCGGTTTGGATCGGCTGCGTGTCGCTGTCGTAGGCGCTGCTCCCATCGGCCTTGACGTCCTCGAATTCTTTTTGTCGATCGGCATCCCCATCCACGAAGTCTACGGACAATCCGAAGGTACGGGTCCCACCACATTCAACCGCCCCAAACCCGGATGGACCAAACTCGGAACGGTTGGACGACCCTTTCCCGATGTCGAAGTCAAGATCGCCGAAGACGGCGAGATCATCTTCAAAGGCGACAACGTCTTTCTGGGATATTACAAAAGCCCCGAAGCCACGAGCGAAACACTCAACAATGGCTGGCTGCATTCAGGCGATATCGGCGAGTTTGACAGCGATGGATTCCTCCGCATTACCGACCGCAAGAAGGACTTGATCATCACCGCTGGTGGAAAGAACGTCGCCCCACAAAATATCGAAAAACTCTTGCGCCAGATCGACGGCATCGGCCAAGCGGTGGCAATCGGCGACCGCCGCAAGTTTATGGCAGCCTTGCTCACGCTCGATCCCGAACGTGCGCCCAAATTGGCCGCAGAGCGCGGTTGGCCCACGGATCTTGCACAACTCGCCAAACACAACGACTTCATCCAATACGTCGATGCAGAAGTGAAAAAGGCCAACGAAAGCCTCGCACGCTACGAAAGCATCCGCAAGTTCACGCTCATCCCCGTCGACTTTACCATCGAAGGCGGCGAACTCACCCCCACCCAAAAGATCAAACGTCGCGTCGTCAACGAAAAATACGCTGCCGAGATCGAAGCCTTCTACGCTGGCCTCGACGACTGATCTGCTCCACCCTCTACGGAGTGAGCCTTGACAACAACAATCCCGCCACACCACCGCTATTTTCAAGCCAAACAGGGGCGTTGGTGGAGTCCCTTTCGATTTGAGATCACCGATCCAAAGGGGCTTCGTACAAGTTCCTTGCGATGGAAAGAAAAACAAACGCTTTGGCTGCTTGACTCTTTTTGCCGCCAAAACAGGTTCCCCACTTTTTCAACCCTGATGGATTACACAAGTCGAGGCCAACACAACGAAGTCTTCCATATCACAGAACTTTCGTTCGGTGGCATCACCTTGTTCCGCAGCCTAGAAACCATCCACCTCAAAGAAGACGGCTACACCTTTGACGTCGACGGAAAACAAGGCTTCTTTCCCTTTTTATGGTGGAGATCGCCATGGAAAGCTCAGGGATTTGTAGACAAAAAAGACGATGCAGCTACGTATTTTCTTCCTTGGCAAGGCTTGGAACTCGTACAGCACACGCGAATGACTCCCGCAGGACTGGAGATCCTGCAAGAAACCCCCTTCTCTAAGGCCACCTTGTGCCTTCGGCCCCGCTCTTAAACACCCTCCCCCCCTTGTCCGAACCATCGTTGAGCACAAGTCGCCTCTCGTGTTTTCGCGCCTGTCCAAGCAACAGAGTTGTCTGTGTATAAGAGTGATACGATGTCCGTAAGAAGTGTACATGCGATCCGTTGTAAACGCCCTGTGGTTGGGCCTCCACAGAGGGCTGCCCCAACATCTTTCGCTCGCATGATGGGTGGATTTTGTATGACTTGTCGCCCAAAAAAGCCGTGTTCGCATCCGTTCAAGCGACAGAGTCGCATGTGTGAAAAACCTGCGCACTCTTCGCCGATACAGGGTCAAGGGAGCGCGGCTCCCTTGCGGGGCGTGGGGCAGCGCCCCACAAACACAAACCAACCAGTCATTCTTATTTTTTTTGATTTTTCAAACGCTGCTTTTTCTGCCAATCGCGCACCCAATTGTCGTAATATTCGCGATTTCGTTTGTCGCGTTCGAGGCGTTGAAGGTCAAGGGGAGCAGGGGCGCTACGGGGAAGCAGTTTGACCAAGATGTATTTGTTGTTGGATTTGTCGATGACGCGCAAGAGAGGCGCATCGTACGATCCGACGCCGCGCTTGAGTTGATCAAAACGCTCGGCTTCGGTCAAGAAAAAGACAGGGCGTCCCGGACGTCGGTGTCGTTGGATCGCGTCGTAAAGACGGGCATAAGCGTTCGTCCCCATGATCTGAAGATCGTGGTTCAACGCATAAAACTGCTCACCACGCCAATTCATTTTGAACGCGAACAGCGGCTCCTCAGGGATCGGATGTTGGCGTGCATCGATTCTTTTGTCGGAAAGAAGGCGCTTCCACAACGGGCTGTGTTTTTGCAGCGTCTCAAACAACGGCTTTTGCGACCAATGCTGGCTCAATCGCACCAGAAACACATGCGTGTTGTAGATCGCCAACAACATAGCCGCCGCGCAAAACAAAGCGATCGCCGCCTTGCGCATCTCATAAAAAAAGCCGACCGCAAGGGCAAAACCAAACAGAACAAACAGATTGCGAAAAACAAACGGCGGCGTTAACGCCCAAGAAGTTCCCGTCTTGGTCTTGAAGCCAAAGGTCTGTAAGATCGCATCCATGCTCCATAGGGCCGTATCTGCCGCAGGATAAGCACGCTCATATTTGTACACAAACAGATTCACAAGGTTTTTGGGTTCGTGGATAAAGTCTCGCATCACCATTGCCAAGATGCCGAAGATCGCGATCAAAGCGAAGCGTTGGGTTGTATCAAAGGGTTCGCTCAAATAGCGATCAATCCACAAAGCAATCAAGATGGCGCTGATCGGGATCACGGGAAAAACATAATGATGAAACTTTGTCTGTGACAATGTAAGAAAAACAAACGTGACAAACCACCACGACAACAAAAAGCGCCGAAGTTGCTCATGGACAGAAAGCCCACCTTGTATCGCATCACCACCGCGAAAACGCGCCACACCAAACAAACCCATCGGCAAAAAAGCCAACCATGGCCCTAAACCATACCCAAGCTGTCGGACAAAATACACAAAGTCGCCGCGTTCACCATGAACGCCCCCAAAGACCCGATAAAAGTTGTCGTGCAAAACAAAGCGATCCCAAAAAGTCTTGTGATCGTCGATATTTCGCCCGGGAAAAAAACTCATGTGGATATACCAAGGCAAAGCGATCACCCCTGCCAAGACCGCCCCGCGTGGGATATGCAAACGTCGCAAGCTATCCAGATCAAAGGTAAACAACAGATATCCCACAAACACCGCTCCCGCGATGCCAAGGCCAAGCAATCCTTTCGCAAGCAACGACAAGCCGATCAAGGCATAAAAAAACGTCAAATAAGGTAGATGCACAGGGGGTCTGCGTCCCGTACGTTCGGCTTCCTCCCGCGCAGGCTTGCTGCCAAACAAGGCCAACGCCAAAAAGCCCATCGCAAGGGTGAGATAAGTGACGACCAAGATATCCGAAAGCGCTTGTCGGCCCAAAAACCCCGTCAACGGGGCGGTTGCGGTGATCACCGCAGCCAAGACCCCGACACGCGACGAATACAGCCGCGCAAGCACAACATACACCCCCCACACCAACAACACCGCATGCAGCGCAAAGGGCAAACGCGCCGCCCATTCATTGATGCCAAAGACAGACATCGAGGCCGCCGTATACCAAAACATCAAGGCCGGTTTAGAGAGAAAGTAAGCGTAAGACCAATACGGATGCACCCAATCTTTGCGCACGATCATCATGCGCGCTGTCTCCGCATAATGCGGCTCCCAACAATCCCAAAATCCATAACCAAGCTGCGTTGTAAACAACAACAACGATACCGCAACCAAAGCAAACTGAATCGCCCGATCATCCGACCCATCCGCATCCACAGACGGCGACTTCCACCACTGCCCCCATGACACGACCGCTCCATCCCACACCTGAGGCGCTTGTGGCTGCGAAGAGGACACCCCGCCCCCTTTTTTCAGCGGTAGTGCCTCCTCTTGCTTGGATGACGAGGACGCGACCTCTTGCTTCGGCGGTAGTGCAGCCTGTTTTTTCGGCTGGGATGTAGCCTCTTCATTCGATGGCGAGGATGCAGCCTCTTCATTCGATGGCGAGGATGCGATAGGTTCGGAGGTCTCCGTAGAGCGCGAAGTCTGGCGCGTTGCGTACACGGGGCCTTGTTCGCTAGGAATCGAGGCTCGCTTCGACGTAGCCGACGACGGGGAACCTTTTTTCGGTGGATTGGCGGTTTCTTTGGAAGGACGGTTGTTTTTTTTGGACATGCAAAACTCCTCAACACGACAAGACAAACACAACAACCTGCGTTGGGCTGCGCAGTGTAGCCAACCTCCGCTAAAAAAGGGAGGTTGATACTTTGTTCAGCGATCGAATGCAACAAGAGACAGCCCACAACGAAAAGCCTAGCGCATCGCGCCATCCGCTCTGCACAAACACCCACCGCCCAAAGAAACGTTCCAACCGCCCAAAAACAAAGGATAGAGATATCATGGAGAAACGAAGTCGCTCCAACCGTTCAAAACGCCTCGGCGATGCGGGGTTGGGGGGTGGCATCTTATGGTGCATCTTGTGGTGCGCGGGATTCTGGTTCGGCCTCGCATCGCAAGTTTTTGCAGAACACGGATCGACAGCCTCGATGGAAGGTCTGCCCTCAGGGATGAAGCGGCTGCTTGCGGATTATCGGGGGCAAGACAGCGAGTTGAAAGCCAAAGCCCAAGAACGGCTTGCGGAAGTGGGTGCCCAAGCCATCACAACCTATCCTATTCTCGAAAAAGCGATGCGGTCGAAGGACTGGCAGATGCGGCGTTTTTCGCTTCTACTGATCACGCGGTTTGGTCCGCCCCAAGAGATGATCCCACTGTTGCAGAGAGCCACACGCGATCCAGAACATCGCGTTCGTGCGGCTGCAATGGAAGCATTGCAACCCTTTGGACAAGAAAGCTTGTCAGCCTACATGGGGATCTTGGATCAGAACAGTTGGTGGCAATTGCGATGGCAAGCCGCCCGTGCCATCGGCCAATTGGGTGCAGCCACCAGCCTTCGAGCGTTGCCCGTGATGAAGGACGCGCTCGAAAAAGAACGCGATATGCGTGTTCGGATCGCTGTGCTCGAAGCGCTCGGAGAGATGGGACCCAACGCCGCGCCTCTTTTGCGCAAAACCCTAATCGCCGAACCATCGGCTTCTTTGCGACTAGCTGCCGCCAAAGCCCTCCACCGCATGGGAGCGCAAGCCGCCTCTGCCGTCCCCGAACTCACCCGCGCCGCACGCGACGAAGATCCCATCGTTCGTCAAGCCGCTGCCCTTGCTCTCGCGCAGATCGGCCCCAAAGCCACCCCGGGCTTGTTGCGTTTGCTCAAGTTCGGCGAAACTCCCCAAGAGCGCCGCATTGCTGCGCGTTCCCTCGGAGCCATCGGCCTCAAGGCTGCCACCGAAGCACTACCCACACTCATCGATTCACTGCGCGATCCAGACAAAACAGTCCAACAAGCCGCTCTCGTTGCGATGGGAAAGATGGGGCCTTCTGCGGTTCCTCCGCTGACCCAAACCCTCCAACAAAATACTTGGTGGCGTGCGCGTTGGTATGCCGCGCAAGGGCTCGCACAGATCGGCCCTGAAGCCCGTTCTGCAATCCCCGCCCTTGTTCGCGCTCTCAAAGATTCCAACCGTAGTGTCCAAGAAAACGCAGCCCTCGCTCTCGCAGCCATGCACCCCTACGCCCTCTCTCATCTCGCACAACAAGCCACACAACATCCTTGGTGGCGTGTCCGACAGATCGCAGCCACCGCACTCCTGCCCACGCCTCAGCCGACCCCCAACCGTGTCCTCCGAAGTCTCGAACGTGCCACGCAAGACACTTCCATCGAAGTAGGTGCCGCAGCAGCCAGAAACCTCGAAAAACACGGTCCATCCGCTGTTTTCTACCTTCAACGCGCCCTCCAACGCAGCAAAGATCCAAACATCCGCAGGATCTTATTGCTTGGACTTAGCGCCCAAGGCGCAGCTTCCGCCCCTGCGGCCAAAGAGCTTGGAGAAGCCTTACGGGACAACGAAGTCGCTGTTCAACTCGCTGCTGTCCGCGCTTTGGCTGAGATCGGTGGCCCGGGTGCCAAGATCCTCCGTCAGGCTCTTGCCGAGCATCCCTTTTGGCGAGTTCGCTATCTCGCAGCCAATGCCTTGGGCCGTTGGAAACGCGGAGGGCGCTCCTCCCAACAGGCCCTCCAAAAAGGGCTGACGGACGCCGACCGCCGCGTTCGTGAGGCATCGATCAACGCGCTCGGAGAGCTAGGGAAAGATTCTCTACAAACACTTCGTTTTGGTATGAAAAATGAGTGGTGGTTTATTCGCGCACGTTCCATACGTTTTCTTGTGAGGCTTAAACCAGCCAACGCGATCCAACTGATCCGCCCGATGTTTGATGACGAAAACGAGCAAGTGCGTGAAGTCGCCGTCAAGCAAATGGGGCGACTTGGCGTACGTGCGCTTCCTTCGTTGATCGAAGCTCTCGCACAAGAAAGATTCCCCTCGCTTCGTTGGATCGCTGCGGTGGAGATCGGGCGACTCAAGCGCAAAGCCACCCCCGCCGTCGCCACCCTCACACAAGCCCTCGCCTCCGATGATGCGCGTGTTCGCCTCGCTGCCGCAGAAGCCCTCCATTACATCGGCCCTGCCGCGCTACCCGCCGCCGCCGCTCTCAGCCAGCGCATCAAAGACGATGACGAACGCGTCCGTGTCGCTGTCGCACAAGCCCTCGGATCGATCGGCGAGCAAGCCGCGAAAGATGCCATCCCTGCACTCAAACAAGGACTTCAAGACAACACACCTTCGATGCAAGAAGCTTCTGCCAAAGCTCTCGGCCAGATGAAAGAAAAATCACTCGATGAGCTTCGATATTATCTGATGCAACACCCCACCCCAGCGATCCGCATCCTGATCGCCAACGCCCTCCGAGAACTCGCCCCCAAAGACGCCTTGACCCTCAAAGCCCTCACCACCGCCCTTTCAGACGCCAACACAGACGTTCGAGACGCAGCTTTGCGCGCCGTTCGCCGCATCTCAACCAAAAGCGCTCGCACACTTATCGAAAAAACGTTGCTTGAAAACGATTGGTGGCGCGCACGCCAAGCCGCAGCAGAAGCCCTCGGCGAGCAACGCTACCCCGCCGTCCTGCTCACACTCAAAAAAGGACTCGATGACACCGATACACGCGTCCGTATCGCTGTGATGTACGCCATTAGCTCCTTTGGACCGCGTGCTGCAACGTACCTCCCGCAATTTGAACGCCTACGCGAAGATCCCGACCCCAGCATCCAAGCCGCCGCCGAACGCGCCGCACAACGCATCCGCTTCCTGATCAATGCCCAACAGCGCAAGCCTTAGCCTATTTCTCATCGGATCTGCGCGGTTCGGTCGTTTAAATATTGCTAAGGCTTCGGTCTGTAGGGCCAGATCACAGATATCGCATCCAAGTCAAATCCGGCATTATGCGCTTGACACCAACGCGCAGCATCAGGCAACGCCCGACTGCGATCTCGTATCCGTACAAAACGCGCCACCGAAACCCCCAGATCACGCAGATCGTACACGTCTCCCCCCGAAACGCTCGGATCGTAGGGCGATATCCCATTCTCAGGCGACGAAAACACGGGACGGACGCCCGCGCATTGCGCGTACGGCCAAGAGGTCGATTTCGGATCACACGGAAACGCCCGCCAGTTTTTGCCATCCACGCTCACCGAGACCTCTGCGGGTTCCGCAAAACTCCCCACGCCGTTCGGTGAAAACGCATTTTCAAAGACGATAAAGTCTGGGCCCGGACCATCTCCGATCATCGGGTCTAAAAACTCCAAGATGATCTCCCCATCACACCCCAGCGAGACCACATCCAACGATCCCTTGCCTAGGCCCGATCCTTGGGGAGGACCGAGGATCTTGCTTGGAAAGTCTTCTTGTCCATAAGAAACGCCGCTCGTTGGAGAAAAAGACAAGACCCCTTGTGCAAACCCCCCGCCTGCTTCTCCCCACACATAACCCTCAGGAATCCCCGCATCCAGATCGCTTCCTTCCCATGCAGTCGGCTCTTTGGGTCCCCATGCCTGTGGCTCGCTCGCTGCTTCTGTACCCCGCTCCGTAGCATCCCCAACCACCGACTCTTGCGCGACTCCACCCACACAAGCCGCCCCACCAAGTCCCCACAACACAACGAATATCGCAAACAGCCCGAAACATCGAGACCATCGTCCATAACTCAACACCCTCCGACGCCAACACCGTTCTTGTGAGCCTTGCCTTTTGTCTTTCATCTATCCCATCACTCCGTCTCTATCGCCGATCCATCGGCTCCAAAGAACTTTTACGGCGCATCGATCGCCTTCTACGGCGCAACGTCAAATGACCCATCCCCCGCAGTCAACGAAGCGACCGCAAATCTCGCCTCCTACGGTGCGAAGACCACAAACTCGGGGGGCAAACCGATATCCAAGGGAACCTCTGTTTGTTCTCGCCCCTCTATCGGCTCAAACAAGCGAACTCCCGGCCTTTTTTCATAGCGATCCAACAGGAGCACCCCACCCTTGGGCGTTTTCGCAACCTGAACAAAGGAAAAGCAGGAGACTCCCCCTGTACATTCCGAAGCGGCCCACCGAGAAACGACCTTTCCTTGCAGGGCATCAAAGCGCACAAGTTCCGTACGAAAAGAAGCCCCCGTTCGGATCACTACGCCTGAGGACGCATCGATCATCGCGAAGGATCCGAGGTTTCCACCCAAGTTCTCTTCTCGCAAGATCACACCTTCAAAACGCCGCCCTTCGAGAGAAAAACGCTCCAACACACCATCCAAAGCCGGCGCTCCTTGTTCATTCATCCATTGGCCGACTTGGGCCACATACAGATGCTTTCCGTCCACCGAAGGCGACACATAAAGCGGATTGCTCCCTTGCATCGGGAACGTCTGCACCAGCGTGTCGTTTTCGGTATCGATCAAGGCCAACAAGCCTTGGGTCATCGGCAAAAATTGGCGTTGCTGATCAAGGCGCTGGACAAGGACATACAACCAACGCTGCTGGTACAAAAACATCCGCCCCAACTCAGGCAGATCATCCAGCGCACAAGCCCCTCCAAGACAACGTGTGGCCCCACAATCCGCATCTCCCTGACAAGGCTTGTTTCCCACCTCTGAAAGAGCCGAAAGATCGATCTCTTTTTGTAGCTTGCCTGACGCGGCATCCACGACTTGCAGCGCAGCCCGCCCCAAACAAGAGATATACGCCTTTTTACCCACCACAACGAGGTCTTGGGGGTTGGCCCCCACACCTACAGAAAATTGGGTCAACAGACGCATATCGCGCAGATCCATCGATTGGATATTGTCGTGCGTGTAGCGATTGATGATGTAAAGCGTGTTCCCCCACACCCGCGCCACCGCATCGTTGGAAGCGGGCCCGACCAGTTTGTAGGCCACACGGCGCTCCAGATCGATCGCACCAAATGCCCCGCTTTGTTCGGAGCGCCCGATCACCACAGCCCATGTTCCGCTTTGCAAAGCCCCCGCTGCAAGGCGATCTGTCGAGGGCGTAGGTGGAACGCATGCAATCACCCCCACGCCTCCGAGCCAACCGCACACACACCACACAACCCAACGCTCTAACACGCGCATCGACGCTCACTCCACTCCCGCAGAACCAACGAGATCTGAGAGATTCAGTTTGTGCGTTTGACGATCAAGATCTGAGCGGGGGGTAGTTTGCCTGTGGAGATCGGATCTTGTGTGACTGCCGTTCCGCTTGCGGCCTCCAAGATACGGACGCCAAAAGCCCCCTTGCTACGGTCTGCAAGGAAGATCTGCCCTTCGTGCATCGCGATCTCCCCAAGCTCCGCCCCGACGATCAGATCCTTTTCTTTGCTTCCTGTCGTCGGGTTAAAACTCACAAGGCTTTGTTTAAACGAAGCATCCGACAACAGCACATATCCCAACGTCGGCGAAACCACCACCATCGCTCCGTTTTGTGGCAAGCTCCCTCCCAGCTTGTCTTCGGTGATCAGAAAACTGCCCGCAAGTTTGCCTTGGTTCGGATCAAACCGCTCTACCCCACCATCTTTGGGATCAAAGGCATTGCCATTTTGGACGATCAGCCAGTTGCCTTGTGCATCGTCCACAAAAGCCGTTGGATTGCCGCCTTTCATCGTAAGCGGCTGCGCAAGCAACGTGTCGTTTTTGGCATCGATCACAGCCAAGACGCTCTTGAGCGGCACAAAACCGTCATTGCGATCCAGACCTTGCACGAGAACATAGACTTTTTCTTGAAACAACAACATCTTCGTGGCTTCGGGTAATCCGTCCGCTGCGCAAGTTCCTGCGTTGCAGGCTGCCGAGCCGTTTCCAAAAGCGTCCTTGCAATCGTCCCCTTTCGTGCATGTCTTTTTGGAAGTTTCGACAAGCGTTGAAAGCTCGATCTTTCCCTTCTCTTCGCCTGTTGTGGGATGCACGATCAAGACATGAGGCCGCTCGTACAAGCTGATGTATGCTTTTTGATCATTGATTACCGCGATATCTTGGGGGTTGCTCTTGGCTCCCACGTTGTATCGGCCCACTTCGAGCAACGTCTTTGTATTGAAGACAAGCACCACATCTTCTTTTTGCGGATCGTTGTAGCGATTCAACACAAACAACAAGTCTCCCCACACCCGCATCACCGCATCACCTGAAAGCACCGCAGCATCTTGGCGTATCCATGTTCGTTTATGGACATCCAAGATCCCCAACTGACCGCTGACGTAGTCGGAAGAGATCACAAAAGCCAGCGTATTTGTCGCCTGTGTCTCAGGCTTGGCTTCGGGGATATCTTCACTTCGTTCAGGCGTTTTCTCCACAACAGCTTCTTGCTCTGAGGTGGTTTCTTGCGCGACTTCTTCTTTTGCGCCTTCAGGTACTGTGCCTTCAGGCGATCCTTCGCTGCCGTCGACTGATACCTTTTCCACAACGTTCTCGCTCGCCTTGCCATCGCAGCCGCCCTGCATCAAAGCACTCGATACCAAGAACAACACCAACAACAGACCACTCATCCAATTTTTCATCTGACAAACTCCTGTGAAGACTTACGCAGTCTTTCAAAAATCCCAATGTACCGACAAAAAGAACGCTCGCCCCGGCAGCGGATAGCCGCCGATATCGGCGATGGATTGGGGGGTTTGTGTGCGATTCGGCAACGGTGGTTGCAGATCCACCCATGTCATCCGTTGATCGAGCAGATTGCTGATATCGAGATGCACACGCAGGCCCTCCCAAGGCACATCGATTCCCCACATCCGCGCCAAACGCGCCGGGTCAAGCACCACCCCAAGGCCGTGCAGATGACGGCTGCCTAGGGCATGAAGGTTGGCACGATCCAACCAGTTTTCACCGAGAAAATGATAGCGATAAAACAAACGCCCCCATGATCGCTGCAACGTCACTTGGACAAAGGCATCATAACGCGGTCGCCCCGGTAGTTGGCGGCCTTGCTCAAAAGCCGCACTCGAAAGATTGCGGGCATCCAACAACGTGAACGCCCCTTCCACACGAAGCCAAGACGAGATATCCAACAACAACCGTGCTTCCATGCCCATCGTGAGGGCCTGATCGATGTTCGCCGCAACAAGCGTGCGTTGAGAGTTTTGCAACCAACGGATCAGATCTTGGGCTGCGCTGCCAAAAAACACCGCTTCGATCTCCAATCGCCGCAACACCGCCGACGGTGCGTGCATCCGCCATTGTAGGCCGATATCCCATTGCCAACCTTGTTCGGGCCGAAGTGCGGGGTTTCCCATCGTTGCGCCGCGATCCCCAAACATCTCTGAAAAATCAGGTAGGCGCAGATAACGCCCGATGTTGGCCTTGATCCGCAATGGACGCCACGGCCAGATCTGCACCCCCACACGTCCCGTTGGATACCACCGCAAGACCTCTTCTGCGCCCACCGTCTGCACAGAAGGCGATGTATAGGCCCCTTCCAAGCGCATCGCCGCTTGCCATGTCACCCACTCTCCCGCCATCTGGCCCTGATACGCCAACGCAGACCAGCCATGCACCCGCTGCCCGCCCGCCAAAGCCCGCCCACCCGCCATCTGATCCACCGCTGTCGCTTGCTCCCATCGCATCCATAACGGCCATTGCACCCGATGATGCGGCGTGATCCACCATTCCAAAAGCGCCGTCCCACCAAGGCTATCACGACCACTTTCGATGATCCGCCGCCCAACGCCGATCTCACCGAGCGGATCGCGAAAGACTTCACTTTGTTGCAACCACTGGATCTGCCCTTCCATACGGGTTTGTGACCACGGGATCTGCTGGGCTTGGACGCGCAACTGCCCCGCATTCCGAAGGCTCCCATAACGGGCCTCCAACGACCGAAACTGCCCAAGGCCGGGAACGCCCTGTTCTCGCCATGCCAACAAGTGGCTGATATCCAGCTTGACTTTTCCCCAACGACCGCCCATGCGCCCGATCACTTGGGCAAGATGCGTATCGTTGTTTTGTCGCAACGCCTCGCTCTGATCATCGCCCGTATGCAAGGGCGTTCCACGATCATCGTAATAAGAAAAAGCCCCGCCGCTGTGGAGATAGTTCGCAAAAAGCCCCCAACGCCACGACCCTACGCCGTGTTGGTAATGTGCCTGCACCTTCGCGCTCGCAAAAGAACCCAAGGTCGCCCCCACACCCCACCGCAACAAACGCCCACCTTCCCGCGTCACCAGATGGATCGCCCCACCCATCGCTCCACCAAGACTCGCAGGCACAAACCCCCGATACACCTCGATCCGTTCCAAACCACCCAACGGAAGATCGCCCAGATCCACGCCCCCCATGCTTCCATGATTCAACAAGATGCCGTCTAAAAAAACTTGGACTTGCCCCGGTGTGGAACCTCGAATCGAAGCCTGCGTCAACGCACCCCACGATCCCAACGAACGGATCTGCACCCCCGCTGACTCTCGCAGGATCTCCCCCAACGTCCGCGCCCCTTGCAAGGCTTCCTTGCGCCCTAATATCTGCACAAAACCCGTTGCTTCTTCCGACTCAATCCGCGCACGCTCCCGCTGCGCACGCACCACGATCTCTTCTTCATCTGAGGAAGACTTCGGTTTTTCCCGTGTTGTCGACTTGGTTTTTTTTGTACAAGAGTGATTTGTTGGATTTGTTTTGTGGGGTTTCACCCCACACCCCACAAGGGACCAATGGCCCCTTGACCCCGTATCGGCGAAGAGGGCATCGTTTTTCAAACAGATGACTCTGTCGCTTGAACCGCCGAGAACACGGGGGTTTTTGCCAACTGCGTCGTTTTTGTTTGTAAGCGAGTGCTTGTTTACGAGGCAACGCCAGACACAGCAAGAAGGCAACGGACATCGGATCGCCCGACATATCGGCGTTGATGGATGCTGTGTCTGCGCACTGCCCAACAAGGTAAGCCACCAAGTCAAAAGCAGCAATCTCCCAACCTTTCGCAGCCTCCGCACCTGACGATGGGCCGCTTGCAGTTGGGATAGCGCAGGGTTCGATCATGAAACACGATCGCCCTCAACTATCCCAGATCCCGAGGATATGAAATGAGGATGCCTCGCGCAGGTCTCCTGACTTGCAGCCGCTATCTTGTGCGCCTTCCCATCCATCAAGGACAGTGGCCCTTTTGCACAAGCCTGACCGCTCACAGTGGCGGGTCCGTGACGGATTTACACCGTCTTCCCTTGCTCGCTAGGCACAACGCCTGCCCACATAGCACGCCCCTCCCACCAACACAAGCACTTTCTTCTCGGAAAGACTTTCGTCCTCGCCCCACCAAAACAAACAGCCACGATACGGGCGGCGTCCTTTCGCAACCGATATGCGGGACGCATAGAACCGATGGTTAGGCGTGTATGCGCCGCTGGCTTTTGCAGCCTCGGTGCGCCTAGACGCCTCGTCTTGTGGGTGGGTTCATTTTTCGTCGGATGGGACTTACGCGGTTGGATGGTTTTTGTGGGGTGTGACGCCACGCTCCACAAGGGAGCGCTGCCCCCTTGACCCCGTATCGGCGAAGAGAGCGATGGTTTTCCAGATGAACGACTCTGTCGCTTCAAGCGGCACGAACGCGGGTTTTTGTGATCAGTGGAAAAGCAGAGCGCCAAAAGGTTTACAAAAAGCACGAGCGCAAAGAGAAGAAAGTTCCCGGTCACCAAGAAAGTCGCGGGAGAAGCGGGAGAGATCGGCTGGCAAAGAAGAGACCGCGATGTGTCGGCTTCCTCGGCAAAGCGCAACGCCCCCGAAGGAGCGGGATCAACACACAAGCTTTGTGGCGATGGGCGGAGCGGTCGCCTTTTTTCTTTTTTTGAAATTGCTGCATGAAAGCAACACATCAAAGCAAGAACAGCACAACATCGCGCCCGTATCTTGATGACCGAGAGGTTTGAATTGTTAAATGTTTTAGAGACATTCGCCTTTGACCGCTCGGCCACATCTCCTTGATAGGGAGAAGCCGGGATTCGAACCCGGGAAACGCGCCAGAGGGTTGATGCGCGGGACATCCTTTACCGATGGAAGGCCGAAGGATGCCGCAAACCCGATCGGCGCGCAGAGAGACGCAACCCTCTTGGGGTTTGTTCAATCTTCGAAAAAAGAATACCTCTCGGCTATGGAGCGGGGTTTTCTTTTTCTTCCCAGTCGAGGTAGTGCTTGTGGGATCGATAAAGTCCTTGATAGGCTTGCGATGGGGGTGGCTGATGCAGGATCGCCACAAGGATCAAGACGCCGCCGATCCCTGCGACGATCCCGCCACTGATGTAAAGCGGTAGAGTAACTTGTGACGACCACTGGCCGCAGAGGGGAGACGGATTCGGAGGCTGGCATTTGGCACTATCGGGATGAAGCTGCATATAGATCTGCCCACCAGCGGCTACCCCCACGGCCAAAAGCCCTGCGCTTGCGGCTGCGATTCCTGTGTACAACAAGATGCGACTGGTGCGTTGTTTTTGGAGAGCTTCGCGCTGGTTTTGTTGGAGGATATCTTGGGCTTTAGAAAGGGCGATGGATTGGAGAGCAAGGGCTTTCATGAGACGAGCCTGACGAGAGCGGATCTTGTCGATGGTTTGGGCTTGTTCGTCGCCTTGTTGAAGCAGAATCTGGAATTGCATTCGTCGTGCTTCGGCAGAGGTCTTGTCCCACAAGCGAAGAACCGTATCCATGTGAGCGAGTTGGTTCTGTAGGGCGCGCACAGTATTTTTGAGGATCTGCACGCGATTGTTGGTTGTGGTCACAGTGATCGCGTCGTTGACATCGCCTCGGCGCATCACCTCGCGGAAGCTGCGGGCGTAGCGTTCGAGGAAAAAGGCGGCAGCTTTGGTGTGTTTGAGCGAGCGTTCAAGATCGCCGACTTGGGCTTGGACTTGCTCTTTCTTTTCGTAGAGGTGTAAACGACGGAAAGAAGGGGGCGGGCCTTTAAGTTGGTGGTATTGCGCAAAAAGCAGATCGAGCCAGAGTCGGATGTTGCGTGTCTGTTGAGGTGATCGCTTTGCGGGTTTGGCGGCCTCTAGCTCTGCTTTTTCGAGGACGCTTCGCAAGGCTTCCAGATCGCCTCGTGCAAGCGCAACGCGGGCTTGCTGGAGCCATTGAGCAAGCGGAGAAGTCGCCCAACACGGCGCATTTGGGGCGAGCCACAGCCCACTCAAGAAAAAAAACAGGCCAACAAAGAAACAAGCTTTTACAGAAAAACGCTGAAAAAACATCAGTATTCGCCTCGATAAAAAAAGAAGCTAGACAGAGTGCTTGATTTGCGGAGATCTGGGTCAAGGGGGCAGTACGGTATCGCTCCATTGCGGGTGGCGATTGAGAAGCGAAGGCTCGGCCTTTTTTCGACGTTTGGTTTTTTTGGTGCGGGGGTGCGGTTGGGAAAGTGTGTTTGAAGATGCCGAAGGGATGGCCGTTTTGGGTGATGCTGTTTGAGGTAGAGCGGCGTCAGTGGTTCGCTCGATGGGGGGCCGAAGAGAGGGCCGGAGCGAAGAAGGCACAAGTTGATGCGATGGGGATAAAGCAGGTAGGCGCTGTGGGGTCGGTTGATTTGGTGGGGGGGGGTGAATAGTTAAAGCCCGATCGGACGGGCGTTTTGGCGAGGAATATTGCTTGGTGATCCAAAACACAAGGATCGCGATCAACGACAGCGCAAAACCAACCAGCAAAGGCGTCAAGGCAGCATACCGAGACCGCGTTGTAGAGGGTTCGTGTGGTTGATTTGGGCCGCGTTGTGTTTCAGCCCGAAAGAGGCTCGAAGGAAGGGGCAAAGAGGCGGCACTTGTTTCGGCAAAAGCCAATTCTTCGGGTTGAAGAACTGCGTCGAAGCTGACGCCAGATGGAAGCGGACCTTGAGGGGGAGCGTCGGTGACAGGCAAAGGTGGGGCAGAAGGCCGGATGGAGGCGGGTGCGTATGGCCATGCGGGTTGAAGGGCATAGCAAAAGGCGCGAAGGTCTTGGAAGCGGTCATTCGGGGATTTTTGAGTGGCTTTTTGGATAACGCGGTCGAGGATCCGAAGAGCATCAGGGGAGATACCGGGCGGCAAGTCGTCCACAAAATCAAGGATAGACGGCATCGGAGTAAGCAAGTGTTGGTGCATTAACTGGGGAAAATTCCCAACAAAGGGACGGCGAAGCACCAACATCTCAAAGCCCATGATACCGCATTGGTAGATATCGGTGCGTGCGTCAATGGAGCCTCCCATCCACATCTCAGGAGCCATGTAGAGAGGGGTTCCAAGCAGTGCGCCCGGGGCTGTTTCGACGGTCACTTGTGTGCGCAGATCGTCGGGAAACCACTTGGCGATGCCGGGATCGATCCATTTGATGGCGGGTTGGTTCTTGTCGCCCACACAAAGGATATTTTGGGGTTTGATATCGCGGTGGATGGCTTTGATCTCATGGAGCGCAAGAAGTCCGAGCAGACATTCTTGAAAAAGCCGCAGACGTTCCCAAAAAGCAGGGCGATGTTGTTTGAGGTGCGTGTCGAGATCCACGGCCTCTTCCAACATCTCCATCGTATAAAAAATGCCGTGTTTCGGATCTTTTCCCCAATCCAACAGGGCGATCACGCGGGGATCTTCGGCGAGCATCAGGACTTTGATCTCGCGCTGCATCCGTTGGAGGATCTGCGGCGAGTGCAGAGGTCCTTTGGGGGGGGCAAGCAGCTTGAGAGCAACGGGCTGATCGTTGCTCTGGTCTTGAGCCAGATACACGGCCCCCATCCCGCCCCCACCTAGGCGCTTTTTGATCACATAACGCTCCGCAAGCAGCGTTCCTTC
>CAUJFU010000168.1 GCA_963169055.1 Myxococcota bacterium
CCCCTTCCATCCGCTGTATTCAACGCTGCGTTTGGCTGTGGTGTCCCCACCCCCATTTTTGAAGAAACGCCCTCTCTCGCTGATCTCCCCTGTACATCCGCTGCTTTTGTACGCTGCACCCGCTCGATGCTTTCTGCGGACTGGAGCTGTGTTGGATCTTGGCCACCAGCCGCCTGCACCTCTCCGCTTGACGACGTATCCTCCAAGATCACCAGCGGAGCAACTTGAGACATCGCCAAGACGCCGGATACAGCGAAAGAATCTTGACGACCTCGAGAAAGCGTTCCATGGACATATCGATCCAAAGCATGTTGCATCGCTTCGATGCTCGCAAAGCGCCGCCGTTGGTCTTTTTGCAACGCTTGCATAATCAACTCGTCCAGTTCTCGATCAATATCCTGAAACATCGAAACTGCCGATGGTCTGGGAGGTTCGATATTGAGATGTGCGTGGATGTAGTCGGCGGTGTTCTCCCCCAAAAAAGGCAACCGACCCGCCACCATCTCGTACAACACCACCCCCAAACTGTAGATATCCACCGCTGGCCCCAGATCCATCCGTCCCATCGCTTGTTCGGGAGACATATAATACGGCGTCCCCACGATCAAACCGACTTCCGTCACCATGTTTTGGCCGGGTTCGAGCAACTTCGCGATCCCAAAGTCCAGCACCTTCACAAAGTCTTCGGCTCCCCGATCTCGCAACAAGATCACGTTCGCAGGTTTGATATCTCGATGAATAATCCCGATCTCATGGGCTTCTGCAAGCGATGCACAGATCTGGCGTGCGATCCGCGCTGCGCGGATACAACCGAGATACTGTTGGTGTTCCAACAACCTCTCCAGATCGGTCCCTCGCAGATATTCCATCACGATGAACAAGTTGCCGTCCGACGTCACACCACAATCAAACACAGAGATCGTATTCACATGCGACAGACGCGAGACGATCTTGATCTCTTGGCGAAAACGCTTGATCGCGTTCTGTCGGTTGTTGATGTGTCCATGCAGCAACTTCATCGCCATGATCTTCCCCATGACGATATGCTCCACTTTATACACCACCCCCATCCCGCCACGCCCGATCGCCCGCAATATCCGATAGCGCTGCCCGATCACCTCCCCAATCAACGGATCTTCCGCCCCTTGCTCGGATGCCTGCAACGAACGGCCACACTTCGGGCAAAACTTCGCTGCCGTCAAACCCTGACCGCGTACGGGACAATCGACTTCATGGCAGTTTTTCTGCTCGGACATCCTTCTGATCTTCCCCGCTTGTTGCGACGTTCCATCCACACCTTCGAATCACCCGCGACACTCTGCTTCGCAAAAGGCATCCGCTCGAAAGCATGGGCGTTCTGGACTTTCGACACACCCGCTACACTCTACTTCGCAACCGACCCCAAACACAACGCCCGAAACCAACGACCAAACACCTCGCCTCGATGCACGAAACTCTCAAACGCATCAAACGACGCACACGCCGGACTCAACAACACGATCTCTCCTTGCTTTGCTTCCAAAGCTGCCGCATTGAACGCCTCTTCCATCGAAGCATACTCCCCCGTCTCCACCACGCCTCCCAGATCCCGCATGATCTCTGCCCGCGCCTCGCCAAACACATACAACTTCTCCACATCCCTCAACACCGCATCGCGCAGACCCGAAAATCCCGTCCCTTTTGAGCGCCCTCCCAACAACAAACGCAGCCGCTCGCCTTTTTCTGCACACGCCTCCACCGCTCGCAGCGCAGAATCAGGCGTGGTCGCCTTCGAGTCGTTGACATAGCGCACTCCACGCCAGATCCCCAACTCTTCTTGACGATGTGCCAACCCTCCAAATCCCTCGATCGCCGCCTGTATCCCGTCCTTTGTCGCTCCCGCACAACGCGCCGCCAACGCTGCTGCCATCAGATTCTCCCGATTGTGCGCACCGCGCAAACGCATCCCCCGCAGATCGTACACCTCCTCACCCCACCTCGGATGCCGCAAGATCATCTGTTCTCCCCGACACATCGCACCTTCCAAATGCTCGCCCTCCCTCCAAAAAGCAATCCGCTCCCCTCGACTTTCCTGTACCACAGGCAAAACACTCGGTTCTCCACCACACAAGATCAACGCATCTTCCGCATCAAGATGCCCAAACAACGGCGCTTTGCACGCTGCATAACGCTCCATCGTGCCATGTCGATCCAGATGGTTCGGTTGAAGGTTCGTCAACACGCCCACACACGGATGCGCATTCGGGGTCGCTTCCAACTGAAAACTCGAACACTCCAAAACCACCCGATCCACCGCCCGATCTTCATCCAAAAAACACACCAGCGGCGTCCCCAAATTCCCCCCCACAAACACCCGTAGCCCCGACGCCTCCAACATCGCCCCCAACCAAGACACCGTCGTGCTTTTCCCCGCTGAACCTGTCACACCCACCCAAGGCACCGTCAACTCCGATAACCCCCACGCCATCTCCGACAACGTCTCGATCCCCAACCCACGCGCTTGCTCTAACTCAGGCCGATCATACGGAACTCCCGGGCTTAACAACACACCGTCGATCCCTTCCCACGATCCCATCCGATCTCCCCACAAAAAAGACACCGGCTGATCCTTCAAAGCCTCTAACGCTTCCTTGTATTCGCTCGCATCACCCGATGCAACCACCGTCACCCGCGCTCCTCGGCGCAACAAAAAACGCACCCCCGCCAAACCCGTCTTTCGCAATCCCCACACCAACACATGACGACCCGCCATCTCTCGCTTCTTCATCTGTCACCTCGCTCGTCCAAACGCCGTTTTCTTCGCCCACACAAGGCTTGTTTTCCCAACTCTCGGCCCCTACCTTTTTCCCCGCGCAGCCTACCACAACGCTGCCCCCTTCGCACTTCTTTCACTTCATCCCCCACCAAGGAACGTTGATGCAACACAAATCTGTTTTCCGATCCTTGCATACACACCGCCTTGGCCTTGGCCTTGTGCTTCTGTTTTTCGCCGCTTGTACCACCCAAACCACCCAAGTCCGCCAACCTACCCCCACCCCGCCCCCCAACCTACTCCAACAACGCTATCGCATCCCCATCCACGATCGCATCCAGATCAGCCGTGGCCCCCAACACGCTCCCATCCAGATCATCGAATACCTCAACCCCACCCATCCAGACAGCCGCGCTATTCACCACTTCCGACAATCCCTGTGGAAACAATTCCCCGGGGCCATCCGATGGGAAGTCCGACTCGCACCCACCATCCTCCAAGATCAAGGCTACCTCTACGCTCGCGCTTTCCTCGCCGCTCACCAACACAACAGCTTTTGGCCCTACCTCCACCGCTTCTTTCAACAAAAAACACCCCCCGCCCACCAAGCTCTCTTCGATATCGCCGAAAAGATCGGCCTCTCCAAACAGCTTTTTGAGATCTATCTCCACTACGCCCCCTTCAAGATGTGGATCGATCGCGATATCCGCAGCCTGCTTGCCTTCAC
>CAUJFU010000169.1 GCA_963169055.1 Myxococcota bacterium
CGTCCCCCTCACCCAACGCCTTGGGGCCTGCCTTAACGGCTTTGTAACCCCGGCTGGATTGGGCTTTACAAGGCAACCAAACCCAAGGCAACCAAACACAAAGATGCATGCCCCCCCCCACGCGCCCGATCTCACCCGCGCCAACACACCAAGATGCCCCATCCACGAACCCTTTCTTTACAATCACCAAGCACGCCCGCTCAGATCAAACGCCTCCGCCGTCGCATCGCCAACACAGCAAACAAGCATAGTCCAAAGCATAGCGAGAACCAAGGATCGGCCTGTTGACAAGAACAGCCCCCGCCAACCGCCCCTGCGTTGTCGGCGTTGCTTTGATCTTGCGTTCCTCCTTGATCCGAATTGTTCGTCTCTTGGGAATCAACAGTCGGTTCGGAGATCGGGCTTTCTTGGACTTCTTCTTGCGTCGTCGACTCATTTGCGGTGTCTGCGGATGTTTCTTGCCCCCCATCCGATGGGGATTCGGTGCTTGTCTCGTTGCTTGTCTCGTTGCTTGTTTCGTTGCTACCTTCGGTGCTTGTTTCGTTGTTGCCTTCGGTGCTTGTTTCGTTGCTACCTTCGCTGCTTGTTTCGTTGCTTGTTTCGTTGTTGCCTTCGGTGCTTGCGCTCGGTGGTTGGCATTGGCCTTGGATGCAGATCTGTCCGATCGGACAAGACAAATCTTTGCACAGATCATCGACACAACCATCGACAGAACAGGCGCGTTGGGTCTTGCACTTTTCGTTGGGAGAACTGAAACACCCATCCAACAAGCATTTTCCGAGAACACAACGCGAACCCGCAGCGCACGTGACGACACTACAAGGATTGATCGCACATAGTCCTTCCAAACAGACTTCCCCAGCAGCACAAACCACCCTGCATACGCGAACACACACACCATCGGCGGGCCGGCAGATCGAGCCGTTGTCTGGACACACGATCCCTGCGCAAGGATCGGGCACACACGCCCCTTCTTTGCAGCGCTCTCCTTGCTTACAGCCTGTTTTGTAGCAGCCAGCGGGTTTGCAAAGCTTCCCGATACAAACCGCCTCTCCGCCACAATCGCTGTCATAAGCACAAGGGATATCCACGCCGCACTGGCCGTCTTTGCACAATTGGCCTTGGGGACAAGTGATGCTTTTGCAGAGATCTTCTTGGCAGCTTTGGAGATCCGAGCGACACAAACGACCGTGTTTGCAGGCATTGGCTTGGTTGCAACGCTCTGTCACACATTGGCCTTCGGCGCAGACTTTCCCACCCTGACAGGAGATCCCGTTGCATGGGTCTTTTTCGCAGGATCCCCCACGACATCGCTCATCGCTCGCACAAGAAACTCCTGCGCACGAACCGATACAAGCCGAATCTCCCGGGCGGCAAAACTGAGGCGCTGTGCAGGTCAACGTACCTTTTTTGCAGATATCTTCGAGACATTGGCCGTCTCGGCAAAATTGATCCGCAGCGCAGGCGGTGCTTTGGTTTGAACAGCCCGCAGGACGGCAAGCTTTTGCGGAACAGATCTCCGAAGTCGGACAATCCGCGTCGACTTGGCAAGGTCGTTCAACACGGGTGCGAAAACGCTGCGTGGTACAAAGCGGCGGAGTGCCGTTGTCGCAAACTTCGATGGCAAAATCGATATCTTTTCCTGCATCGTTGGCGCTCGGGGTCCATGTGATCTTTCCCGTGTTGGAATCGATGGTTGCGCCCTGTGGAGCGATATCCGCACCGTTTGCATCTTTCGCAAACCGCCATGTCAAGGCGCTGTTGGGATCGGGATCCGTTGCCGTCGGCGTATAGCCGAGGTCTTGACCGACAAAAGCTTTGTCAGGAGCGGTGCTTGTGATCGAGGGTGCTTGATTGGCGCGGGCCACGTTGACCGTCCATTTTTGGAGCACACAAGCGGGAGGCGTTGCGTTGTCGCAGACTTCGATCTCGATCTCTCGCGAGCCTGCTTGTGCATCCGAAGCATCGGGCGTCCATGTCACTTCGCCCGTGTTTGGATCGACGCTAACACCCGCAGGTCCGCTCTTTTTTGTCCATGTGAAAGTGCTTCCCGTATCAGGATCCGTCACGGTCGGCTTGTAGTTATATGGGTTACCTTCGCGACCGCTGTTGGGAGGAGTCGAGGTGATCGAGGGTGGATCGTTGACGTTGGTGACTTTGGTTTTCCACGATTGTTTGGTGCAAGCAGGCGGAGTGGCGTTGTCGCACACCTCGATGGCAAAGTCGAATTCCTTGTTGGCATCGGCATCTCGGGGCGTCCATTTGATCTCGCCCGTGCTGGGATCGATGGTTGCGCCTTGTGGAGCGATATCCGCACCGTTTGCATCTTTCGCAAACCGCCATGTCAAGGCGCTGTTGGGATCAGGATCGGTCGCCGTCGGTTTGTAGTTGTAGAGGCTATCTTCGATAGCGGTCGTGGGCGGAGTGGACGTGATCGACGGTGGATCGTTGACGTTGGTGACATTGACTTGCCACGCTTGTTTTACACACGACGGCGGAGTCGCGTTATCACAGACTTCGATCTCAAACGCGACGGTCTTTCCGCCGTCTGCGTCTCTGGGCGTCCACGATATCTCGCCTGTGTTGGGGTCGATGGTTGCGCCTTGTGGAGCGATATCCGCGCCGTTCGCATCTTTCGCAAACCGCCATGTCAGCGTCGTATTGGGATCGGGATCGGTCGCCGTCGGTTTGTAGCTGTAGAGGCTGTCTTCGATCGCGGTCGTGGATGGGGTGGACGTGATGCTTGGGGCGCGATTCACATCGGTCACGATGATCGTCAGCGTGACGGTGGTGGTGCGCGAGGGGACCCCGCTGTCGCGCAGGCTAAGTTGCACTTGGTAAGTTCCGGCTTGGGTGAAGTTCGGCGTCCAATCAAAAGTGCGCGTCAGCCCCGTCCCTGTGATCGTTGCACCCGCAGGAAGCGGCGAGATCGTCCACGTCAAGTTGGTGTCGCCATCGAGATCGCTGCCTGTGAAGGTGATGTTGAGGTTCTGCCCTTCTGCGATGGTGCGCGTCAAAGCACTGTTGGCCGCGATCTGTGGAGCGCGGTTGGGGGCATAAAACGGCAGGAACGATTGCCAAGAAGCCTGATCAAAGTCCCCACACAACGCCGTAAACGGCGCATCTGCTTCGATATGCACCAATTCAAACCGATACCCCGCGCTTTGCCACCACACAGGCCCCGCCGCAGGGCCGCTCCATGCCGCACCTCCCGTACCGATCCGCTGCAAGATCGACGTATCGCCCGCCCCACCGGCCATCGTCGTCACCGTTGCTTGGGTTTGGCTGTTTTGCGCAAAGATCTGGAAATCGCTTGCTCCGCCGTTTTGGATAAAACAATAGGCTTCTTGTTTGCCGTTGCCTCGCGGCACACTCTCCGCAAAGATCGAGTGTTCGTTGACATCCGAAGTGGTCGGCCCAACGTACACCACGATCGGCTTGTTGGCGGAGATATCGAGAAAGTCGTCGTCGATCAAGTTCGCGGGGTTGGGGACGATCTGCGTGTAGCCGTTGTACGTTTGTGCGGCGGGGCGCGTTGTAAAAAACTGCTTGCGATTCAAGGTCAACGTGCGGTTGTCGTCTCCATCCGAAAGATCGCGGATCGTGATGGTGGTGTTGTCTTCGGTCGCGATGATGGTAAGGGGCGCATGGGCATAAGTGAAAAACCGATGACCCACACTTCGCCCCTCATCACGCGGATCAAACGAAGGCGGCATATACGAAAAGTCATCCGCAGGATTGGTACGCAAACGATGACCCACCAACACCGCGCAAGCAAGGTTCGCACGAACCCGAATCTGGTCGTCGTCAAAGTTGTTGCGATACCAATAGATCACATCGGTGTTGCTAAAGGTCGCTTGTGCAAGGCCCAAGATCACACTGTCATCGTTTGCGGTTCCACGATCGGTGACGTCGATCAGTTCGACGCTTGGGGGCGTTGTCGAAGAAGTATCTCTCTGACAGGCAACAAGCACCTCAGAGCGCGTGTACCCCTCAAAAGAGCGCCCGATGCGCGAGCCATTTTCGCTCAAAAGATACGTTCCATAAGCATCGTTGTTGGTCCCTGTTCCCACCACCCCCGTCGCCACAAAGACGGGCTTGTCGGCCTGAACACGGATCTGGTTGACCGTAAAATCACGCCGCACCATCTCACCCGCCGTCGCGATGGTTTGCGTCCCCAACACCACACCCGTATCCAACCGGCGCACCGTGACCGTTGTGTTGTTTTCCTTGGCCCATACCCACAAGGTCGGATTCACATATAAGACGTAATCTTTTCCATCCCCCTGATAAAGCTGCGCTGTTGCCGTCAACACAGGGCAAACCAGCACCGCGCCCATTACCACAAGCCACACAAAACACCGATAGAATCGCATGATGTCATCCTCCTTTGTGCAGAAAATCATCACCCAAACCCACGCAACAGACCTCCGCTCCCATAGGACTTACGCAGTTCGATACGAAAAAGGCCAATGTTCGGGCGCGGGCGGTTCGCGAACCGCCCCTACAATGTGCTGACATCTCAGGGTTTTCCTTTTCAACTGCGTAACTCCTATCCTATGTAGCCTTCGTGTCTTTTATACTTTGCTCGAATTAATGCAGTTCGCTGTGGAGGAAGTGTTCGATCTCATCGCCACGTTTGGGTTTGAGCCACCAGTAACACAACAGCGCAGCAAGCAAAAACACGAACGCGATCACCATTCCCGAACTCCCGAGCGTTTCCACCACCTTCTTAATCAAAAAAGCCGCCAGACTGGTCTTATCGTCGGGTGGAGCGGCGGCAACGGCTCCCCCTGCCCCAGCGCCGACTTTTGCGGCCCCAGCGCCCACTTTGGCTGCTCCTGCCGCGACTTTGGCCCCGACGGCTCCGACCTTGGTTCCGACCGTCGTTGCTTTTGCAGCGGCGGTGGCCGTTATTTTCTTGCCGTAGGCTTCAAAGATCGCGCCCGCAAACCCCGAGAGAAAGGACATGGACGAGATGATCTTGGTCAGCGTTTGGGTCCGAACACGCGTAGGGATCGGGATCTCATCTTTCAAAATGCCTTCGTGCCAGATCTGCACACGCGCAGATCGTCGCAGATCCCCTTCGGCTTGTGGAGAGACCCAAAACTCCGTATCCACCTTGTCTTTGCGAACATCGACCACCGCTTCGGGCGGAGAGATGATGCAGCCCGGGATCACAGGGACCAATCGAACATACGGAGACGTTTCTTTGATCTCTAAAACTTTGTCGCTTTCCGCTTGTTGAACACGCGGTAGATCGGGGATCTTGATATAAAGTTCGGCTTGGATGATGCTCACCAACAAAGGAAAGATCTTTTGCGGGTTCATCTGCTCGTAATAACGAACCACACCTTTGCGCCGCAAGACTTTGACTTCCTTCATCTTGGGCGCTTCTTCGATCGACCTTGTGCGTTCTTCTTGCGACAAAGAAGGGGCTTCTTCGGCCTCAACAGC
>CAUJFU010000170.1 GCA_963169055.1 Myxococcota bacterium
AATTGTTCTCCCCGCCGCGGTTTGGGGGTGGTGGGGGGGGGGGGGGGGGGGGTGTTGGGCGGCGGACGATCACACGAAGCGGAGGCGGCGGGGGTTTGGGCAGGGCAAGGCGTTTTTCGAGGAGGGCGAGTCGAGCGCCGACGTCTTTGTCTTTGTCGCGCTTGCGGGGAGAAGCGACGAGGTAGTCTTTGAGGTATTGGCGGGCTTTGCGGTCGCTGCCGATCTCCATGTAGCAAGCACCGATGTAATAGAGAAGCTCGTTGCGTGCGCGTTGGTAGCGGCGAGATTGCGGGAGGGCCTCACGAGATCGCAAAAAGGCGGATAGAGCGTCAGGATAGCGTTGTTGTCGAAAGTGTGCGTAGCCTTTTTTGTAGAGAGCGACCGCGACTTCGATATCGCCGCCCGTATCGGATGCTTGGGCGGGTACAGGCAAGAGCGACAACGAAAAAAGCAGCACAAGAAAATTAGAAGATATTTTCAGCGAGATGGATCTTGCGTCGTTCATGGCGCTTGGCTTTCCAGAGGATCTGCTGGCTGAGGTAGCCCTCTTTGCGGATGAGGATGCGAAGGGTTTGGCCTTCTGGGGCTTGGAGTTTGGTTTGAGTGTAGGCTTTTCGGACGCCATCGACAAGGATCTCGGCCCCTTCGGGAGTGACTTGGATTTGGAGAGCAAAGCGTTGTAGGGAAGCGGGGGAGGGCTGTGGTGGGAGTGGACGTGGCGGAGGGGTGGGTGCGGCGCGTCGTTTGCGTGGCGTGCGGGGGCGGCGTTGAAAAGGGCGATCAGCCGGGCGTTTTGAGGTGGTGTGCGTGGGGTTGGTGGTTGTGTTGGGAGAGGTGGATGGGGTGGAGTGTGAGGGATCGGTGGATGGGGTGGAGTGCGTGGGATCAGTGGATGGGGTGGTTCGAGCCGAATTGGAGGGGGGAGTGGGGTCGTTGGTGGTGGATGCGTCGGGTGTGACGGGGAGAAATTGGATCGCGCCGTATCCTTGATGGGGGGAAGGGAGGGAGCGATAAGGTGCGGGAGGAGCGGGCAGATCGATGTGTTTGCGGGCGGGTTGTCGCCCAGAAGTGCCAAGGAAGAAGACGATTAAGGTAGCGGCGAGGCCACCGATGAGGCCGACGGTTCCCCACAGCCAGTTGCGAGGCGGAGAGGGAGGTGCGGGAGGTGCGGGTTCATGGAGCCATTCGCGGTCGCCTGTGGAGAGTTTTTCACCGTTGTAACGTTCGGCGGTGTGTTGTGGGCGTTCGTCAGGGAGGCTGGGTGCTTTGAGTGCGCGGGTCGAGCCGGGAGAGGCGGTTGCGTTGGGAGGGGTGCGTTGAGGGAGATGGATGGGGGCGGGATTGTGCATGGGTGCAGCGGCGGCGGGATCGATGCGGACGCCTTGGCGGATGGCAGAGAGGGCGATGGAAACACCGGAGTGTGCGGGCAATCCGATCTCTTCAAGCAAGAGGGGGATGAGGGATTCGGAAAAGGCGCGTGCGGTGGGGAAGCGGGCGTGTTTGTCTTTGGCGAGAGCGCGGTCTACGACGGCTTGGAGGCGGGGATTGATGTACATCTGGGGGGCGAGGGCTTGGAGGGAAGGGGGTTGGGCTTCGATTTGCTGGATCAATATCTCGTTGGTGGTGCCGCCGTAGAGGGTGCGTCCCGTGAGGAGTTCGACGAGCAATACACCAGCGGCGTAGATATCGGTACGGCCATCGATCTCTTCGATATCGCCGCGAGCTTGTTCGGGAGACATATAACGCGGAGTGCCGACAGCAAGGCCCGTTTCGGTGAGGGATGGGGCATTTTCATCGCGGTGGGTGAGGATGCGAGCGACGCCGAAGTCGAGGATCTTGAGGGTGCGCCGGTCGTTGGAACCTTCGATCAGGATGAGGTTTTCGGGTTTGAGATCGCGGTGAACGATGCCTTGGCGGTGGGCAAAATCGAGGGCACCGAGAAGTTGCTCGAAGATCTGGATCAAGATGTGGCGGGGTGGGATACCAAAGCGTTGGATATGCCACTGAAAGGTTTTGCCTTCGAGCCACTCCATGATCAAGAAAGAGCCGAGACCGGGCATATGACCGAAGTCGATGATCTGAACGATATTTTCGTGGCGGAGTCCAGCAAGAAGGCGGGCTTCGCGTTTGAATCGCTCGACCATGAGGGGGTTTCCGGCAAAGTGCGGATGGAGGATCTTGATGGCAAAAGGGATGGGGAGGTCGATATGTTCGGCGCGGTAGACGGAGCCAAAGCCTCCGCCACCGATCTTGTCTTTGAGGCGATACTTTCCGATGATTCGGTCGATCAGGGGATTTTCTGCGCCGCGCAGGTGGGAGCCACAGCGATTACAAAAGGTCGCTTCGGGGCTATTGGGTTCTTGGCATCGCGGACAGGGCTGCATGACGTGTGGCCTTTTTTACAGTAAGCAATGGAGGGACGTGGACTGTCGCTCCATCAAAAAGATTCTTGCAGGGTGACGAGGCAATACATCGCTACGATAGGATCGCGGCAAACGCAAAAAGTGTTGCCTGTTGTAGAAGAAAACAAGAGCAGATTCCTACGTGAAAGAATACAAGAACAACCATGCCCACCAGAGGGCAAAAAACAACAGGAATCCAAGCAGAGTCCACGCAAAGCGTGTGCTTCGTTGGGTGCGTTTGAGAGTCGAGAGAGCGTGTTCGGGTTGGAGCGATGGGTGGCTTGGGTGCGCTGTTGTGGGAGAGGACAAGAGTTGCGAGGCGCGAAGCCATTGAGAAGAAAAGAGAGAGGGTGAACGCTCGTAAGCAGGAACACGCGTCTCGGGGAGTCGCTGGAACGCTGCACGGGCGGCGTTTAATGCCTCAAGCTTTTGGGTGTTGTCAAGATCTTTTTGTGCATTCCAAAAGGCGTGATCCCATCCGAGGGCAAGATGGCGCAGGGGAGGCTCGAAGGGCAAGGCCGCGATCTCACGGAGGAAGGCGTCTGCTGTAGAGAACCGCTGGTGGGGTTCTTTGGCGAGAGCGCGAAGGAACAGGGCTTCGAGGGGTTCGATGTAGGAGACAGGGGGAGCGAGGTCTCGGAGTGGAGGCAGCGGGGCGTATCGCTGTTTCTTATAAAGCTCTTCCCAGTGATGGGAGCGAAAGGGCAGGCGTCCTGTGATCATTTGAAATAGCAGGATGCCTGTGCTGTAGAGATCGCTGTAAGCTTCGATCGGTGTGGGGAGGGGGGTCATCTGTTCGGGCGGTAGATAGGCTCCGATCGCAAGCAGTTTGTGAGGAGAGGGCAGGGTTTGGAGCTTGCGCGTCCACAGCAAGGGTCCGCAACCGATATCGATCAATTGGAGTTGGAGGCGTCGTCCTCTTGGGGAGAGTAGGAGATGTTCGGGGCGGAGCTGACCGACGATGAGATGGGAGGTATGGAGATGATCGAGAACACGCAGCAGTTGTTGGAGGATATCGAGCCACAAGTCGTCAGGAAGGCCGCCTGCAAAGTCACGCAGCAGTTGTTGGAGGCTGAATCCCTCGATCCATCGGGTGGCCCAATAAAAACCATGTTCGGAGTGTCCGAAGGCTTCGACGGAAGCGACACTGGGGTGCATGATGCCAGCCCATGCTGCGACGCGCTCGCGTAGTGCTGCGGGATCGTCGAAGTATTCGAGGTTTGCAGGGCGCAGGATGTGAAATGCGCTGAGTTCGGAACGACCCGAAGATTGGGCAAGATAGACGGTTCCACATAGGCTTTCACGGGCGCGTTCCATCAACACATAACCGCCGATCTGACGGCCAAGTAGCGGGTCTTTTCCGCTGCGTTCAAAGCCGCACAACCCACATCGCTTGCCTTGATGGAGGCACTGAGAGAACAGGCGCGGGCAAGCATCCCAAAGTTCGGGAGAAGGCGAGGGGGCCGTCGGAAGGGGAGAATGGGAAGGACGACGGAACCACCACATCGCAGGGCCTTTCGTGCGCTATCGCCTCGGATCTTCGGGGATGTTGTGGGCGGTTTGCTGTTGTTCGAGTTTGTGGACAGCTTGTTGGATCTCTTGTAGGTGCGGAGGATGGGGGAGGGGGTGCAACCAAGGGGGAGCGGAGGTGTGAGCGGTCGAAGAGAAGATCAGGACTTGGAGGGCAGGGCTGGCAAGGCGCAAGGTATCGAGTGTTTCGGGGGTGAGGGTGCAAGCAGCTTCGGTGATCAGCAGGTGGACTTCGTTTTGGAAGCGGCGTTGGATCTGGAGGATCTCCATGCTGTCCTCGGCTTCGAGGGTGGTGTAGCCTTGTTCTTCGAGGCGGCTGCAAAGTTGATCGCGTTCTGCAAAGGACAGAGAAGGGAGGCAAAGCATGATGTGGCGCATGATCTGGGGGCGTGGAACGGCGATGTGGTTGTTGGAGGTGCTGTATTGAAGGAGGGGGAGATAGAGGCGAACTTCGGTGCCGAGATCTTCTTGAGAACGCAGATCCATCCATCCGCTGAGTTGGCGAAGAGTGCTGTAGACCAAAGCGAGGCCCATGCCGCTGCGTTGTGTGCGCGGGTGGTGGGTGGCGAGAGGTTCGATGGCGATCTCTTGGAGGTCGTGAGGGATACCACGTCCTTCGTCTTGAACCGTGATGCAGACGTAAGGTCCGGCAGGGATGCGTGACCATGCTTCTTGGGGGGTGACCTCGGTGTACTCGGTGCTAAGGCGGATGGGGCCACCTTGGGGGAGGGCTTCTTTGGCGTTGTCAAACAGGGGAACGAGCAGTTCTTCGATGCGAGCGGGGGGAAGCAAGACAAAGAAGGATTGTTGGCTTGGGAGGAAGTGCAAGGGATGTTGGGGGCCGAGATGTTCTTGCCAACGAGCGAGGTGTTGAGACAGAAGGGTATGGAGATCGAGTTCGACGGGAGGGCCGCTTTGGCCGTCGCGGCTAAAGCGTTGGAGTTGCTGAACGATATCGAGTCCGCGTCGTGCGGTACGCTCGATGATATCGGCATCGTTTTGGTGGGGGGTGTCTTCAAAGTGCTCTCTGAGCATCAGCGAGTAGTTGAGGATGATCATGAAGAGATTGTTAAGATCGTGAGACAGCCATCGTGAGAGGCGGATCTGGGCTTGGATGCGCTCGTCTTGAAGAAGATAGCGTTGGAGCGTTGGATCGAGGTGTTCACGCGAAGCCATGAGACCCTACTTTGTGTGTCGGTGTGTGGGTAGCCAAGCGCCTTGCGGGTGGAGGCTTGGATCTTCTTGAGGGGTGTAGCACAAACAGGCGGGTTTGCCAAGTTTTCTTGGGCAGGGGCGTAGGCGAGAGAGGGCTTGCGTCTTGTTGACTCAAGCGAGAGGGAGATGAATCAGGCTTCGATGGGTCCGAGATCTTCGGCGTTTGGGAGATTGAACAGGACGTCTTCGAGAAGATAGCGGAGGTATTCGAGCATCTCTTGGGGATCATCGGAGCCGACTTCGCGTTCGACGTTGCGTTGGTAAAAGACGCAGCGGATCTGTGGATCGTCCTCCTCTTTTTGAGTGATCTCGATACGCAACGGAGACCACGGATTGAAGGGGCTATCGTGGGGTGCTTGTTCGAGGAGGTCGGCACTAGGGAAGTCTTCGGTGGCGACTTCAAAGGGAGGGAGGGGTTCTTCGAGCATCTCCATCAGAGCGCTTTCAAGGGTATGCCAGACTTCACGTGTCATCTCAGCGAATTCGGTGCGTGAAAAGTCCATCCCATCGGGTTCTTCGTTGGTTTCGACTTCGTAGAGGGCGCGATAACATTTGCGAGCTTCGTCATAGCGTTCGGCGATCTCGCAGGCAAGGCCCATATCGTGGAGGAAGTCGGGGCGATCGGGTTCGAGGCGCAAGGCTTCTTCGTAGCATTGGATGGCTTCGTCGCTTTGTTCGAGATCCATCAACACGCCAGCGCGAAGGTGCCACAGATCGGCGAGTTCGGGGTTGAGGTTGATCGCTTTTTGGGTGAGTTCAAGGCCGCGTTCAAACTGTTCGCGGATCTCGGGAGGCATCGTCAAGGTCGGTGGTTCCGAGCCTTCTTCGACAACTTCGGACATTTCTTCCATCAGTTGGGTGAGTGCTTCGCGACCGAGATGGATCTCTGCTTCGGCCCACATAAAATAAGCATCGCGTTCATCAATCGGATCTTCGGTGAATTGGAGGGCTTGTTTGAGGGTGCTGATGGCGTCCTCGTATCGGCCCAATTCGATCAGAAAACCTGCTTTGTACAGTTGGGGTTCGGCCATGCCGGGTTCGAGTTGGCAGGCGCGTTCAAAGGCCCGCTCTGCGGCTTGTTCTTCGCCGAGCATTTGACGGATCTTGCCTTCGAGGCACCAAAAGTGGGGGTTTTGATCGTCTTGAGCGAGCAGGTTGCGGCTTTCTTCGAGCGCTCCTTCGAGTTCGTCTTCGTCGATCATCTCAAGTGCGCGTTGGTAGCGTTGTTCTAAAGCGTCCATTTTATCGTCTTTTCGTTTACCGAAGCTCATCGGCATCTCCAAATTGTGAGTCATCGAAATCAAAAGTCGGCCCTCTTCAACACGCTTTTCTATGGTTTGTCAAGATCGAAAGACGTATCGCGACAACAAAGCGTGCTGTGGCGCATCTTCTTGTTGTGAGAGCAAGGTGTGCTAGGATAGGCATCGTTTGGCGCGTGTCAAAGGCTGTTTGTTTTTGTGCGTGGAGAGCATCAGAAAGGATCGGTGGGATGGTGCTGTTGAGGCGATATCGAAGGATGTTGTTGTGGTGTGTGTGTTGTCTGCCGTATTGGGTGGGGTGTTCGTACGGCTGGAGAGAGGTGCGGCAAGACGCCAAGAGTGACGATATGGTGGCGCGAAATCGTGCGCTCGATTATCTGATCGACTACATCAGCAAGACCACAGGTTCACGCGAAGCGTTGGGGCAGCGACAAGAAGCTGTGCAGCTTGTGACTGATACAGGATTACCCCGATCCATCGGCCCTTTGCGTATGATCTTAATGCACGAAGCGGATTCGCTGTTGCGGCGCGATGCGATCCGTGGTTTGGCGGTGTTGCGTTCTCCGCAAGCCCTCGCCGAACTGCGCGGAGCGCTCAAAGATCGCGATATCGACGTCCGAATGACCGCTGCTGCGGCGCTTGGCAAGCTCGGCGATCAACGTGCGCTGCGTTCTCTTGTCGAGGCGACACGAGATCCAAGTCCTGCGGTGCGTGCGTCCGCAGCATCGGCACTTGCGGAGCTTGGGGCAGATCGCGCCATCCCGTTTTTGATCCGTGCGCTTGATGATGAAAACGATGATGTTCAGCGCGCTGCCCAAAAGTCTTTGCTGCGTTTTGGCGAAAAAGCCATCGCACGTTTGCTGCCCATCCTCTCGCAGCCTTCGTCTTCTCTCCAAGATCGCGTCGTTCGATTTTTGCCAGAATTTGGGCAACCTGTCTTTGTCCCCTTGATCCAAGCTTTTCGACAACGCATCAGCCAAGAAAACGCAAAACGCGCACTTTCCGAACTCACTCGCGATGGCCAAAGTTGGCCGCTGTTGGTGCGTTTGGCGCAAGTCCAAGACAAAAAAGAAGCGGATGCTGTGATCCGAGATCTGTCTGCGGTGGGGTCGCTGGCGGCGGTGCATGCGGTGTTTTTGATGTGGGATGATATGCCTGTTGTTGCCAAGCCGTTCTTTCGGACTTGTTTGGGACAGATCGCGCAACGCAGCGGAGAAGAAGGGCGGCGGTTGCTGTCCCGCTATACCAACGAAGGCGATGATCTTGCGCGCCGTACGACCGCGTTGTTGGCGCTTGGACAAGCCGGTACACCGGCTATCGATCTGATCCGTCCGCATCTCTCGTCTCAAACGCGTGCGATGGTGATCGCCGCCATTCGGGCGCTTGGACAGATTAAACGCCCCGCACTTTCCACGTTGTTGCCTTATACAGAAGTCGAAGACGAAGAACTCCGCTACACCGCGATCCAGCAATTGGGGGCGATCCCCTCTTCCAACGCTGTATCCGCCTTGATCAAACAACTCAAACATCCCTCGGCCAAGATCCGCATCGTGGCCATCGAAGCCCTTGGGCAACAACGCGATCGCGCCGCGATCCCACACGCCCGCGATCTGCTGACCGACCCCGTGAACAACGTTGTCTTGGCGGCCATCCAAACGCTGCTTTTGCTCGGCGATCAACAAAACGTCCAAGTCTACATCGCTGCTCTCAAATACGGGCCTTATCCTCCCGAACCCACTTATATCGAAACCCTCGGACGACTCGCCGATACCAAAGTCGTTCCGTTGCTACGGCAGATCACGCGGCGTTATACACGCGATTGGAAAGCGTATCTCCAAACCAGTCAACGGATGTTGCGACAAAAACGCCGCAAAGCCAAATCCATGACCTCCGAACAATTGGAAGAAGCTGTGAGCCTCGATCTCGCTTCTCATCCCGCACGCAATGTTCTTGCGCTGTGCAGTTTTGTTGAGGCTGTGCGCGCACTCCAGCGCTACGGCCAACCTGTGCCTGCTTTACTCAAAAAGTATGGCTATCGTCACAAAGCCCCGATGAATCCGCTGCTCAAACCACCCGAACGCTGCCCTTGGCCCGCGATCGCGCCTGAGTGATTCCTCTGAACCGCTGGGACGGTGTAGATCGTAGGCTTTGCCGCTTTAACCGTTGGGGCGGTGTAGATCGTAGGCTTTGATTTTTTTGTGAAGGTTGGTTCGTTCGATGCCGAGGACATCGGCGGTTCGTGAGATATTCCAATCGTTTTCTTGTAATTTGAGCATAATGTAGCTGCGTTCGACCTCATCGCGCACTTCTTTGAGGGTTTGATTCCCGAGTGCTTTGATATCCACAACAGCCTTTTTCTCTTTGAGATCTTCGGGCAGATCGTGTACGTCGATCTGCTCGCCGCTGAGGATAACCAAGCGCTCGACGAGGTTCTTGAGTTCGCGCACATTTCCCGGCCATGCGTATTGGCAGAGCTGGCGCATGGCGGTGGGGGTGAAGCTTTTGGTGGGGTAGTTGTATTCTTGGCAAAAGTGGCGTGTGAAACTATCGAGCAGTAGGGCGATATCTTCTCGCCGTTCGCGAAGAGGCGGTAGATGTAGGGGGATCACATTCAACCGAAAGAACAGATCTTCGCGGAATCGGCTTTTGCGGATCTCGTCTTGAAGATCGCGGTTGGTTGCAGCGATCACGCGCACATCGACTTGGATGGTGCGATCGCCTCCTACCCTCGAAAACTCCCCTGTATTGAGGACACGCAACACTTTGGCTTGAGCGTGGAGGGACATATCGCCGATCTCATCGAGAAAGATCGTGCCTGTGTGGGCGCGTTCAAACTCTCCTTGCTTGGTGCGGATTGCGCCCGTAAAAGCGCCTTTTTCGTGACCAAACAATTCAGACTCGATCAATTCCTCGGGGATCGCGGCACAATTGACTTTGACAAAGGGGCGTGGGTGGCGTGGGCTGTTGTTGTGGATGGCGCGGGCGACCAGTTCTTTCCCTGTCCCAGACTCCCCTGTGATCAACACCCATCCTTTGGTGGGAGCGACTTTTTCGATCTGTTGAAAGATCGTCTTCATGGTGGGGGTATCTCCGACCATCTCGAAGCGATCGGCATATTCTTTCTCAAGGTTTCGTACCTTGTGCAACATCTCCCTTCGTTCGAGCGATTGGCGAACGGACAGCAACAAACGCTCTCGTTCAAGCGGCTTTTCGATAAAGCTATACGCGCCCAATTTGACGGCTTCTACAGCATCTGAGATCGTCCCATGCCCCGAGATCATAATCACCTCGATATCAGGATCGAATCGCTTGATCGCTTCGAGGACTTTGAGGCCGTCCATCCCGGGCATATAGATATCCAACAGCACCAGATCGATCACTTCGCGCTGGATCACTTCGAGGGCTTGTTCGCCTTGCAAGGCGGTGAGGACGCGATATCCTTCGCCTTCGAGAACCATCTGTACGGTGCGGCAGATATTTTTCTCATCATCCACCACCATCACTTGAAAATAAGAAGGGTTCCAATCTCTTGCACTCAACGTTTTGCTCCGTGTGGGTTGCTTGACGCGGGGGCTATGGGCACAGGATCAGCGAGAGCATCGCCGATTTGGGGGCGAGGGCGAAGGGCGGGGCCTCGGACATTTGCGCTAGAGGCGGCTTCAGGCAACAAGATCGAAAAGGTCGCTCCACCCGATTCATTGGAACCTACGGTGATGCTTCCGTTGTGATCGATCACGATCTTCTTGGTGATCGCGAGTCCCAGTCCTGTTCCGAGTTGTTTGGTCGTGAAGTATGGGGTGAAGATCTTGCTCTGTAAATGGACGGGGATCCCCGGGCCTTGGTCTTCGACTTGGCAGATCACTTGTTGTGGCGGGAGGCGTCCTGTTCGCAAGAGCACGATCGGAGAACCCGCTTCGATCGCATTTTGTACCAAATTATGCAATACGCTGCGAAACAACATCCGATCGGCCATCACCCACAACGAACCCTCCGATGTATCGAGGTGGATCTTGGCCTTGCCTCGAAACCAGTCGTACGCATCAAGGTATTCGCGCAGCAAGGCATTGAGATCCAAAAGGCTCGGCTCGACTGGAGGCAACTTGGCAAAGGATGAAAACTCTTCGACCAAACGCCGCAAGGTTTGGATCTCTTCTTGGATGATCTCTTGGGCGATCTGTAGGTTGCGCAAAAAGGCCGCATCTTCGCCTTTGTAAGCGCGAGCCAATTGCTGAATCGATAGCTGGATCGGGGTCAATGGATTCTTGATCTCGTGGGCCAAGCGCCGTGCGATATCTTGCCACCGCGCCACTTGCTCCTTAAACACTTCGTTTTGCTGTTGTTGTTGAAGATGGCGAATCATCAAGGCGATATCGCGCTGCAATCCTTCTAATTCGTCGCGGGGTGCGCGTTTTCGATCCATGAGCGTTGGCATTTGAGGGGTCACTTGCCAGATGAGCTGTCGCAACTCCCGCAACTCCCGCAGCAAAAATCGCGTCAAGGCGATCCCCAACAACATTGCCAACAGCATCGTTGCACCAAACATCGAAACGGCTGCCCAAAAAAATCCCGTCCTTCCGGCATATTTGGCGTCAAGGCGTTGGCTGAGCTGTTGCAACAATACGCGCCACTGCGAGATCTCAACCAGCGGAACCGAACGCCAAACCCGCAAGATCAATTTTTTCCCACGAACAGGAACGACGCGCTCTTCCATCGAAGATCCCGATGGCAGCGCACTTTGATCCACGAGGTAATGTTTTTCTCCCCACCGAACTTCCCGCAGCCACGCCGCTTGGGCTTGTAGTACACGAAACCCCCGTTCGCGCTGTGTTTCCTCGATACGACCAAGGCACAGGCCGACCGCTTGTTTTTCTAACTCCGCGATCTGTTTCTGCCACGCCCGATCATTCGCCTCCAACGCTCGCTTTAATTCTTTACCGTGCCGCTCAAAGGTCTGCGCAAGTCCCGATCCCTCCAACAACGCCCACGCCACGATCAAGCATACGCTCAGCGGAACCAAGCCCACAAGCATCAACGTCCATAACTCTCTTTGTTGATAAGAGCGCATCTGTTCTGCCTTCTTTGGTCTTTCGCCCGATACAACGAGAGATCCCGCTCTTCGTTGCTTTCTGATGCGGGGCGCATCCTCGCCCGAAACAACGAGGACTCACGTGCTTCGTTGTTTTCGGATGTGGGGCGCATCGGCGAGTCGGTGGGGTTCTACTCCAACCCTGTGGAGGCATCTTCTACCACAGATCGCAAGCCGAGCGGCAGACATCCCAAAAGAAATCCTCGTCAAGAAGCCGATCCCACCTACGAATCCCACCTCTCCTTTGGTATCGGGGTCTCTTGGTCTGATCTTTGCGCTAGTGTCGAGGCGGTAAACAAACACGCTTCGCTCTACGCGAAGAGGTGTCGCATGGTGCGGGTTGGAAAGATTGTGCGCGTTTTTGCCGTGTTCGTCATTCGGCGAGCAGGCAAGGTATAGGTTGCGGGCTTCACAACGAACACAGTCTTTCTTTCTTACATCAAGCGCATGGACGGCAAAAAGCGAAGCCATCGGTGTGAATTTTTGAATAGGTTGCGGGCTTCATTCTTTTCATCGGTGTGCTTCCTTTTTGCCGGTACATGGTCTTCTTTTGCTGCTCTCCCCCCCTCAGCCTCTCGCTTTCTCCTGCGTCTCGATCTTCCTCTCGTTCTCTTCTTTTCCATGTCTCCAACAAAAACAGGTGGCCACCGCGAGTTTTTCAAGTTTTCCTTGTTTGGCTTTGTGGTATATTCCGCCCGCATGGGCCGACGTATCATGGAGGAGAAGAAGGAAAGATGTTGGTGTTGAAGGATCTTTCGTTGTTTTTGGGTGGGCGCGCACTGATCGACGAAGTGAATTGGCAGATGAAGCCACAAGAGCGCGTTGCGTTGATTGGGGGCAACGGTGCGGGGAAATCCACCTTTATGAAGGTGATCGCAGGCTTGATGGAACCCGATGCAGGGGCGATCTTGGTTCCGAAAGGAACCAGTTTTGGCTACCTGCCACAAGACGGCATCCATTTTCGAGCGCGCACGTTGTACGAAGAAGTGGTTTCGGCCCAACAAGAAGTGTTGCAGATCGAAAAGCAGATCAAGTCTCTCGAAGCGGCGATGGAGATCATCCAAGATGAAAACGAACAATCCCAACTGATGGAGCGTTACGACGTTTTGTCAGAGCGTTTTCGTTATCTGGGTGGGTACAACTTGGAAGCAGAAGTCGGCAAAGTTCTCGATGGATTGGGCTTTTTGCGCGCTGATTGGGAACGTTCGTGCGAAAACTTTTCGGGGGGATGGCAGATGCGGATCGCGCTTGCGCGCCTTTTGCTCCAACGCCCCAACTGGCTGCTGCTCGACGAACCCACCAACCACCTCGATCTCGACGCACGCAACTGGCTCGAAGGCTACCTCAAAGAATATCCCTCTGGGATCTTGATGGTTTCTCACGACCGCTTTTTTATCGACTCCTTGGTGCGCCGATGCACCGAGATCTACAACGGAAAGTTATCTGATTACGAAGGCAACTTCTCTTATTACGAAGTCGAGCGCGAGCGCCGTTACGAAGCTATCGAAGAAAAAGCACGTCGCCAAGCCGAAGAGATCGAAAAGATCGAGCGCTTTATCGATCGCTTTCGTTATCAGGCTTCCAAAGCCTCACAAGTCCAAAGCCGCGTCAAACAACTCGAAAAGATCGAGCGGATCGTCTTGCCTCCCCGCCCTTCAAAGACGATGAGTTTTTCGTTCCCCAAACCCCCTCGTTCGGGACGCGAAGTCCTTCAAATCACCCACGCCACCAAGCATTACGGTGAGCTTTGCGTCTTGGAAGATATCAGCGTCACCGTCGAACGCGGCGAACGCCTCGCTTTGGTTGGAGTCAACGGCGCTGGAAAGTCCACCTTGATGCGGATGATGGCGGGCGGTGAACCTTTTGTCGGCGAGCGCCAAGAAGGCTATCAAGTCAAACTGAGCTTCTTCGCCCAAGATCAAACGCAAGTGCTCATCCCCCAACATACGGTGCTTCAAAGCCTCGAAGAGGTCGCCCCTTACGAGATGATGCCGCAACTTCGGACGTTGCTTGGTTGCTTTTTGTTCCAAGGAGACGATGTCTTCAAAAAGATCAGCGTCCTTTCGGGGGGCGAGAAAAGCCGCGTTTCTCTCGCACGCATGCTGATGCAGCCTGCCAACTTGCTGTTGATGGACGAACCCACCAACCACCTCGATATGTCCTCACAACAAGTCCTTTTGCAGGCTCTCAAACAATACGATGGCACCATCGTGTTTGTCTCGCACGACCGCTTCTTTATCGATCAATTAGCCACCCGCATCATCGAGATCAAAGATCGAAAAACCACCAGTTATCTCGGAAACTACGAAGCTTATATCGAAAAGAAGATCAGCCTTGGTTTGCTCGAAGGCGAAACGGGTGTCCGTTTTACGACAGAAACCACCCGTAGCAACGAAGAAACCAACAAACCCAAAGCCGTTGCTTCTCCTACAACCACCGCATCAAAAGAACCTTCGGGACCGCGAGAACAGCGCCAACAACAGTACTTTGAAACCCAGCAACAACGGCGGGAGTTTGAACGAAAACGCCGCATCGTCACCGATGAGATCTCCAGCATCGAGTCTGCTCTTGCACGCAAAGAAGAACGACTGGCTGTGTTGGAAGTCATGATGTCCGAAAGCGGATTTTACGAAGACTTTGAACGATCAGGGCCGATTATCGAAGAGTACGACGGACTCAAAGAAGAGATCGCACAAGCCTATGCTTTGTGGGAACAACTCCAAGAAACGCTTGAAACCCTCGACAACGGCGCGGCAGCCTAATTTTCTGTGGGCTTGTGGGCGGGCTGCACGCCGACATCTTGCTTTTTGCCGTGTGAACGTGCTAAGAAAGCTACCACAGCGGGCCAGATGTGCTTTTGGGACGCCTATTGTTGGGCTTGTCTTGCTGTTCGTGCTTTGTTGGGCATATCGTGTTGTTTATGTTTGGGATGGCGAAGAAAGATGCGAACCTCTCTTTGGTGGGTGCTGATCCTGATCGTCTTGGCGGCGATGGCTTCGTGCATCGTTGAACCACTTCGTTACGATTGGTTGGCTTGTTCAAAAGCAGGCGACTGTTCGAGCGGCTACGGCTGTTATGTGGTCTCTCAATTACCCAACGGTGTTTGCCTCCAAGACGGTAACGGCCTCGAACCGTTTCAGGCCAGTGATGCTTCTCCTCAGGAACCTGCACAAGAACCCACCACCGAACAAAGCGAGGTACTCGCCCCCGAGGAATCCCTTGTTTCCGAAGAGGCTACACCCGAAGAACCCCTTGTTTCCGAAGAGACCGCACCCGAAGAACCCGCGCAAGAAGTTACATCCGAAGAACCCGCGCAAGAGGCTACACCCGAAGAACCAACACCCGAAGCAGACGGAGGCTCGGACCCCTAATGGCTTGTGAGCGAATCGACTCGATGGAAGTCGGCCCCTGTTTGTGGGCGTTGTGTGAAAGCAAAAGAACAAGAAAAACAGCGACTTGCTTGGCAAGTCAACACGGTTCGTAACGAATCGTATGTCTGCTTTGAAGAATACCAAGGGCGGCATTTGGCTTGCCTCGAATCTTTTCACACAAATTGAGTGATCTTGAAGGAGAGTCGTCGTGCAAAAGACGAAAAACATATCCATCGCATGGGCGATCTGTTTGTGCAGCGTGTTGTTTCTACATTGTTCTGGAAAGACGCAAACCAAAAACGACGCAAATCCCGATCCCAAGGGCGATGCCAATACCACCATTATCAAACAGCGCGGATGTATTCGTGGCCGTGTTGTGAACGAAGACGGACAAGGTTTCTCGGGAGTCCTCGTCAGCACCGATCCTCCCACCAGCCCCGAAGTCACCGACAGTCGGGGATTTTTTGAGATCTGCAACCGCCGCGTGATCAAAAATGAAGAGACGGGCGAAACCGCCAAAGAAGCCATCAAGGACTCCAATTACACCCTGAAACTCAACAAAGATGGCTACCATGCGCGACCGCTCAAATTCGACTACAGCGGCACCAACATCAAACTGCGCAAATTGGTGATGGTGGAAAAAACACGACCCCTACCCACCGTTGTGCAAACCAAAGTCAAAGAAGGGAAGCGCGATTCGGGATTGGAACCCAAAGCTCCGATCTCGGAATGAACGGTACATCCGAGGCGAGGAGCTTTGGATCGCGCCGATCTTGGCGACAAACCCTTGCGTTCCATATCCCCCAAAGTGTTTCATCCCATGATGCGTTCTCTCGAACCTTCGCGTATCCGATGGGAGCGATGTCCACTTATTTTGGAGACGTTTGAATGAGACAGATGCGTGATAGACAAAGGCTTGCTCTCCTCCAAAAGCCTTTTGCTGGATGGGTGCTTGCTCTTTTTGTAGCCGCATTGAGCGTTGCAACGCTCGGATGCATCGGATGCAAGGGCAGTACCGCTCCCCAAGTAGGCGTCTTTCCGATCAAGGTGGTTGCCCTCACAAGCGACAAAGTCGGTATCCCCAAAGCCAAAGTCAGCATCAATAACAAAATGCTCGGAGAAACCGACCAATTCGGCACTTTTGTGGGAACTTATCGTGGAAAAGTTCAAGACAAGATCCGCATCAAAGTCGAAGGCGCAGGCCAAGACAACTACATGATCATGACCAGCCGTTTGCGCTTGCGAAAAACCGCGCATGGCCTTGCTCCCGCTGAGATCAAAGTCGAAGCCTTCCTGCGTCAACCCCCTCCTGACGCGGAAACCTCCCCCAACCCCCCCTCTGGCGATCCAAACGCCACCGCCAACAACGCCACAGCCTCCAACACAAGCAATTCCGCCCCTCCCTCAAAAGGCCCCGACCCCACCCCCGAAAGACCTGCCCCTCGGCCCGAAGAGCGAGGCACAGATTCCCCTCCCATCCGAACCCCTCGACCTATCGGTCCTGAAACCCCACCTAAGCCACGCATCAGCGGAAAGTACCGCATCAAGGTCATCGCCAACGTCAGCGGTATCCAAGTGTTCAAAGGGAAGAAACCACAAGGCGTCATCCGTATCCCCGAAGGCATCGTCTCTGTCAAACATACCGACAAAAGCGAATCCCCACAGCCCGTCACCATCACACTCAAAGCCCGTAAACCGTGGCTTTACAAAACGCCTGAAGTCACACGAGATGTCGCAATCAATGCTTCCCAAGAAGAATACGAGATCCGTGTAGACTTTGAAAAAGCCCCCCCGTTTAAGATCATGGCCCGCGCAAATATCGCTGGAATCCGCGTATCCATGGGCAAAGACAAACAAGAGATCGCCGATCCCAACAATCCCGTTGCTTTCGAATATGCTGGCAAACCCAAGACCCTCACCTTGGTCTTTGTCCCTGCTGATCGAAAAGTCAAACCTCGACGAATCACCAAAAAAGTCAAACTTGAAGCCGGAAAGTTCGAATACACCGCCGACACCGCCGAATTCAAAGCCCCTGAACCTGCTGCGGCCCCCCGTGATCCTGAACCGCCCGCTCGTGATCGTGAGCCTGCTGTCGCCACTCGCGACCCCGAACCACCCGCTCGCGATCGCGAACCTGCCGTCGCCGTTCGTGATCGTGATCCTGCTGCTGCAACTCGCGACCCCGAACCTACGGCCCGTGAACCCGTCGCCACCCGCGATCCTGCTGCTGCCACTCGCGATCCCGAACCTGTCGCACCTCTCCCCATCCGCGAACCCGCCAAAACATTCAGCGGAAAGTTCGCCATCACCGTCACCAGCACCGCCAAAGGGGCCGTCTATAAAAATGGCCGAAAAGTTGGTTCGATCTCCTCCGATGGCGGAAGTTACGTGGTCAAACACACCGACAAAAGCTCCTCTCCCAAACCCATCACCATCAAAGTTCGCGCAGCCAAAGCCGATGCCTTCAAAAAACGCGATGCCGAACAAGAGGTCGCACTCGAAGCCGGTCGCGAAACCTACACCACCGAGATCCAATTCGAAAAACGGCCCGGCATCGTCATCAAAGCCTACGCCAACCAAAAAGGCACTCGCGTCTCGCTCAAAGGAAAACCCCAAGGCGAGATCGTCGAAGTTGAAAAGCCCCTCTCCATGGACTATGACGGCTCTCCTCGTGGCAGCCTCACTGTCTTGTTTGTTCCTCCCGGAAACAGCTTTAAACCCCGCAAAGTCACCAAAACTGTCCGCCTCCAAAGCGGTGTGTTTGAGTACGAAGTCCGCGCCGAGTTTAGCGAAGTCGACACAGGCTCCGAAGTCACCCTCAAACCCAACTGCTTCCGCCGTTCCAAAGGCAAAAAACGCGTTGTTGTGTTGAAAGCCTCGGCAGGTACGGCGTTTTCGCTCAAAAGCTCCGAAGGCGTCGATTGCGAAGGCGAGTCTCTCTCTAAAACAGGCAAGGCTGGCTTGATCAAAGTGCAGATGCCTACGGGCTTTGTGCGTGTGATCGCTCAGTTCCCCGACGGAGCCAAAAGCGAAAAGACCTTTGAAGTCGGCGACGGTGGCGGCAATATGACCGTTTCTTTCTCCCAAGGCGGCAAGCGTTGCAACCTCGACCGCATCCAAGCCAAGATCCGCAACAGCATCTTCCTCGAAGAAGAAGAAGTGGCCTGCCTGCGCAATGTTCAAAAATCCAACTCCCAGCACTTTTCTGCACACACCTCGCTTTCTCGTTTCTACTGCCACAAACGCGCCTACAAGAACGGCATCAGCGTTCTTGATGAACTCTACAAAGACCCGAGCAATCGCTTTCAACCCTATCCCGCCATGAGCCTCGGTATCGAGTACAGCCGCTGCAAAAGCTACGATCGATCGCTTGATCTTCTTCGTCAGGCCGAACGCACCGCCAACCGCTTCGCCTCCGCAGACAAGTACGTCAACCAGAAATCTCTCTACAAAGCCCTTGCAGAAGTCTATGAACGCCGATACTACAGCAAAAAGAATATCACCGACCTTCGTCGCTCACTCAAATCCTTCGAACGCTTGGGCGATATCTTGCGCGGAGATGATGAAGATAAGTCTTATGCGCAAAAGAACATCACGCGCCTCAAATCCCTGCTCAGCAAACGCGGCGGCTTGGAAGAATAATTCTCCGCTTCGATCCACGCGAGGGAAGCTTTCCGCCGCTCGCTCTCTTTCTCTCGCTGCGATACGCCGATCTCCTTTGACCAAATAAACCGCCCTTGTATGGGGTGTTTGCGCATGGTTCTTCTTCTCGGCGTTTTGGGGCGACTCTTCTGAAATGGATGTTCGATCTCTGGAGGTGGTTTGAATTGCGCTATGCACAGTGGTTTTTGATCGGGTTGTTTTTGGCCCACATCGGATGCACAAAAACGGATCCTCCAACAACGAATACAACGAATACAACGAGTCCACCCAACACGCGCAAAGCAGCCTCTTCAAACGCATCTTCTCAACCTGCTCTGCCGCGTGCTGTTTTGCCCAAAGCAACGCTCGATCCAACATGGTGGCCGCAAAGTTGGCTGGCCGCCATCGTCTCCGACTACAAGGTGCTGTTTCCTTTGCTCGGCCCCCAAGTCCGGGGAACAGAGACACATCGAGCCGCGATGGCTTTGCGCAAAAACGATCTGATGGCTTATCTCAAAAAGCCCGTCGATCCGAAGAAAAAGATGTCTCGTGATGCGCACATCCTTCGCGGACGACTGTTGCTCCGTGCCGCACGTTTTTACGCAGAACTTTCCGAATTGGTGCTTGCTCTCAGCGAGGATGTTTTTTCTCAACGCTTTGCTCTTCGTAATCGCCTTCAAATCGGCCAACTGCTTCCTCTTTACCGAGGCCGCTTGTTCTGCCTCCGCAAAAACTTCAAAGCCGCACAAGAACAGTGGACCCTTGCAGAAAAAATCACCCCTCCCAACCGCCGATCCCGCCTTGCTTTTTGGAAGGCCCTCTGCCAAGACACTCCCCTCGCTCAAAAAAATAGCCTCCTCGAACAATCCGACTTTTCCAAAGATCCCGATAATTGGGCGGATTGGAGCCTTGCCCGCGCTTTTTTTGGCCTCTCTCCAAACAACAAACCGCAAACCCCCACCCCCCGCGCCGAACTCTACCTCGCTTTGACTCAAGATGCCAAAACGATCGCTTATGATGCCCTTCGCTCCGTCATGGACGAAGAAACCATCAAAGAAGGCGACGTCGACGCAACGCTCGAATACTACGATCCCGGCCTGCCTTGGTTGCTTGCACAATACCACGCCCGCAAAGCCCTTCACGCTTTCCAACAGATCGATCCCTCCGATCCCAGCGCTGCTTTAGGCCAAGCCGAAGCCTTCGCTTTGCTCGGCTCGCACAAACAAGCTACACAGGCCGTCCACCTCTTTCTCAAAACACCACCCAAACAGATCGATTGGGCGATGCAAGTCTTTTCGCCTTTCCTCACTCCCAACGATCTGCTGCTGCGTGCGCGTTTGCTGCATCTGCGCCTTCTTTCCTCCACTGACAAAACTGCACACAAAACCGCGCAGGACGGCCTCCAACAACTTCACCAACAATACCCACATTGCCCTGCTCGCCTTTGGATCGCTGAAACGTCCTTGTATCGGGAAAATACACCCAAACATTACAACACGATCCTCGCTTGTGCAGACCTTTCAACCGATCTGCTCAAACAATTGCAAACCTCGATCGATCAACAGACCGATGGGGCCAAGTACGTCGCCCAAAATCGCCTCACTCGTTATGCTTTGCGAGCCTTCTTTCAAACTGCCGCACAATCCGCACTTTTCCACGGTGACCGCGAACGTGCTGTCCGTTGGTTCGAGTTTTTGCACCAAAAAGATCAACCTTACCAGATCGGCGGCGACAACCAAGCCGCGCAGATCCTCTCCACCACACGCGCTTATCTGCGTATGTCGCGTTGGGGTGTCGCTTACTTCTTCCTCGGTAAAAATCGCCAAACCTACCCTTCGCTTACACAGCCGTGGGCTTTGCTTGGAACTCTTCGGATCTTCCGAGGCATGAGCGCAAATGACGGTGGTGGCGGACCGGGACCCAAAGGCGATTGAATTCGCGCAAACAAGGAGAACTTGCTGTGAGAGCTAGAGATCGATGGCAAAAAGGGCATCGCCCCTTGATCTGCGTTGTGGTGGTTCTGTGTCTCGGATGGACGATGGGATGGGCTGCACCTCCTCCCCTCAAATACGCCGAAGACCGCGCCCCTTCAAGCCTCAATCCCATCTATGCGGATGATATGTATTCTGAGCGCGCCTCCGAATTAATCTTCGAACGTTTGATCGGCTTTGACAAAGTTCAAAAGCCCGCTCCCATGCTCGCCACCAAGTGGGTCGTGGGTGAGGACAAAAAATCCATCACGATGACCCTTCGACAAGGCGTCAAGTGGCACGATGGCGAAGCCTTTACCGCCCAAGATGTCGACTTCACCATCAAGATGATGACCAGCCAACGCTCTCAGATCGCCGACCGTTATCTGGCGCAGATCATCAAAAAAGTGACGGTCTCTGATCCTCACACCATCCGCATCGAATTCAAAAAAGCGCTCAGCAAGCCCGAGCGCTGGTTTCAATTCAAGATCATCCCCAAACACCGCTTTAAATCGGGGATGGTCACTCGTACCGATTACTTTAGTCAAAAACCCTTCGGTACTGGGATCTTTCAGTTCAACAAGTGGGACGGTCGAAAGATTATCCTTCGGCGCAACTCTAGCCACTGGGGCCCCAAAAAGACCAAACTGTCCGGCGCAACACTCCAGATCATCCCCGACAAAAACATCCAAGTCGAAGTCCTCCGCTACGGTGGTATCGACGCGATTATCCGCGTTCGTCCCAAAGATCTCCCAACCTTCGAGCGCGATCAAAACGTCCGCTTGTATCCGTATTCGACCAACGACTGGTGGTATATCGGCCTCAATCACAAAGGCGTATTTCGTGATCGCGGTGTCCGCGAAGCTTTTGTGTATGCCCTTGATCGCGAATCCTTGCGCAGCGCCCACCTCGGCGACGGGCAGGTGATCAGCGGCCCTTTTTCGCCCAACGATCCGCTCTACAACTTTTCGATCGCACCACGCAGTCAAGATGCCGAAAAGGCCGGCCAATTGCTCGATAGCGCGGGTTGGAAAAAAGCCGGCGAGTTCCGCAAAAAGGGCGGTAAAACCTTAAAAGTCCGTATGGTCTTGCCCAAAAGCAAAGATTCTTACAAGCCGTTGGTCTTGGGGGTTCAAGGCGAGCTTCGCAAAATCGGCGTGGATGTCGAATTGGTGTGGCTCAATGATGCTGCATGGTCGCGTGAGATCTTCATCAAAAAAGGTTTCGATATGACCCTTCATATCTGGAACTTTGACGATCTCTCCACCATCTACCCGCTCTTTCACTCCCGTGGTTCGCGCAATTACATCGGCTACAAAAGCAAAGAAGTCGACAATCTCTTGCGCAAAGCCACCCTCACCACCGACCCCGTGATCTACAAGGCCATCTACGGAAAACTCCATAAGATCCTCCACGACGAAGTCCCTTATATCTTCCTTTGGTCCCTCACCAACTATTCGTCGGTGGTATCGCGTGTCGAAAAAGTGACGATCCATCCCTTCAATTATTTTCATTACGTGTCGGAGTGGAGAAAGCGCGTCGCAGAGTAGTCCTCTCCTCGCGGAGCGATGGTGCTTGGGATGGCCTTGGCTGCCCCTTTGGCCTATCCTTCGGCGCAGCACCACGGAGTGCCTTTTTGTCTCTCTGGATCATCCCCGATGTAGCGCGTTTTTGTGCCTTGGCTGCCTCTCTGGTTCATCCCTCAACGGAGCGATCTCGACGTCATGGAAATCCTTCGCATTATCGCAAAAACCGTCTTTTTTTATCTGTTGGTGATCCTTGGGGCGACTTTCGTCATGTATGCTCTTTTGTGGGCCGCCCCGGGCGATCTGACGGATGTGCTTTGCCCCAAGGGGTGCGAGCCAGAGATGCGCCGAGAACTGATCAAAACATGGGGCCTCGATAAACCCATGATCGTTCAATATGGCCGATGGTTGGGGGATGCTGCGCGTTTTCGCTTTGGAACTTCGGTCTCCTTGCGACAGGGAGCGCCTGTCACCGAACTGCTCGCACCTGCCGTACGAATCACTGCATGGATGGTGTTGGGGGCTGCTTTTTTGACGCTGCTGCTGGCCTTTTTTTTGTGCTGGCGGCCCTTGCGCTTTTTTTCTCGGTGGTTGCTGCGGTTGGGCCAATTTCCTTTGGTCGTATTGTCCTTCGCCCCGTTGTATATCCTCGCCTATTGGTCCGTGATGCTAACGAGCCGTGGACCCGCTTGGTTGGTTCAACAAGGGTGGCTTGACCCCAAAACTCTCGGACGTTGGCGCGATTTAGACTTGATCCCTTTCGGGCAACAAGTCAGCGATGAGGCCGGATGGCTGGCCTTGATCCCGTTTTTTGTTTCGATGGTGTTGCTTGCCATCGGCAACAACAATCTCGCCGAACAAGCGTCAAGTTTGCGCGGCGAGATCGAACATCTCAAAGGGCAGGACTTTATGCGGGCTGTTCGGGCGAAAGGTGCGTCTTTTTGGGCGCATTTTCTCCACAACTTGCTCCTGCCGATCACGCAGTTCTTTAGTACGCGTGCAATCCTTTTGCTCGGTACAGTGGTGATTATCGAAACCATCATGAGCATCAACGGCGTGGGATGGCTGCTTTGGCAAGCTGCGGAGATGCGCGATACACCCGTTGTCCTCGCCATCGCCTTGTTTGCGACAGTCCTTGCGAGCCTCCTTCAGATGCTCAACGAGATCGCGCTCAAACTGATCGACCCACGTCTGCGCCGATAAGCGCTTCCATGAGTCGATACGAGTCATATCGTATCCATACGAGGAGATCCATCCGTGCAAAACATCAAGAGAGGTCTACCGTTTGTTCGTTTGTTCTCTGTGTGGGCGGGCATGGCGTTGCTTGCGATGGTCCTCCCTGTCTCCGCCACCCCGTTAAAATACACCGAAGATCGGACGCCTTCGGTGCTTAACCCACTATTTGCGGAGGACATGTACTCTGTGCGTGCTTCCGAGCTGATCTTTGAAAGCCTGATCGGTTGGGACAAAGATCAAAAACCAGCCCCGATGTTGGCGACCGAATGGTCTGTTGCTCCCGACAAAAAATCCATCACGCTGACCCTTCGACAAGGAGTGAAGTGGCACGACTCCAAGCCCTTTACCGCCGAAGATGTCGACTTTACCATCAAAGCCATGACCAGCCGCAGCACTCAGATCGCCGACCGTTATCTCGCGCAGATCATCAAAAACGTTTCTGTTCTCGGTACACACCAGATCAAAATCGATTTCAAACAGCCTTTGAGCAAACCTGAAAAATGGCTGCAATTCAAAATCATCCCCAAACATCGCTTCAAAAGCGGCACGGTTCAGCGCTCTGATTACTTCAACCAAAAACCCTACGGTACAGGACCGTTTCAATTCCGCTCGTGGATCGGGCGAAAGATCCAATTGCGCCGCTTTTCTGGGCATTGGAGAGGCGACCAGATCGGCCTTGATGGCGTCGCCCTCCAAGCCATACCCGACAAAAATATCCAACGCGAAGTCCTTCGCTACGGCGGCCTTGATACCATCATTCGCGTCCGTCCGAGAGATATCCCCCTCTTTGAACGCGACCAAGGTGTCGGCTTGATGCCTTATTCCACCAACGATTGGTGGTATCTCGGCATCAATCATCGAAAAGGCAGTCTGTTTGCGGATCTGCGCGTTCGCCAAGCCTTTATTTATGCCCTCGATCGGGCCGGATTGCGCGACGCCCACCTTGGCGACGGTCAGATCATCAGCGGACCTTTCTCTCCCAACGATCCCCTCTACAATTTCTCCGTAGAAGTCCGCACCCAAGACACCGAAAAAGCCACCAAACTCCTCGATGCTGCGGGGTGGAAACTCTCTTCTGGCCAACCTTATCGCAAAAAAGCCGGCAGAGTCCTCAAAGTGGATTTTCTCTTGCCGCGTAGCAGAAATTCATACAAAGAGCTTTGTCTCGCGATCCAAGGCGAGATGCGCAAGATCGGCGTCAACGTCGAGTTGATCTGGGTCGATGATGCTGCATGGGACCGCCAAGTCTTCACCCAAAAGCGCTTCGATATGGTCCTCCACATCTGGAACTTTGATGAACTCTCTACCATTTATCCGCTCTTTCATTCACGCGGAAACCGTAACTACATCAGCTACAAAAACAAAGAAGTCGACCGCCTCCTCGAACAAGCCACCCGCACCACCGACCCCGTGATCTACAAAGCCATCTACGGAAAACTCCACAAGATCCTCCACGATGAGCTCCCCTACCTCTTCCTGTGGTCCCTCACCAACTACTCCGCGATGTCTGTGCGCGTGAAAAAAGTGACGATCCATCCTTTTAATTATTTCCATTACGCGCATTCATGGGTAAAATAGGGACGTTTTGAGTCTGGCCCTCGTTCTCCCTCGTTGCCCTGCGTGCGGAAGGTTCGGTACTTTGTTTCAGCGACTCCATGTTCTCTTGCGCGAGAATCCTCACTTGTTTTTTGGCCTCGCCTTCGTTTTGCTCCTGCTTGCATCTTGCTTGATCGGAGCCTTGTATCCGTACGATCCCGTCTTGGCTCGGATGCAAGGCCACCCCCCATTGCAAGTCCCTTCTTTGCTCTTTTGGCTCAACACCGATCCGCGCTTTTGGCTCGGTACCGATCACTCCGGGCAGTCTCTCTTGATCTTGCTGATCAAAGGCACGCAGGCTTTCTTTTTCCCCGGTATCCTCGCCTCTCTCCTTGCCCTTTTCGGTGGGATCTCCCTCGGAGCTTTCTCTGGCTTTTATGGCGGATGGATCGAGCAGATCGGGCGCTATCTCAGCACCCTGATCAACTCTTTCCCCAACCTCATCCTTGTTCTCTTGTGTACCACCGTCTTTGGACCCAACGTCTATCTGATCGCGGCCATCGTCGGCATCACTTTTGTCCCCCATATCGCCGAAGAGATCCGACGCAAAGTCGCCCAACTCAAAGCCGAAGAATTCGTCATGGCCGCCGAAGCTCACGGCCTACAAGAACGACGTATCCTCTTTTTGCATATCGTTTGGTTGCACTGCCTTCCCCTGATCCTCCGCCAATTGGTGTTTCTATGGAGCGCCTTGATCATCCTCGAAACCAGCCTCAACTACCTCGGACGCGGTGTTTTGCAAAAAGGCATCTCATGGGGAAAGATGCTCTATGATTATCGCAGCGGACTTTTTCGCGGCGAGATCTGGAGTCCGTTGGTGGTCACTTTGGTTGTAATGCTTACGATGAGCGGCCTTTATCTCTTTGCAGAAGGACTCCAACGATGGAGCCAAGGGAAGGGCGTTTTGCACCAAGAACAACCGTTGGACAGCTAATCCAATACCTTCCAAATCCCCCCAATCCACGGTGCTTTGAGACGATCGTGTCGAAGGGATCTCCATGCGCGAACAACCGCAAACACAACCCCATCCACCCCCCAAACCTTTGCTCGAAGTGGAACAACTCAAGATCCATTTTCGTAGCCGTGGGCGTTTGGTGCGGGCTGTCGATGGCGTGTCTTTTTCCGTCGGATCTGGCGAAGGTATCGCCGTGATCGGAGAGTCGGGTAGCGGAAAAACCCTCTCCGCACTCGCAACTTTGGCCTTGGTTGGCGGCGAACCGGGCGTTGTTTCGGGGGCCATCCGCTACCAAGACGACACGCTCCAAACCAATCTGCTCGAAGGCATCGAGGCTTGCTTCCGACAAGAACAAGGCACCTACAAACCAACGTGGAAGGCCGAAGGATGGCGTTCTGCGTATCGTGAACGCGCAACCGCTCTCGCAGGCCGAAAGATCGGCATTATCTTTCAAAATCCCATCTCCTCCCAAGATCCGCTGTGGTCGGTCGGGCGCACTCTCAGCGAGTCCATCCGTTTGCACAACCCCAAAGCCACACGCAAAGAAGCGTCGCAAGAAGCCGAACATTGGCTCGAACGCGTTCATATCAAAAATCCCGCAGGTGTCATGCGCTCTTATCCGCACCAGCTATCGGGGGGGATGTGCCAGCGCGTGATGATCGCCTCGACTCTTGCGATGCACCCCCGTATCATTATCGCCGACGAGCCGACCACTGGCTTGGATATGACCACCAAGGCCCAAGTTCTTTATTTGCTCCACGAAGCCCGCGAAAAGTACGGTAGCAGCTTGATCTTTGTCACCCATGAGATCGGCTTGATCTCGGGTTTAACTGAGCGAGTCGTCGTAATGCGGCGCGGCCATGTCGTCGATCAGTTCGCAACATCCGACCTCTTGGATGTCAAGATGCGCGGGGAGACGCTCGAAACCTCCCACGAATTCGCAGAACACACACAAGATCTTTTGCGTTGCAGCCTTGCGCTCGAAGAGCGCCGCGCACGCGTGTTGTAAAGAGGGCGAGATCATGGAAGAAAAAGTCGAGCCGATGCAAGACTCCAGCAGCCAAAACGCTGCGCCCCTCGCCACACAGGCGGACCCTCAACCCATCCTCGTCGCCGAAGCCGTCTGTAAGTTTTATCCGATCCGCCGTTCTCTCCTCGAACGCCTCCGCCGCCAACCGCCTCGTTTTGTCCGCGCCGTCGATCATACTTCTTTGCGCTTGATGCCCGGTGAAGTCGTCGGATTGATGGGCGAATCCGGCTGCGGGAAAACCACTCTTGGCAAGATCATCTGCCGTCTGATCCCCCCCACCTCTGGCAAGATCCAACTCCTTGGAAAAGATATTACTTCTCTTCATGGCGAAGAACTCCGTCGACTCCGACCCCGTTTTCAGATGCTTTTCCAAAATCCCTATTCCACGCTCAACCCCAAAATGAACGTCCACAACACCCTCCTCGAAACGCTGCGTGTGAACCTCAACCTCGCTCCTTCCGAAGAAGATCAACGCATCCAAGAAGTTCTCGCACAAGTCGGACTCCCTCACAAACGCTACAGCTTCCCCACCGAAATGTCCGGTGGAGAACGCCGAAGAGTCGGCTTGGCGCGCTTGTTGCTGCTGCGCCCCTCGCTGATCGTCGCTGATGAACCCGTCGCCGGCCTAGATGCCTCGATCAAGGCCAAGATCGTGGATCTGATGATGGAAACGCGCACCCCCGAAGTCGCTTATCTTTTTGTCTCCCATGATCTCCATGTCATACGCTACGTCGCAGATCGGGTCTTGGTGATGTTTTTGGGGATGATCGTCGAAGAGTTGCCCATCGCCACCTTCGAGGAAGATCTTCATCATCCCTACACCAGCACGCTCCTCCACGCGGCTCGTCAAGTCAGCCTCCACAACTCTTCCCAATCCAAAGTGGATTTCTCTGACTTGCCCTCCCACAACGAAGCGGTTGGCGCAGGATGCCCCTATGTCCACCGCTGCCCTTGGGCCGGACATGAAGTCCCTAAGGTCCGCTGCCTTGAAGAGAGGCCACCCTTGGTGCCTGTCGCTGCAAACCATCGCATCGCCTGTCACCGCTTTTCCCCTACACCGGAGAGTCTTTGATGTTTCGCATCTCTACTTTCTTCTTTTATCCCCTCTCTCTCGGCTTTGTTCTTGTTCTTTCTCTTTCTTCAGCTTCCGCTCAAGACTTCCGTCAGATGGCTGAAAAGGGAAAAGTTCTCCTTGAGCGACAGCTTTATTCAGATGCAATTCAAGAGCTTTTGGCGGCATCTCAGACGCCCGAAGGCAAACAAAACGCCGAGGTTCATTACCATCTAGGCTTGGCTTATTATCGAGTCGCGATCATCGATCGTGCGATCCTTGCGCTCGAACGAGCGGTCTCGCTCGCCAAAGCAGATCCCGAACGCCAGCGTCCCGCCCTGTTGCTCGAACAAATCAAGCAGCTTTTTACCAAAGTTCAGATCACCCTCGAAGTGGACCCCGATGAACTTGGAAAGGTCGTGGTTCAACTCGAACCTACCGAACCCTTTAGCAACCTACAAAAACGCCGCGCTCACGCCATGCTCGCCAAAAAATGGAGACAAGGCACTCCACTCAAAACAGGCGCTTATTACCTACCCAAAGGAACTTACCGCTTTGGCATGCAACAGCCTGCTTGTCTGAGTTATGGGTTTTTCCTGAACAACCAACCGATCAAAACACTCGATGTCGCCGATGCCACCGTTCAATTGGCAATCAAAGACAAACCAACCTGCGTCTGCGAAGGCGGGCAAGTCCTCAAACAAGACGCCAAAAAACGTTATTGCACTTGCCCCGAAGGCACTTTGTGGTCGCAACGCGAAAACCGTTGCGAGATCCCCAAAAATGCCGCTGCTGCGCCATCTTGGATCTCCAAAAACTGGCCTTGGGTCACCGCCTTGACGGTGATCGTTGTGGCTGCGGGTGTGACGGTTCCTGTTTTGCTTGTGATGAACAACAACAGCCCGCAAAAGGCTGAGTTTTCCAAAGGGTTTGACTTCAAATAACCGTACGCCATCTTGGTATGGTTTGACACATACGCCACAAGAAGGCGATCGGTGCGGCCTTCAACGCCACACAAGAGAACGCATCACCTTCACCCTGCGGGGTTGATCGTGCGAAAAGGAGAGATTCGATGAAGAGAGTTTGTGCTCGATGGCTTTTGTTGCTTGGATATCTCGTGCTTTCCACAGCACCCGCGAAAGCCAGCCTCAAAGAGATCTCGGTGGATGCGACCAAAGCACATTGCCAACACCCCAAGTTCTCCCCTGACGGCACGCTGATCGCCTTTGAAGTCCGCCACGTTGAGAAACGTGCCATCGATTTGCGGATCTACGATGTGCGTTCAGGTGAAACCAAGATCATCCGTGCCGGAACCACCGTTCTCGACGAAGATTCCGATAAACGCGGTATGGTCGCACGGGAGTTGTCTTGGGCTCCTACAGGCCATCGTTACCTCTACACCAGCAACGGCAGCGGCAACGTCTATGACATCTATATGTCCCGCGAAGGCCGCTTAAAATGGAGTTCGCGTTCCAAAAACGACGGACAGCCTGCATGGTCACCCGACGGAAAACGCATCGTCTTCACTTCCGCTCGCACAGGAAAAGGCGACTTGTACTGGGTCAACGTTAGCAAAATGAACCCTCGACGATTGACCAAAAACCCCGAAAGCACCGAGTTTTTTGCTGCATGGGATCCCTCCAACAGCAAGCGCCTCGCTTACGTCCGACACACCGACCAAAGCGATCGCATCTACCTGATCGACAACATCTTTGCCCCTTCTCCTGTCCGCCTCACTTCGTGGAAAAGCAACATCTCCGAAGTCAATCCTTCGTGGTCTTTGGATGGCAAATCCATCGCCTTTTTTGGCGTCCGCGAAGATGGTAGCGCAAACCTCTATCTCAGCGGCGTTGGAGAAAAACCAACACTCCTCGCACGAAACATCGCAAAAAGCGATCAATCCGGCCCTGCTTGGTCTCCTGATGGCAAACACATCTTTTTTGTTCAAAAAAGCAGCGCAAATGCCGACGTGATCACCGCGATCAACATTGAAACCAAGGCCACACGCACGATCGACACGGGAACCCAAGTCAACAACGAGCTTTCCGTCGTAGCGCGTGGTGGAAAGTGGCATATCGCTTTTTCTTCCCAAGGGAAAACTTCCTCCAACGATAAAGTCTACCGCAAACTCTATATCAAAACTATCGATCCCCTGTGAACAAGGCGACCTCTTGCCCAAGATCGCCCACCGAAAGGAGCCGAATATGCGGAAGAAACCTACCCGATGCGGGATCGCCTTGGTGGCTTGGGTGGCCGTATGGCTCGGCTGCCAAACCGCTTTCGCACAAGATGAAGTGGACTTTGACGAAAATTATCGTTCGGGTCGAGAGATGGTCAGCCAGAACCTTTACATGGACGCTGTACGATTGCTTTACCCGGCTGTTTTTAAAACGTCTCGCGGCAAAAAACACTTTGGCGCCAACTACTTCCTTGGGATGGCCTATTATCACGTCGGTAGCGTGACCCAAGCCATGAAAGTGCTCACCACAGCGCGAGCGCTTGCCCGAAAACGCAACCAACGCGAGCTGTTGTATCCTTTGCTCAAAAAGATCAGCAAAAACTTTGGTGAGCTTCAGGTGATCTCCGAAGCAGGCGCGGACAGCCCAAAGATCCTCAAGATCGCCCTTACTCCACAAAAAGCCTTCACGGACTCGATCCAACGCCGCGCCTTTTCGATCATCGCCGACCTTTGGAGCAAAAAGGGCATTCAGTTCGAAAATACCAAGACGCTTTGGTTGCCTAAAGGCGAGTATTTCTTGCAAATACCTCAGCCGATGTGTCTGTCGTATGCTTTTACCATCGGTGGCTCTGTGGTCAGCGACCTGAGCATCGGCGATAGCGCCGTAAGCATCGGCCTCAAAGATCTGCCTAGCTGCAAATGTCTTGGGGGGCAAGTTTTAAAAACGGAAGCGAAAAAGCGCTATTGCACTTGTCCAGACGGCAAGATCTGGGCGTCCGAACGCAAGCGTTGTATCCTCCAACAATCGACGGACAACCGAAGCTGGCTTGCGCGCAATTGGCCTTGGTTGACGGTCGTTGGGGTGGTCGTCGTCGCTGCTGCCGTCGCCATCCCTGTGGGGTTGGTGGTGGCTCAAAATCAAGATCGTGACATTAGCTTCGGAAAAACCGACCTCTTTTTGCGCCGCGATCTTCCGCGTTGAGGAGACAACTTATGCGTCTGTGGCCCTCTCTACACGGGACTCTTCGTCTGTGGATCGTGATCTTGGCCGTTGCTGCGCCTTTTGTGGCATACGCCAAAGACCGCACCGCGATCTTTGTGCAAAGCCTCGAACCCAAAAACTCAAACGCCCAAAAAACCAGCGGCGAAATCAATTGGCTCTTGCGTGCCTTGAGCCGAGCCTCTCTTGCGGATAAAGGCGAGGCTTTGTTGGATCGCGGCTTGTTTTTCTCGAACGCAGAAGCCCTTGCTGCGGGGAGCTGGCTTCGTCGAGCGCAGACGGCTCTCAACGAAGGTATGCAAAACTACGCTTCTGATCCTTCCGCTGCTTTGGAGCCTTTGCTCAAGGCCAGCCGTTTTCTCGAATACACCTTCGCTTATTTTCCTGTGATCGAGCAGATGCGCGTCTCTCGGCTTGCTTCGGGATTGCTTTATTGGCGAAAGGGTGAAAAAGCCGCCGGGATGAAGATGATGCAAACAGGTATCCTCCTCGATCCCAAATCCGCTGAGATGCCCGAAGCGTTCTCCGATGCAGAGAAAGAGATGATCGCTGCGGTGCGTTGCAAACTCTCGACGCAACGGACTTCTACTCTGACGATCCAAGCCTTTGATCCCCGCACCGAGCTTTATCTCAACGATAAATTCGTTGGTTTGGGCAAAGTCGACCTCAAGGACCTTCGTTCGGGCGAGTACATGATCAAGACGATGCTCGATGGATACCGACATTACAAACGCAAGTTCTTGCTTGGAAAAAGCGGACGAGTGTTTGCGAGAAATCGTCCCGGTCCAAGGATTCATTTTTATGAAGAGCTTTGTAAAAAGTTCCCCAGCATCTCGAACGACGAACAACTCAAAGACGAATTGAAAGCGGCGACCTCCACCCTGCGCCTCAAAAAAGACCATGTCACGCGCTTTTTGGTGGGGTGCTTTCAACCTTCGGGCAACGGCAACGTCGGAACCCTCAAATGGTTTGCCCTCGAAGGCGACAAGATGCAAAAAGGCAGTTGGAGTGTTCCCCCCTCCACAAAAGCCCGTATCCGTGGCCTTAACAAGCTGGTCTCCGCGCTAGGACTCCAAGCCAGCAGCCAAGAACCCTCGATGTCGCAATACGCTTCGCTCGCTCCACAAGATGGCTGCAAAGAACCCAACAACATCGAACTTCCGCCGTTGATGCCCCCCAAAAGCGACCCGCCGATGTGGACCGTCTCTCCGGGGGATGCGATCACGCTTAGCACGCACCACGGCTTCCGCTTGCAGGGCACCGTGGTTGCCATCGACGGCGAAACCCTCACCCTCGAAGTCTCCAAAAACAAAAGCGATCCCGCTGTGTTGAGGCAAGTCAAGATCCAGCGCAAAGAAGTCAAATGGACATTTATTCTCGGACCCAAGCAAGAAGGTGGGTTTCGCATCGGAGAACGTCTGATCGTTATCTCCGTCTTTGGTCTAGTGATTCATGGGGTTCTTGCTTCGGATGATGGGGAGAAAATGCGCTTACAAACCAAACACGGCAGCGAAGTCATTCCTTGGTCGATGATTCGGCGTGTGATCCGCCGTGATTCTTAGCTTCGGCAAATCACATAGATTTGAAGGCGGTATTGGCGGCGATTTCGATAAAAGGCAACATTGATTCCGCTCCATCCGCTCGAAGAATTGAGGCTACGGAGGTGATAAGCACTGACGTGGCGCAGGACAAAAAGCCGACGCAATTTGTAATTCTTTCCATCACTTCCGTACACTTTGCGATAAAATTTCAAGATCCCATCGATATCTTCGTAACCACCAGAACTATAACGCCCACCGCCTAGATCTTCGGAGCCTTTGGGGACCATCGCTCCGCAGCTTCCGCGCTTGGAGCTTGGGTTCGCTTGGGCGGCGTGTTGTCCTCCAAGCCATAGCACAAGACACAATGCGCCGAGAGCGCGGAGGGTAGGATGAGATCGTCGAGCAGGGATGTGGGGAACCGTCCATATTTGCATGATGTTTCCGTAAAAAACAGAAGGGGGTGTTTGATGTGCAGAGCAGGGATATCCATGCAGACACCGAAGGCATGGCGTCTGCGTGGCTTTGGCTGCGTCTACAAGAGACGGAAGCAGGGATGTTTGCGCCATCCATGCCCCTCTATATCGTGCTGAGCGAGATCGCGATGACAAAAGGGGAGGAGAAGGAGAGAGGCATGGAAAGAAGGCGATCGGTTTGAGGCGGCAAAGAGGTCGATCAGCCCGCCACTTTGAAAATGAAGGGGTAGTTGACGTCGACAACACCACCACCTTGGGGAACGGGAAACTTCCAGCGGATGATACGGCGCGTGATGCAGTTTTCCACGGCATCGTTGTTCATGGTGGTCGATTTGACGTTGGCCGTTTCGACAGCGCCTGTTCCTCCGATGCGCCATGCGATCACGACCTTCCCGCCGAGTTTGGGGTTTTTCGTGAGTTCTTTTTCGTAGCAATAACGGATCTGCGCCCAGTGCATCTGGATAACGCGAGCGATCTGCTCTTTGGTCAGAGCGCCTTTGAGGATCAAGCGGCCCGGTTGGATCTGTGTGATGGTTTTGCCGCGCCCTTGCCCGCGAAGGTTCATTCCGCCGCGACCGTACACGCGCTTGCGGCCACCGTATCCCCAGCTACCGCCGCCATAACCACCGCCGCCGCCACCGCCACCTGCACCAAAGCCACGGCCTGCGCCGCCCATCCCAAAGGATGCACCACCCGCAGAGCCAAGCAGCTTGCCAAGAAACTGTTGATCTTGAGCTTTCCCAAACAGATCGCCACCGGGACCCATATCGCCCATCCCGCTAGAGAGAAGGCCCAACAGACCCGACTTCTTCACCCGCTGCATGTCTCGTTGTTTTGGATCCGCAGGGGCATCTTCTTTCGGGGCTTCTTTGGTCTCGTCCGTCTTCTTGTCTTCTTTGATATCTTCGTCTTTTTTCTCTTCTTTTTTCAGCTCAAACTTCTTTTCTTGCTTCTTTTTGATCTCGGGTGGTGGAACCACGATCATCTTGGCAAAGCGGCCTTTGAGGACGGTTTCACCGAGCGCCATCGGTCCAAGCGGAACGAATTGAAACATCAAGATCATCGCTGAGTGAACGATCGCAGAAAAAGCAATCACGCGCCAAAACAGATAGTCGCGGTTGCGGTATGCGTCGCTGTTGTAAGCCTTGGTGGGGTAAGTGTAAGAGAATTCGATGTTGAGGCTTTGGCCTTCAAGAGCGAAAACCTCGCCCGGAGCCACCGCATACACTTGTCCGTCGAGTCCATGGACACTTTTGCTGCTAAACTGGCCTTTGAGCGCGTCTGCGGAAACCACCGTCCCATCGGCTTTTGTCAAAACTGGATGGAAGGCGTTGGTAAAGAACACCCCAAAGCTCCCTTGGAAGGGGATAACGAGGGGATAGTTTTGATCGGGGAACTTTTCATCGGCGAACGAAAAGTCGTTGAGAGGGTGGGTTCCGACGGTCACGATGCGGGGGCGATCGAAGTGGCCGACCTCGACGGGGGTTCCGTCCAAAAGAAAGCGCACTTGGAAAAGGCGTTCGCCTTTGCTTTGATCTTCTTGAACGAGATCTCGGCGGATACTTGGGGGAAGTTGATCGTCTGGAATCGGCGTGGTGTCGATCAGGATCGGGGCTGCAGGTTCTGCGATCAGCGGAGCGCCATAGTCACTCGCAGGAGGAGCCGCTGCTGCCGATGGGATGCGCATCTCGTCGCGGACAAAATTGGCCATGATCACGCTGCTTGGGGCGGGAGGTAGTGGTTCGTCTGTGACGGGGAAATCGGGTTCTTGGTCGAGTTCGGCTTCGCCGCCAAAGTCCCCGTCGTTGTCAAAGGGAGAAGATTTGATTCCTGCGAAGGGATCGGCTTTTTTGTCGAATGCGAAGTCTTCTTCTTCCATCACAGGCGGAAGCAGCAAATCGTCATCTTCGCGCTTGCTTTTGGCCGAAACAGCCTTGCCAAAGTCAGGCAACGGGCGCTTGACGGTCGGGCCTTCAGCTTCGCCGGGCGCACCGAATACATTGAGGATATCATCGTCGGCATCTGCGATGTTTCCGAACATGGGAGCCGCAACTTCGCCGGGAGGGTTTCCAAACACGCGGATGTACGAGCTTCCGATCTGAACGAGATCGCCGTCTTCGATCTGGGCCTCACCATCGATCTTTCTGCCGTTGTGGAGGGTTCCTTCGCTGCTCCATCCAAGATCGCTCAAAAGGATCTCGCCATGTTCGTTGACTTTGAGCATGGCATGGATGCGGGAGACTTGCGGATCTTCCATGCGCAAGTGCGCTGCGGGGCCGCTCCCGATGATGATGTTTTCTTGGGAATATTTGTTGGTGTCCACCACACTATCCCCATCCAAGATCTGGATATAAACCGTTTTCTTTTCCATATTTGTTCGTCAGCCTCGCGGGGTCAAAAAGATACAAAGAAGGTGTCGCGTTTTGGATAAACGCGGGGTGTTCGAATCGATTCGAGAAGAGAGGAGAAGTGCAGAGTGGGTCAAGAGGATCGATGGTTAGAGCTTGAGAGCGTTTTGCATCAGTTCGGGATTAAAGTCTTTGCGTGGCTGGATCAAACTGTCGAACTTCACGCGGCTGCGTTGAACCATGTAGCTTCCTTCGGGCTTGATCAATTCACCTTCCACCGCGCTGCCATCGAAGTCGATCTTCGTGTTCTTTTTGTACATCACGCGATCTTCGCCTTTGATGATCTTGACACGGGTTTGGGCCATCGCTGAACCCGTTGCCATCGCGGACATTGCAAAAAACACAGCCATTGCGGTCAACATGCTTTTTTTCATCGGTCGCTCCTTTTTCTCGTTGTATCCGAGTGAATCAACGATTCCCCGAATCCTCTGTGCATAATCCGGCAAAGTGTAAGTCGGTTCTGCCGCCCTTGTCAAGTCCTGATCGGCTCTTCTCTTCTCTTGCGCTTGGACAACCACTTTCTTGTCGGGTTCCGATCTTTTTTTCCCTATAGGGGTGACATCGTTTGGTGGTTTTTGTGGGGCGCGACCTCATCCGAAATCCGCCCGTGATATGCACGAAACATGGTGGGGCAGCAAGGCATGATGGCCGCCCAAGAACAGGCACCAAGCCTTTTGCAGAACGGAGTGCGCGCAAGGCAGCAAGGTGTGGCTGCCCAAGAACAGGGCGTCTACAGCAAATCGTTTCAACGTTTCGATCACATCTCTCGGAGATCGTACAAGTCTGACAGAAGAAAAGCGTGATTAAGAGCGAGGGGCAGGGGCAGGAGCGGTAGGTGCGAGAGTCGTAGGCGCGGGGGTCGTAGGCGCGGGAGTCGTAGGTGCGGGAGTCGTAGGCGCGGGAGTCGTAGGCGCGGGAGTCGTAGGCGCGGGAGTCGTAGGTGCGGGTTTGGGGGTGGCTTTTTTGGGTTCTTTTTTGGGTTCGGTGCCGATCTTCGAGAGACGGTCTTTGGCTTGTACGATAAACTTGCGCGCATCTTCGAAGCTTTGGAGCTTTTTGGCGTCAGGATGAGCAAGGAACTTATCGAACAATTTTTCTGAGCTTTTTTGGGTTTCTGTATTCTTGCTGTTGAAGAGGATGACACCGTGTTGAAAGACGGCTTCGGGATCGTCTGGGCGAAGGGTGAGGATGCGATCATACACTTCTTTGGCTTCGTTCATGCGTTCCATGCCCATCAAAGCGACGCCGTAGTTGCGGTTGGCGTAGAGATTGTTGGGCTGTTGTTTCAGAACTTTGCTGAAGTGATCGATGGCTGTTTTCCAAGCGCCGTTTTGGATAGCGATGGTTCCGAGGTTCATGTGCGCTTGGGTGTTCATCGAATCGTGTTTAAGGGCTTCGTGGAACTGCGCTGCTGCACGGGTGAGGTCTTGTTTCTTCATGTAGACCATCCCGAGGTTGTTGTAAAAGCCGGGGTCTTTTTTGTCGACTTGTTGAAGGGCGATGGTCGCGACAAGTTCGGCTTGGTTGTAGCGCTCCCATTCGTAGTAAAGCAGAATTAGGTTGCGATAGGCTTGAACATTTTTGTCATCGCGAGAGAGAACAAGTTGGGCTAACTTTTCAGCCTGATCGTATTTTTTGGCTTTTCGATACAACATCGCGAGGTTATTTTTGAGTTCAAGATTGTCGGGGTTGTTCTTACTGAAATCTTCAAAGATGGTGAGCGCTTTGTCGATCTTGTTTGCGCGGATATAGGCTTGTGCGAGTTCTCCGCGAACTTCTTGGTTGCCGGGGTTTGCGGTGGCGTATTTCTCGTAGTGACCGAGGGCTTCGTCATGGCGCTCTTGTTTTTCGTAGAGCTTGCCAAGAAACAGAGAGGCTTTGGTCAGGTTGGGGTCTTTGTCGAGGGCTTTTTTGCAAAGTTCCGTTGCCGCAGTGACGGAAGCAGCGGAATCATCGCCCATTTTGGCTTTGCACTCGATCAGATATTCTTGTGCGCTTTTTTCTTGGACGACCGTCTTGATCGGGTCTTTTTTGACCTGCGTACCCGTACAAGCGGGTCCGACGGCAAGGGCGGCAGCGCATCCGAGGAAAAGAACAAAGCGTTGCATACAAATCGATCCTTCTTTTTACAGGTTAGCCCACAGATTCCGAGCCATTCGGCTTGGTGGATTCACATCCCCAACACAGAGTCGCCGTCTTTTTTGGGCTGCTTTGATTCAGCGGCTTTGTCGGCTTGGGGGGTGGTGTCCTTGGCGTCTTTTCCGTCATTGGCCGGTGCTGCGGGTTTTTTGAGCATATCTGGTGTGGCTTTTTTCGAAAGATCGAGCTTGGAGAGGGTGGGTTCGATCAACCAGAAGCGGGTTTCGCGTTTGCTGAGGACGGTATAAGGGTTCACTTGGTTAAGTTTGCGTGTGATCTGGTTGCGGCGCAGTTCGACTTGGCGGGTCCATTCGTTGTAGAGGCCGAGTTCTGCGGCTCTCTTCAACACAGCGGAATACCCTTCGATGGCGGCGTCTTCGTAGCGCAGCGCAACGTTTTCGATCTCGCTTTTGTACATCTGTTGGAGGTCGGGAGACAGGTCTTTGGGGACGGGGGCGGCGAAGATCTTTTCCACGAAGATGTGGGTGATCTCGTTCATGCGAAAGACCGCAGCAAGCGTCCATTTGGCGACGCCGTACCCTGCAACGGCGGAGTAGTCGCCTCGCAGAGCCGTTCCTGTTTTGATGATGTTTTTGAGAACACCTTTGTCTTTGCGGCTGTTCCCCGTGAATTGGATGGAGATATAAGAGCGTCGTCGTCGTTCTGCCAAGAAGAATCGGGCTTGAGCGAGGGATTCAAGGGCGGGGCCTTGGCCCATAATGCCCTTGATCTTGTGGCGAACCATCTGATCACCGAGCGCAACGACGATCATGTAGCGTTTTTCAGTTTCGGCGTTGTTTCCGAGTTTTTCGTTGGCGGCGGCGATGTGCGCGTGTGCGTACAACAAGAGATCGTTTTCCACCAAGTCGTTCTTCAGCGTGTTCAGGGTTTTCAAGACGGCGGGTGCCCCCTTGGCATCGAGATCCCGCTCAAAGCGCCGAACTGCGGTCGTTAAGAACGTGGAGACTTTGGCGTCTTGATACTTGGCGAGGTACACTTCAAAGGCTTCGATGGCGGCTTTCCATGCTTTGTTGTCTTCGTGGACGGTGGCGATGGCAAGGTAAAGTTTCGCGACTTCCTTGTCATCGGGGAAACGGCGGATGAAGTCCTTGTAAAGGATGATAGCGCGCTCGCTTTGTTGGAGGCCGCGACGATACAGGGCTGCGCTGTAGATAGCGCGATTTTGTTGGGCGAGCTTTTTCTTTTCGGTGTCTTCAGAGGATTCTTTGGCAACAACTTTGCCTTTTTTTCCTCTCTTTTTGGCGACTTTCTTTTTAACGACTTTTTTCTTTTTGCCTTTTTTCGGCGCGGCACCGTTTTCTTCGGCACTCTCAAGAATCTTCATCACGTCTTTGTCGCCGTACACATATTTTTCATACCACGACGCGGACTTGTCGTAGTTGGCGATCTGCTCGTAGTGACCGCCGAGTTCGAACTTGATCTGATCAACGAAATTGGTTTCGGGATAGCGGCTCACCATCAGTTCGCGGTACTTGATGGCATCGAGGATGCGCTTGGAGTTGTTGAAGTTGTTTCCTGCGATGGCAAGGGCGTTTGGGGCGCGAGGGCTCATCACAAAGCTTTTCTTGGTGACCCAAGGGCCTGTTTTCCCAAATTCATCTTCGTATTTGACGAGTTGTTCGGCGGTTTTGAGTGCGCCGAGCGTTTTTTGTTCAACGAAGATGCGCTGCCATGCGGAGCGGATCACCATCTGGTACATCTCTTCTTTGAACTTGGCGTTTTTGGTGAGTTGTGGATCTTCGATGAAGATGCGTGCGTTTTGCTCCAATTGAGGCCAGTCTTGGAGGTCTTCGTAAGAATAGAGGATCATAAACGCCGCACGACGGCTGAGTTCGTGGGTGGGGAACTCTTTTGCCATCATGGAAAAGATGTTCATCGACTTACGGTAATGCTTGTAAGAATAGTAGATCGCGCCTGTCTTAAAGAAGCTTTGTAAGCGTTCTTCTTTGTCGGACTCTTTTTTGGGATCAAGGATGGTCAAATAACGCTCGTAGGCTTTCATTAAGCGTTGATCCCATTCTTTGATCGTGAGGCGAGTCCATGTGATCTTGCCGTCTTTGTCTTTGGTTAGACCCTGAAGTTTTTTTCCGGCCCCTTTTAACTCGACGCTACCGGTACGTCCAGCAAGTGCTTCATAACAGAGGATCTCGGAGAAGGCCGCTTGTTTTTTAAACTGCCCTTGGATCTGGGTGCTGCGTTGGACCGTTTGGTCGTATTGGTAAGCAGCACGGGCGTAAACCTTGCGGGCATCTTCGGGAGGATTGTTCTTGCGGGTTTTGGGAGTGAGTTGTTGAGCTTTGCGGTAGAGCAGTTCAGCAAGGTAAAAGCGCAATTCATAAGCACTTTCCGAACTAGGATAATATTCTAGATATTTTCCATAAAGTTGGATCGCAAAGTCGTAATAAAGTTCTTGGCGCTTGAGATTCTCTTTTTCTTTTTGGGCGTCTTGGTGGTAGCGCGTCGAGTATTCGAGCAGCGTTTGTTCTGCGGATTCGTTGGCTTCCTGCCAAACTTTCTTATCGCCGTTCCATCGTTTGTGCCAAGGGTTTTTATCATCAAAGTAAGCCATGAGGTTTTCAACTTCTTTGAAGATCTCTTGGGGTTTGGCGATTTTGGCGATGGAGCGGAGGACTTCGTTTTGGAAGAGAGGTGCTTCGGGGCCGAAGTTGTCGGGTTCGCCTTGGGGATTCATGGTCATCAAGAGCTTGTAGGTCTTGATGGAGAGGGGATAGTTGCCTTGGTTGTAGTAGCGACCCGCGAGGCGGCGTGTGGCTTTGTAGGCGTACACGGGCCCCATGATGGATTTGAAGTAATTGTAAGCGTCGTCCGAAACATCCAAACGTGCGAACACAAGGACAAGATCGCGCAAGGCTTCGTCGCGCAGGATCACTTTGCTTTCTTTGGTTTTGGCGTAGCGGATGGAGAGTTTGATCACGTGTTTGAATTGTTGGAGGGCTTTTTCGTACTCGCCGACGTTGAATTGACACCAGCCGATCATGTACATTGAACGAAGGTTGATGCCGCGCAAGTTGGCCTTGTCATCGAGAGAAAGATTGGGATCTTTGGCGCGTTCTGCGGTGATACGAAGGGCGGATTGGTAATTTTCGAGAGCGAGCTGGACTTTGTTTTTGGTGTTGTTGAAATAGTAGTCTGCAAGAGCCGTATAAGCATCTGGAACATAACGACTATTTGGGTAATCTTTTAACAACCGAGTGAACATGGTGAGAGCTTCTTGCTTTTTGTCCATGTCCATGAAGTTGAAGCCGAGGTTGTAGACGACTTCGTCGGCGCGCTCGTATTTGGGGTAGAGTTGAAGCAGTTTTTTGTAGACGTTGACAGCGTTGGTGCGGTACACGTCGGCTTTGGAGAGTTCAGCTTTGGGAGCGGGAGGGCAGTTTTGGTTGTTGCGTTTGCGACAATCTTGGTCCCACTCTTCCATTTTTTTGTTGTGTTCTTCCATGGACAAGAATCGGAGATATTTGGATTCTTCCCAGTATTCTTCGGCCAATTGGTAGCGCAACTGTGCGTTGCGGGCGGGATCTTCTTCGTTGGGGATGAGGGTTTTGTAGGTGTTAATCTTTTGTTGGCGGATCTCGGCTTTGGCTTTGTCGGCAAAGACGCCAGCGGTGAGTCCTTTGATCTTTGCGGGGCGCTGGACTTGTTTTTTGGCTTCTTCTGCGCGGCGGCGCTCTTCTTCAAGTTCGCGTTGGGTTTTTTTGCGTTTGAGGTCGATCAGCAGCTTATCTTTTTGCTTGCGCTGAAGCTTGAGTTTTTGAAACGAGCCTTCCCGCTTGCCTTTTCGTTCAAAGTCTTTTTGGTCGTAGTTTTGCGCGGAAGCAAGGCCCAAAGAGAGTGCCCAGAGGGCGGCACATCCAAGGCCGAGCAGCCACGCATACAACGAGTTATTTTGGCGGATCATCGCTTACATTCTCCCTGAATAAATTGACGGTAGTGGGCCACTTCATCGAGCCAGAACTCGCCTTGGTAGGGCCAAAAGATATGGCTTTGTTCTGTGATCAAGGTGTAGCGGTATTCGTCTTGTTCGATACCGCCGCCTTGTGCGTAGCGATCGAGTTCTTGCTTTTGTTTTTGCAAGGTTTCGAGCTTGATGACTTGGGCCTGATTGACTTGTTTGGTGACATCCTTGCGGATGGACTCGAGGGCTGCGTGGATGCTGAGGCCCGCTCGACGTTTGAGGGCTTCGCGGGTTTTGAGGGCCGTTTCAAGCAAGGCACGTCCGAGGTTTGAGGTCTTCCATGCGGAGCCGCGAGTGCGGATGATCTCGATCTCAGCGTCGGTTTTGTCCATGAGGCTTTGGTAGTTGCGCAGCGATTTGTCTTGTTCAACAAGTGCAATGAGAGAGGGGAGAAGATCCGTGGTTTTGCCTTCTTTGAGCAGCGTTTGTTGGCTTCGGAAGTACTCGTAGTATTGGGCGATCCAGTTCTCCTTGGTGCGTCGGGCAACCAATGCTTTGAGTTTGTCTTGGAGCGGTTTAAAGAACGCTTCAAAGCGTGCGATGGATTGTTTGGTTTCTTCGTATTTGCAGTTTTGGAAGTAGATCAGCGATTGGAGGATCTGGAGTTCGGGGAAGAAGCTGATCTGATAAAAGGCCGATTGGAGGCCCAAGATGCGGCCCAGCGAGAAGTGGTAGTACTTGAGCATGTAAAACACCCAAGACGTTTCAAAGAGGACTTCTCCTTTGGTCAGGCCGCGTTGCTTGGGGACTTTGCGGTATTCCCGAAGGGAGGCGACAAGGTGTTCTTGGCCTTTGGGGTTGTCGAGGTTAAAAACACCGAGTGCGTAATAAGAGCGGGCGATACCGAGTTGTGCGAATTCTTTGATTTGAAGGAGTTCTTGGCGTAGTGCTTTATCTTCGGGCTTGTCGCCTGTGGGCAGGGGGAGATCGATGATGCGCTGGAAATATTCGATGGCGCCGTCGTTGTATCCGACCTGAGCGTTGCGTGTGCCCATGAGATAAAGGGCTTTTGCAAAGTAGTTGAAGGGAGCGCGTTTGCGGACTTGGCTTAGCAGCACGATGGGCATGTAGACGTATTCGGTGTTGGTGCGGCCAAAGACGAAGTAGTAGCGGCCCATGAGGTAGGAGAAGGAATCCTTAAAATCATCAATGCGTTTGTGCCAGCGTTGGGTGAGGTCGGGATTGCGTTTGACGCTCGCAGGAACGGGGAAAAGATAGGGTATGGGGTCGGTCAATGCGGGGATTTCGATTTTTTTGCTTGTGCGTGTCAATCGAAGAGCGCGGATGTTTGGGGGGATCCGTCGAAGGATCTGGATCAGCCCGAGGCGTCCGAGGATCAAGGTTTCATCGCCTGTCGCGGAGGCTGTTTGGATCATGCGATCGAGTGCAAGCAGGAAGTTGCCGTCAGGGCGTCGTTTTTTGGGGTCAGCGATATCGAGGGTTTGGGTCTCGCGCAAGACGTCATTGAAATACCCTGAGGAGACGATACCGAGCTGCATCCGAAAGAGAGCGCGTGCGAGCAACAGACGGGCAGCGCGTTGAAATTTGGGGAGGGCGGTACCGTTTTCGATGATATCGAAGAAGTCGACGGAAGCGCCCTCGAAGTCGTTGCTTTTGTACTTGACGCGGGCGCGGCTAAAGAGGCTTCGGATCTCGCGTTCGGTCATCATGGCTTGTGCAGCCACAGGTTCAACATACAAACAAGAGGTGAGAAGGACGGCAGCAAGCGCCAGCATCCACCTCGACATACGTCTGGTTTTTTGCAACATGCGTCACTCCTGCCAAGGTTTAAAAGAAGAAGCTAAAGCCGAGATTGAGTGCCATATCGACACGAAACAAGTCTTGTTTTCGGCTTTCAAAGTGATCCGGCATAAACAGCACACGAAACTCCCATCGGAAGGCGAGAAAGCGCAGCAAAAAGTAGCGTTGTCCGAGGCCGACGCCGCCAAAGGGGGCAAAGCCGGGGCTGCCTTTGGCCCCTTTTTCGGTCAACACGTTTTCGGCTGCGGGTAGATCGCTAGGCGGGGGGAAGGTCAAAAAGACGCCACCAAGGACGGTAAAGAAGATATCGTAATGGATGATCGCTTGGCTAAAGAGGTTGAATTTCCCGTAAAACGGGGCGAATCGAAACTCGGCACCGACGGTTGAGAAGAGGAAGGGGCGGCGAACATCGGGTTTGACGCGGAAGGTTCCGGCGTCGTTTTGGAGTTGGTTCGTGAGTCCGGTGGGGACGTCAAAGCTGCCTGTGGCGAGGAGGCCAAGCGCAAACCATTCGTTGATATGATACATGTAGCCGAGGTTGACGTTATAGACTTGATAGAAAGGATCGTTGGTGACGAGACCAAGGCTGAGGTTGAGTTCTTGTTTTTGGGTCTTGGTGTAGAGGCGCTTTTTGAGGGCGTCGTCACCGGGGCGAAAGCGATCAGATGGACTGTCTGCGTGAGATGTGCGGGGGAGGCAGAGGAAGCCGAGAACAACAAGCACAAGCGTGAACTTTTTCATGACTGAACCTTATAGCGTAAGGGTCCGAGAGCATCGTGCATTCGCGTCAATCTCGCGGTCAAGGATTGCGTGTCGAACAATGAAGACTTGCGAGCAAAAAGTCAGGAGACAAAACAAGCCGTAGTGAGGTCATCAAGAACCCCGAAAGAGGGGCCACACGCGAAGTCGAGAGTGTCTAGCACAATTCGACAGGCATTTCAAGAAGCAGCGTGCGGTTTTGTGTGCCAACGCGGCGATGTCCTTTCGGGCAAGGGTGAGAGCCACGCACCCCATTAGGGGGAATGAAGACGATAGACAAGACGTCATGGGGTGTTTGGGTTAAAGGTGAGGGCCAAACGGGCAGCCATCTTGTCGGCGGAACCTTGTTCGATGGTATAGCTGATTTCTTCGGAAGAAGCGATCTGGTTTTGCCCTGCGTCAAGGGCGCGGGCAAAGACGTTACGGTTGTTTGCGAAAGGGACGTTGGTCAAGATCGCGAACTTGGGCTTAGGCTGTCCATCGATCAGTCGGACGAAGAGATTTTCTTCTTTGGCGTCGTTGAGGGCTTTGAGTACAAATTGCAAGCGTTTGGCGGCTTCGGGGATATCGTTTGTGAAGCGGATGATCAGGGTTCCGGTGGTTACGCCTTGTCGGCGACCGAGAGAGAGCGTGACAGCGCTTTGGATGTCGTCGCCTGATTTTTCGACTCGAAAGGCTGGGGTGCTGCCGTTTGACACGGAGCGACCGCTGGAATCGTACGTTACGATCGTGAGTTTGCGTTCGCCGCCGTAGGGGATTTGTTTGAGGGGGATGGGTGGGATCTGACACTTCCCTGTTTGGGAATTCCAAAACAGGTCGGTGGGTTGAAAGCCTTCGGTGAACTTGGCGTTAACGATCTCTTCTTGTTGTTCGGTGAGTTTTTCGACAGTAAATTCCATCTGATAGACGCCAACACATGGAAGGTCGGCTTTTTCTTCGACGCGGATCACAAACCGTTCGATATAAGAGCAACTGCCGAGTTGGGTGAGGGCCAAAACAAACAACAAAACAGAAGACAAAGAGGGAGCAGCGAAGCGTTTCATTTTTATTCCATCATACTTTATCGGTACATAGGAGGCGTTTTTGAGAGAGCCTTTCTTTGTAAACCACCCAAGGCGGAGGCTTTGGGGCTTGACGGGCGAACCGATCAAGCGTCGATGAGTTTATTGGGTGCCGGAAGCGGTGGTGGTCACAATAAAAGTCGCATTCGGTGGTGCGCTGTTTTGCGCGATAAGGACGCCAGCGGTGACGGCTCCTGCGCCGACGACGGCGACGACGATGATGGTCCAAAACCACCATTTTTGTGCGATGGATTCGCCCTTGGGTTCGGGCTTTTGGGGTTTTTCGGTAATACGTTTTTCGGGTTCGCTGCGTGGTTCGATGGCAGCGACGCGGCGTTCGGGTTCAGGATCGGGTTCGGTGCGTCGTTCGGGTTCGGTGCGCCGTTCGGGTTCGGTGTGTCGTTCGGGTTCACGTCGAGCGATAGGTTCGGCGCGTCGTTCGGGTTCGGGTTCGCGTCGGATAACGGGGGGTGGGTCAGGGCGGCGGACGGGTTCAGCAACGGGAGAGAGTTGCTGCTCGAGTTGTTGGGCGTATGCGACGATGGCGCTGCGATGCTCATCCCGAGACAGGCCGATGGTGAGTTTGTGGTAAGTGATATTTTTGGCGTCTTTTTGGTATTTGGCGATGTAGAGCAGGATGACGCTACCGCCATCCGTTTTGGAAAAACGTCTGGGTTCAAGCATATAGAGGTGATCTGCGCCAAGTTTGTCGCGGATCGACTCAAGGCGATCAAGGACGAGGGGATCGACGGCAGCGGCTTTGTCGAAGATGGGGATACCGTCGAGGGAAAGGGCTTTGGGATCGCGTTCGAGGGAGACGTTGTTTTTGAGGCTGGTGCGGCTGCCGAGCTTTTTTTTGTCAAAGTTGGCGATACTTTTCCACATCTTGTAGCCGTTGTATTCGATGCGAAAGAGGTGACGGCCAAGAGGGATCTCGCGGATGGTGACGGGAGTTTTCCCGACAAGGCGTTGATTGTAGTACACTTTTGCGTTGTTGGGGGTGGAGTCAAGAGAAAGTGAGTAGTTGGCGCTGCGTTTGACCCAGTCACGGATTGTGTTGAAATATTTTACGAATTGCTCGGGATATTTGCCTTCGTCTGGCTGATATTCGGGGTTGAATTGAGCTGCTCGGATCACATATTCCCGTGTTTTTGGGCCATTGCGCATCTGGAGGTAGGCAAGGCCGTGGAGCAAGTAAAGTTCGGTGAAGAGGTTGGGATCGGTGATCCAATCTTCGATGTGGGGGGCAAGTTTGTTGGCTTTTTCGAGGGCTTTGAGGGCAAAGCCGGCGTAGCGGGGTTGATTGAAGGAGCAGAGCTTTTGGCCTTTTTCGAGATAACGGCGGAAGTATGTAATGCGGATCTCTGTTTTTCGGTCGATGGTTTGGACATTATTGAGGCGGTTGGTGAGATCAGCTTCTTCCATGACGTCGAGACGGGGGCGTTGTCGGAGCGCCCAACGATAGAGGCGTTGGATCCATTCGGCCTCGGTGCTGTCGAGGTTTGTGTTGGATTTGTAGGGAATGATCGCGATCTTGGGCTTGGTGTTTGCGTGGGAGTTGGAGATCCAAGTCAAAGGGAGAAAAAAGAGCAGGGGTAAAACTGCGCAGCGAAAGAAGGTGCGTTGTGGTGGTGGGGGAAGTGTGGAGGCAAACCGTGGGACCATGCTTTTTTCTCCTGCCGCAAACGAGAGGGTGTACTCAAGAGGCGGACTATCGGGCAATAAAACGCTCTAACTTTTTAATGTAGGAAAAGATGGCGCGTTGTCCTTCCGCGTTGCTGTCGCCGACGCGGATGCTTTTGTATTCGATACGTTTTGCGCCTTTGCGGTAGGTAGCGATTTGAAGGACGCTGAGAGTATCGCCTTTGAGGGTGATATTTTGGGGTTGGGCGATGAAGAGGTATTCGGCGTTGAGGCGGTTGCTGATGGATTCGAGGCGATCGAGGACGATGGGGTCTTCGCCCGTACCTTTTTCAAACATGGGGATGCCGTCAAGGTTGAGGGCTTGTGGATCTCGGCTCAAGGGGACGGTGGTGCGGAGGCTGCGTCGGTCTCGGAGTTTGGCTTTATCGAAATTCGCGGCGGTGTTCCAGCGGTTGTAGCCGTCCAGCTCGATGCGCAAAAGATGGCGTCCAAGAGGGATGTTGGGGATGGTGGCAGGAGTTTTTCCGACAAATCGATGGTTGTAGTACACATTTCCTCCGGGCGGATTGGAGGAGAGAGTGAGGGAGTATTGTGCGCTTTCTTTGACTTCTTTGCTAATGCCACCGAAGAAGTCGACGAATCCAGCGGGAAAAGCATCACCGAGGCGTTGGAAGTCAGGATTGAATTGGACTGTTTTCATGACGTAGGTGCGGGCTTGATCTTGGTCTTTGCTGATGAAGTGGGCGAGCGCGGTGTAGAGATAGAATTCCGTCATGAGTTGCGGATCGGTGAGTTCGTTTTGGAGGTCGGGGATCATCTCTTCGGCCTTGTTGAGGGCTTTGAGTGCGAATTTGCCGAAGCGGGGCTGACCGATCGCGCACAATTTTTTGCCTTTGTCAAGGTACTCTTGGAATCGCTTGATTTGTTCGCGGGTTTCGTTGCTGACGGGTTTCACGTTATTGAGCGAATCAAGGACTTGCTTTTTGCCGAGCAGATCAAGGCGCGAGCGGCCTTCCATGGCGCGTTGGAAGTAGAGTTTGAGGATGCCAACGCGAGCAGAGTCGAGATTGGAAGGGGCGGAATAGGGGAGGATCGCGATGCGTTTTTTGGCGGCGGAGGCGGGGGCTTGTAGTGCGAGCAAGAGGGCAAGAGAGGCCAAAAGCCCGACTGGTATGTTGAGGGTTTGTTTCCATCCACCCGAAAGCTTCATGCTTGTTCTCCTCGTGGTTGCCTTGGTCTTGTGGTCGGATCCGCAGGGGCCGTGTGTTGATCGGTGCTGTGTTTGGCAGCTTTTGCGCTAGAAATCCAGCGTTCGATCATCTGCGCTGGTCTGTTGTATCGAAATCACCTGCGAAGATCAAGCGGATGGTGAGAGCAAACAAGCGAGGAGAGCGAAACCGAGAGCGCAAGAGGGGGAGCGGATGGAGGGTTTCAGGGGTATTGAAAGCGGTATGTATTGGTTTTTCCTGCCTCTACAGAGATTTGGTATTGTTTCGTTGTGGTGTCGGCTTGCTTTTTGGGGACTTGGTATTGGAGTTGGATGGTGTACTCTCCGATAGGTAGTTCTTTTTCAAAGGGAATTTGAGTGTGATCGATGAGTTTTCCTTGAAAAAAGATATAAGCCCAAGGGACAGAGCGGATGATCACGCGGCCTTTTTGTGGAGGGGAGGCGATCGGACGGAGGGCGGGTTGTTGTGTGGAGGAGGCCGATGGAGGGATACGAGCGGCGACTTGGGTGGGTGAGGAGGGCAAGAACCATTGGGCGAGAACGAAGAGCAACAAGAGTCCCGTTGCGAAGGTGCCGAGGCCGATCCAAAGAGGAGCATGTTGTTTTTGAGAAATCGCGGTTCCAGCGAACAGTTCTTCGTCTTCTTGCATCTCAAGCAGAGCGGGAGAAGCTGTCCATGTGCTTGCGCTAGGAGTTTCTTGCGTGTGTTTTTGCGGTGGTTCGGTCTTTTGCGAACGCATCGGCAAAGGATCTTTGGGTGGAGGTGCATCCTCGGAAACGGCCTGAACGTCTGGTAAAGTCGGTTCATCATGTTCAAGGCGTGCATGGATTTGCAGTTGCGGAGGAGATGCTCTGAATGGGTGTGGATGGTTGTGTGGTTGAGAAAAAGGTGTTGCTCCGGCGAATACTTCGACGGGTTGTGAGCGCGAGCCGTCAAGAGCGAGAGGCGGTTTGACGGTGGGTGGTGCAGGTGTATTGAGCGGGCGTCCTGCGGCGATCTGCTTGGCGTGTACTTCTCGGGCGATCTTGGTTTCCTCCATAATGGCGGTACTATCGCGCTCGAATACGTCTTCAAACAATTTGCGGATAAAGGCCGAGAGATGCGCACGCGAAGGAAACAGGTGAGAGCGGCTGAGGAAGCGCAGAAGATCGAGGCGCATCTCTGCGACGCTGGCGTAGCGATCTTCGGGATAGCGCGTCAAAGCTTTCATCAGGATGTGATCGAGATCAGGCGGAAGGCTGGGGTTGATATGGCGCAAGGGTGTAAACAGAGCTTCACGGACTTTTTCGAGGATGACGTAGTCGTTGGGTCCGTCGAACATCTTTTGGCAGGTCAAGAGTTCCCATGCCACCACACCAAGCGAAAAGATATCGCTACGGTGATCCATGCGATCACCGCGCACCTGTTCGGGCGACATATAGGCGAACTTGCCTTTCAAGACACCGCCTGTGGTGTCGTCGCGTCCGAGGACTTGAACGCGTGCGATGCCAAAATCCGTGATTTTGACCTCGCCTTCGTAGGAGATCAAGATATTTTGCGGCGTGATATCGCGATGAACCAAGTTGAGGAAGTTGCCCATATCATCGTGTTTTCGGTGAGCATAATCGAGTCCGTTGCAGATCTCGATCAGAACCCAAACAGCGAGGCCAAGCGGGATATGTTGTTGATATTCGCGACACCTGTAGAGCAACGCAGCCAGATCGCAACCGCGCACATACTCCATCGCGATGAAGTAGAGTTCGTCTTGCAGGCCGAAATCGTAGATGGGGACTGTGTTGACGTGATTCAGGGTGGCGGCGAGCTTCGCTTCGTTGATAAACATCTGAACAAAAGAGGGATTTTCCGTCAAATGTGGATAAAGCCGCTTGATCGCGATGAGCTTTTCAAAGCCTTCTGCGCCAAAAGATTTGGCTCGAAAGACTTCGGCCATCCCTCCCACAGCGACCTTGTTGAGAAGGATGTAACGTCCGTATACCAAGGGATCGAGTTGAGCTGCTTGCATTGGTTGTTGAACGGCTGGAATGTTTTTTGCTCGAAAATAAAACGAAGTTCACTTGTGTTCGTAATAGAGAGAAGTCAGGATCTATCGTTTCACATCAGAAAGCAAGGTGTCATGTAAGAAAGGCCACGCGAGAACGATAGAGGAGATGGGTGGTCAATTTGTCAAGAGCCTGTGCCGTATGGGTAAGGGCAAGAGAAGAAGAAACGGGGTGCGAGGCCCCTTGAACCGAGATATAAGGAGGATGGGATGAAGAGGTCACTACCGATTCCGTCCGGTTCGCTGGAACGTTACCTTCAAGAGATCAACCGTTATCCGTTGCTTTCGGCAGAACAAGAAAAGATGCTTGCGAGGAAGTGGGCCGATCTGGGGGATCGCGATGCAGCGCGTATGTTGACGACGAGCAACTTGCGTTTCGTTGTGAAGATTTCTTATGAGTATCGGCGTTATGGGATTCGCCTTTCGGATCTGATTCAAGAAGGAAACATTGGTTTGATTATGGCGGTCAAGAAGTTCGATCCAGATCGCGGTGTACGATTGATCTCGTATGCGGTGTGGTGGATTCGGGCGCAGATCCAGAACTTTATTTTGCAAAGTTGGCGTTTGGTGAAGATCGGGACGACACAAGCGCAACGCCGTTTGTTTTACAAATTGGAAAAGACGAAGCGGATGTTGGCTCGGATGCACGGGGGCCGCGACAAAGTGGATCGCAAGTTGGTGGCCGACGCTTTGAATGTCAAGGAAGAGTTAGTCGAGGAGATGGAGCAGCGTTTGGGTGCGCAAGAAGTCTCGTTGGATAGCCGCTTTCAGATGGAAGGTGAAGAAGGGCGAAGCTTGACGGAGATTTTGCCGGACAATGGGCCAAGTCAAGAAGAGATGATGGGCGATGCAGAGTACGAAGATGTACGTCGCCAGCATCTTTATGACGCGTTGGAGCAGTTGTCTGATCGCGAGCGTCTGATTATCCGTCGCCGCCGCTTGATCGAAGAGCCTCAAACGTTGAGCGAGATCGGCAAGGATCTTGGGATTACACGCGAGCGCGTGCGTCAGCTCGAAGCGCGTGCGTTGCGCAAACTACGCAGCTTTTTGGAAGATGGTGGACTGATCGATCTTTTCGAGGAGATCGAGATCTTCACGGAAGAGCCAGCCGAAGCGCGGGTATGATGTGTCTTGTGTGTGTTTCCTCTTGATGTTAGAAGCTTCTACTCAAATAGGCGGGTGGATAGGGGAATTGGATGCACTTGTCTTCGTTTTTGTACGATCTACCAGACGAATTGATTGCTCACAGTCCGGCGCGTGAGCGCGGAGAATCGAGGTTGATGTGTTTGTCACGGGAACAGGACACACCCGCGTCGCATCATTTTTTCCGTGATCTACCGTCTTTTTTGCGAGCGGGTGATCTTTTGGTCATGAACGACACGAAGGTGTTTCCTGCGCGACTTTTTGTCAAAAAGCCGTCAGGTGGGCGTGTTGAGCTGTTGTTCTTGCAGCGAGAACAAGGGGAGGATGGGCAAGTTTGGAGGGCGATGGCGCGTTCTTCTCGTTCGATCCGTGTTGGGATGGAGTTGGCTTTTCCAGAAGAACATGGCGCGGATGTCATAGGTCGGACAGAAGATGGAGCAGTGCTACTCCGTATCCCTGAAACGCTCGATCTATTCGGTCTATTAGAGCGTCATGGAGAGATCCCTTTGCCACCCTATATTAACCCACGCCAAGGAACGGTGGATCATGCCACGCGTTACCAGACGGTGTATGCGAGAGAGCGAGGGGCCGTTGCTGCGCCCACGGCAGGGTTGCATTTTAGCGAGGCGTTGTTGGAGACCTTGTTGGGGATGGGGGTTGGCTTGTCTTGGGTGACGTTGCATGTAGGGGCGGGTACCTTTTTGCCTGTGCGGGTGGAAGATATCCGCGAACATCGGATGCACGCGGAACGCTATCAGATATCGGATGAAACCGCGCAGGCTTGGCAAGAAACCAAGGCCAAAGGAGGGCGCGTTATCGCTGTGGGGACGACCTCTTTGAGGGCATTGGAAGCGTCCGCGCTGGGTGATCATCGCGTGGTGGCGGGAGAAAAGGAAACAGATATCTTCATCTATCCGGGATTTTCGTTTCGTGCGGTGGATGGTTTGATCACCAACTTTCACTTGCCTGCTTCGACGTTGTTGATGTTGGTTTCTGCGTTTCACGGTCAAGAACGGACGTTGCGAGCCTACGAAGAAGCGGTTCGGTTGGGGTATCGTTTTTACAGTTATGGCGATGCGATGTTGATCTTGTGAAGAAAGCGAACGAAGGTGTTTGAGTCGGCGGGGTGGGGAAGAGCGGTGTTGGGTTGCGGATTCGTTGGGTTGAAAAAAGCAACAGCGTCGAGACAAGGGGTAGCTAGTTGTTTTTTGCGCCTTGGCAGATCCAGTTTTTGATCATCGTGATCTCGGCGGTGGTAAGGGTTCCTCCACGCGGCATGCGTGCGCCACAGGTTGGTGTTGCGGACTCCACTTTTTCGACGACATAGCTTTGAGCGGCGTTTCCGCTCACGACAAAGGTTTTGTTGCTGCATGTGCTTTTGCCCGTTGTAAGCGAGCCAAAGGATTTGGCCGCCTCAAGGCTGAGTCCTCCTGACGGAGTGTTGCCGCTGTGACAGCCGATACAACGGGAGTTCAAGATGCTTTGGATGTTGGTTGCGTAACTGACGGTTGTTCCGCAAGGATCACCGCATTTCCCTGCGACGCAGGCTTGCCCTGTGGCGCACTTGTTGTTGCAAGTGCCGCAATGATCGAAGTCTGTTTGAAGGTCAAGACAAGTGGTGTTTGTGCCGCAGAGAGTTCTTCCTGTGGGGCAGCCGCATTTGCTGTTGGCGCATACTTGCGATGTCGGGCATTTGGCGTTGCAGGCGCTGCAATGGCTTGCGTTATTTGTGAGGTTGACACAGGAAGTTCCGCATTTGGTGGTCCCTGTGGGGCAAGTGCAAACACCATTTTGGCAAGCGTTTCCCCCCGTACATCGGTTTCCACAAGCGTTACAATGGTTGCTGTCCGTTTTAAGATCCACGCAAGCCCCGTTACAATCGGTTTGTCCTGTGGGGCAGGTGCATTTTCCTGAAACGCAGGTTGCACCTGTGGGGCAGGTTCCACCGCATTTTCCGCAGTGTTGGGCATTGGTTTGTGTGTTGATGCACTGGCTGTTGCAGTCGGTTTGTCCTGTGGGGCAGCCGCATCGACCATTGAGGCATTGGGTGGGGCATTTTTCCCCGCATTTTCCGCAATGATCTGTGTTGGATTGCGTATCGACGCATTGATCGCCGCAAAGCACTTGTTGATCTGGGCAAAGGCAAGTCGCTTGTTGGCAGATCTGGCCGGTGGGACAAGCGTTGTTGCATTTTCCACAATGGCGGGCGTTGTTTTGTGGATCGACGCACTCCGCAAGGCAGAGCAGTTTTCCGCTCGGGCAGGAGCATAAGCCTTGTTTGCAGGTGGTTTGGGCCGGACAAGCATTGTTGCAAGCACCGCAGTGGAGGCTACTTGTTTGAAGATCGATGCAAGCATCGGCGCAGCGGGTTGTTCCCGTTGGGCAGGCTACGCTGCTTAGGCACGCACCGTCGAGGCAGATTTCGTTGTTTGCACAGGCGTTGTTGCATTTTCCGCAATGTTGGGGGTTGGTCTTGAGATCTTTGCAACCTCCCACACAAGGCGTTTGAGGACTCGGGCAAGATTCAGGGGGGAAGCCGCCGTCTTCGGGGGAAGTTTCTGCGGACATTTCGAGAGGTGTTTCGCTGTTGGGTTCGGAGGCGGATTCTTGTTGACCTTCGGGCTGTGGGGGGGGGCCGCATTGGACAAAGAACGTGAGCGGAATCGCAAGAAAAGAAAGCAAAAGAAGTCCGCGTCGGATAAGCCGTGTGGGGTGCATCGGCATGGTCTCCTCCGTTGGCAGTGTTATGTTGCAAAGTCTCGGATGTTCGGTTGGAATGAACATCTTCGTTTCAAACGAAGGGAGTATACCACGCACGCAAAAGATCGAGGCTTTTTTCTAGGGCGCTGTCACGGTTTTGGGTTGCGTTCACCGAGCATCGTGTAAGGTTGCTTTGGATCGTCGTGAGTATGCAATCCAAAACCTCCGCGTTCGCGGCACTTCAAGCGACAGAGTCGTCTGTCTGAAAAACGCTGAGCTCTTCAACGGACAGAAACGATGACTGGGGGAGAGCGAAAGCGCCCGTCGGGTGTGGTTGCGAAGATGCGAAATTGTCCGCGACGCAGCGGCCAGCGCATCCGATAGGGCCAAGACTTACGTCCGATCTCGTGGCCGTTTGCGTACCAGATCACCGAATCGATCGGCTTTGAGATATCCACTTCAAGAGAAAGTGTCGAATAATCCGAGGGGATCGTTTCATCAAGGATATAGCGTGCGCCATCTGTGGGGCTGCGAATACTCATCCACAACGTGCGAGAAGAAGCGGCCTGTTTGGGCGGACAGGCCGGGCTGTAGCGATGAGGGGGTTGCGGAAGCTGCATCACATGGGCCCAGAGTTGATAGGCCGGTGGAACCAAGACAAAGGGGCGTTCGATCGTCTCCTTCGAGGAGCAGGTGGATCCTGCAAGAAGACCGTTGCGTGGGTCGATGCGCAGGTTGCGATGAAAAGGGCAATGCTCGTGGAGATGTTTGTGGGTGGGCGGAAACCATTCTTCGACCGTTCCCGGGCATTGTGAAGAAGCCGGAAATCCCGACATTGCACAGATCATCTTGTGCTTCCATGCCGCAGGTGGTTGCGGCGGTTGTATCGGCTTTTCAGGTTCGAGGTGTTTCATCGCCTCGATCATCACTTCACGAAATATCGAGCCACAACCTATTCCTCCCGATACTCGGCGCATTCTTCGCTGATCGTGGTTTCCTACCCAACACCCTACTGTGACACGATCACTAAACCCAAGCGTCCAAGCATCCCGATGTCCTTGGCTTGTGCCTGTTTTGACAGCCGTTGGGAAGGGCAGTTCAAGTGCGCTATAACGTCCGAATGATGGGAGTCTTGCGATCGGGTCTGCGAGGATGTGGGCAATCATCTGTGTGGCCTCTTTTGGCAAAATCTGTTCTTTGGCGAGGGGGGGCGTCAGCAGGTGGCCTCGCCATTGCGTCGTTGGGACGGGTCGTTGGAGACTGTCTCGCGCTTGATGAAGCCAACGCAACGGCAGGCTTTGACCACTACGCGCAAGGACCGCATAAGCGCGGGTCAGATTCAATAGGCTTTCCGCTCCACCCCCCAGTGCTAGCCCCAGTCCGTAATATCCGGCGCTTTTGTCGTAATGGTGCATGCCGACTTTGCGCAGTTGTTGGAGGACTTCGGGGACGCCTACTTTGGCGAGCGCGTGCAAAGCAGGGATATTGCGGGAGTTTCCAAGCGCCACACGCATCCGCAACGGCCCAAGCGAACGGTCGTCGTAGTTTTGCGGATGGTACGCCCCCTTTTTCCAGAGGAAAGAGGCCGATATGTCGGATAAAAGTGTGGCCCCTGTATATTGGCGCGTTTGGATCGCTTGGATATAGATAAACGGTTTGAGTGTTGAACCCGGGGCGCGTGGTGTGCGCACATAGTCGATGGCACCGTGCTTTTCTTTGTCGAGATAAGCATGCGATCCGACATAGGCCAGTATCTCCCCCGAGCGATGGTCGATCACGATCACTGCGCCTGTTCCGACGCCATAGGATGTGAGTTGGGACAGATGTTGGCGCAAGATCCGCGCTGTGGATTTTTGAAGTCGCAAGTCGATCGTCGTGCGGATCGTTGCGATCTGGCGTCGAAGAGAGGGCGCGGATTGGCGTTTCCACGCAGCCGCGATCTGTTCGGTCAGATGGACGCTTTCGATCGATCGTCGGGGTTTTTGACGCAAGTGCAAGGGATCGCCCAAGGCTTCAAGATACTGACGTTGTGTGATCAAGCCCAAGGTGCGGGCGCGTTTGAGGATACGTTGGGCGCGTTTCCATGCTTTGCGTTGGCCGGACAAGCGGAAGGGGTTGAGTTGGCTCGGAGACCACGGAAGGGCCGCAAGAAACGCGGCTTGGGCGAGGCTGAGATCGGATGCAGGGCGATCGAAGTAGAGCAGAGAGGCGCGTTGGACGCCTTGAACGCGATTGCCATAGGGAGCGCGGTTGAGGTATTCGCGGAGGATGCCTTCGGCCTCCAGATCGCGTTGTAAAACCAAGGCCCAGTACATCTCTTTGATCTTGTTGGCGTAAGTGCGCGCAGCAGGGCGAAGCTGGCGAACCAATTGCATCGAAAGTGTGCTGGCCCCCGATATCCGACGGCCTTTGCTGGTATTGCTCCACAACGCCCGAAGCACCGCCCACGGATCTACTCCATGATGGCGGTAAAGTCGGTGATCTTCGGCGGCGAGCGTGGCGATACGGATCGCGGATGGAAGGCGATCGCCCGGAAGCCACGTACCAAAACGATCGTTGGCAGCAGGTTCTTCGTGCATAAACCGACCGTTGCGATCTTGGATGCGCAAAGATATCGTCCCCGCCGCAAACCAATCGTGCGGAAAGGGCTGCCACCACAACGCCACCATCAAGCTGATCGTTGCGAGTAGCGCAAGGTTGATCCCCCAAGCCGCCGAATATCCGCACACTTGAGCGATGCGCTTTTGTCTTTGGCGTTGCCTCTTCTTTTGCAAGACCTTGGGAGGTAGGGGGAGCGGAGCGGAGCGCATCGGTAATGTCGACATCGCGTCTTCCTGTGGCATGGCGTGGGTGGAATACCCAAAGCAGGCAAAAAAGCGAGCGCGTTGCTTGTACAAAAAAGCGAGCGCATCGCCCATCCAAGAGGCATCTACATTCTCGACAAGAAAGAGAGATGCGCGCAAGATGGGTGTTCTGTGAATTTTGTTGGGGTGGCTTGCTTGGGCTTGTTTTGGTGGGGTTTCACCCCACACACCGCCATAGACTGTCGCCCCTTGACCCCGTGAGGGGCGAAAAGATCACCGCTTTCCAAACCAACGACGCTCTCGCTTGGAGGGGCGCGAACATGGGGTTTTTTGTCAACTGCGTAAGTCCTATACAAATAAGGAGTGGTAAAGAATGCACGATCTGTTGGAATTGGGACGGAGTTGGATCGCGATCTACGGACGCCCTGCGCTGTTCGGGATCGTTTTGGTGTGGGCCTATTGTTCGGGCTTGGTGCATCTCGCAGATGATCAAGGCAAGCGTATTCGGGAACATCTGTTTGCACCCGCGATCTTGTTGATGACGATCGTTTGGGCCGCTGTGTGGGGCTTTGTGGTGCCTGAAGCTGTGCTGTTCTTGCTTGGCCGCTCGCGTGGAATTCTCTCACCACTCACAAGCAAGACGCTTTGGGTGGTCGGGTTTGGGGCCTACTTGTTTTGGTGGATCTGGACGATGGTGTACATCATCACTCCGTTTCGTCGGATCATGCGAAAACAGCGGCGTTAACGAAAGGAACCCATAAACAGATGGAGAGGGATAAGATGATGGAGGCGGATACAAGTGAGGGTGTTGGTGCATCTTGTGTGTGGGTGGCGTGGCGTTGGAAAGACCCGATGGATCGGAGAAAAGATTGATCGCAAGCCACAGGGGGAACGTTGGCAAGTGTGGTTTTCCGCGCAAGCTGCGGTGCGTTTGGAGTCGTTGAAAAAAGCGAATGAGCAGGTGCGTTGGCGATCTTTGCCGAGTGCGTGTGCTTGCTGTACAGGGCGCGTTGCGTTTCAGGTGGCGTTTGTGCGGGCATTGCGAGAAGATCGACCGGCGTGTGTGTGGATCGAAGTGGGCGCAGGAGTCGATCCAAAGGGCCTCTTGGGAGTCTTGCAGGAAGAAGGATTGAGAGAAAGTGTGCGGGTGGAATCGGTGGTGGCGTTGGTCGATCGGGAGCAATGGAAGCAGCCGCGTTTGCAAGCACACGAGGGATATCGAGCGCATCTGGAAGCCGCCGACACGCTGTATCTGCGCAGCGCGTTTGAGGCCGATACAACCGAAGAATCCGAAGCATGGGCGGAGTTTCGCAAACAATGGCGAGGCAAACGCATCGTGATGTGGCCGGAGGAAGTGATACGAAATGCGCCCGTTGTGTGATCGTAAAGAGGTAGCCCCCCGTGGCTGCCCAATAATAGGGCGTCTACGTGCGATCCTTTGTGTACCGCTCGGATATCGTATGAGCTGATAGAGCGGAGGTAGGCCCGCTGGTTTGAGCGGGGGTGTTTTTGGCGGGGGGCTGTGGTATGTTGCGCGAGGCCGAAACAGCAAAAGGGAGAAGAAAGCGATGGGCAAGAAAAAAGAGGAGTGGAAAAAGATCTTGCGGGAGGCGGGTTTGCGTTCGACGGCTCCGCGTGTTGCGGTGTTGCAGCTTTTGTGTACGTCTGGTCGCCCTCTGTCGCATGGCGAAGTTCTCGAAACATTGGGCCACGACGATTGGGATCAAGCAACGCTGTACCGCAACTTGCTCAAGTTAGAAGAAGCGAAACTGATCCGTGTGGCCAGTCGCGCAGGCGGGATCACTCACTACGAATACATACAGCCGGGTGAGGAAACGCACCATCATCCGCACTTTGTATGTGGGGATTGTGGGCAGGTCTCGTGCCTTCCGTGTGATCAAGTCAGCCTCAAGGTGGATGAAAAATGGCGGACATTGCTTGCGGAAAGCGAACTGCAATTTGTTGGAATTTGCACCCATTGCCGCGAAGAACGCCCGCACGAAGACCTCGAAGAAGTCGAAGGGTAGGCGATCTTCGGCGATGAAGAGAGCCGCTGCGGGTGAAAAAAGTTGCAAGGCTGTAGAAGAAAAAGTCAACACCGAAGGGGCGATGCGGAAAAGAGGCTTGTTTTGTGGGGGGGGATGGCCTAAGCCTTGTTGGATGATTCCAAGGATGCACAGGACGGAGGATCGAGTATGTCGAAGAAAAACAAGCCAGTCGAACAGGGGGGGCGTGAAGCCTTACACGAGATCGAAGGGATCAAAGGTTTAAGCCGTCAGGAAGTCGCGCAGCGTGTTGCAGAGGGCCGAATCAACGCGGTGAAGCGTGAGACCTCTCGAACTTACCAAGGGATTGTTCTCTCGAATTTGTTCAACGTCTTTAACTTGGTGGTGTTTTCGATTGCAGCGGTGCTGGTTGCGTTGTTCTTTGTATTTGGCGACAAGCGAACGCTGTACGATAGCCTTGCGATCGGGACTGTGGCGATCGTGAATTCCGTCATTTCCATGATCCAAGAGATCCGAGCGAAGATCGCACTGGACAAGATCGTGGCGTTATCACGCTCGATGTCCTCGGTGGTTCGGGAGGGATCAGCACAGGATATCGCGATGGATGATATCGTGGCGGGGGATGTGGTGTGGGTGAAGCGAGGTGATCAAGTCCCCGTAGATGGGGAGGTTCTGGCTTCGAGGCATTGTGAGGTGGACGAGTCGCTGTTGACGGGAGAATCCGAGTACATCTTCAAAGAAGGCGGAGATGCGGTGCGTTCGGGTTCGTTTTGTGTGGCGGGGATGGCGCTGATTCGCGCAGAAAAAGTGGGGGCGGAAAGCTATATCCACAAGCTTGCGCGTGAAGTGCGTTCGTACAAACGGTTTGTGTCACCGTTGCAGCGAAGCATCGACCGTTTGGTGCAGGTGATGATCGGTTTGGCGGTGATCTTGGGTGTGTTGGTGGTGGGGCGTGCATTATCCGACTTTTTGCTGAAGAGTGCGGCAGCATTGCCCGCGAGCCTACCGATGACGGCGGCAACAAGCGCAGCGACGGCGGCTGCGGTGCAAGAGATCGCGATCGAGACGACCCGTTCGGTCGCTTCGATCGTCACGTCGATGGTTCCGATCGGCTTGATCTTGTTGACAACGGTGGCCTTTGCGCTCGGTGTGTTTCGGATATCGCAGCAAGGTGCGCTGATCCAAAAGCTGAATGCTGTCGAATCCTTCGCTCACATCGACACCTTGTGCATGGACAAGACAGGCACACTGACAAAGAACGAGCTGCAACTGGCCGAAGTGACGCCGCTCGACGATGCGTTGGATCAGACGACGATGCGTGTGTTGTTGGGAGCCTTTGCTCATGGGGCGACCGATCAAAACGCCACGTTAGTGGCGATCGCAAAGTCCCAAGAAGCCCCTGCGATGGATATCTCCGAAGAAGTCCCCTTCAACTCAAAGGAAAAGTACAGCGGTTTGCGCGTGGAGATCCTCGATGTTTCGGACGCACAGGCTGAGGGAGCTTCTTCGGACGTACAGGCTAAGGGAGCCTCTACGGAGGCGAAGAAAGAGCCTTCGGAAAAAACCAAGGAGCAGGCGTGGACGGGTCGCCCGTTGCGTTTGGTGATGGGGGCCTACGAGCGGCTGCGCCAAGGATTCGCCGAAGAGGCGAAGCAGCGGGGTGATGCGTTGTTGGCATCCAAACACGGGCTGCGCAATCTGGCCTTCGCGTGTGTGGATGGCGATGCGGGAGATTTTCGTGAGATCGTGAAGGAGCGGAAGGACGGGTCGTTGCGGTTGCTGGGGATCTTTTCTTTGGTGGATGAGGTACGCCCCGATATCAGCGAGGTGTTGGGGAGGTTTGCGCAGCGCGGGATTCGGTTGAAGATTATCTCGGGTGATGCGGCAGAAACAGTGCAAGCGGTGGCGCGAGCCTCAGGTTGGCAGGAGTCGACGGAGCGCGTGGTGACGGGGCCTGAGTTGGATCAGATGACACCCGCGCAGATCGGCGAAGTTGCGCAGCAGCACTCGTTGTTTGCGCGGGTTTCGCCGCAAAACAAGAAAGCATTGATCAGCAGCTTACAAGCGCAGAAGCGGTATGTGGCGATGGTGGGAGATGGTGTGAACGATGTGCTTGCGTTGAAGCAAGCACAGTTGGGCGTGGCGATGGGCGATGGAAACCGCATGTCCAAGGATGTTTCGGATATCGTGTTGCTTAACAATGATTTTGCGATCATGCCGCAAGTGCTGGCCGAAGGCGAGACGATCATCGGAAACGTCCAATCTTCGGCGAAATTATTTTTGACCAAGAATGTGTATGCTGCAATCTTGATCCTTGCGACGGGGTTTTTGGGCTTGGCCTTTCCGTTTGTTCCGCGCCATGTGACGATCATCGGCTTTTTTTCGATCAGCGTACCCGCGTTGTTGATCACGTTTAGCAAGCGGATGAGTGGCCTGCCATCGTATTTTTTGCGAGATGTGTTGCGTTTTACCGCAACGTCAGGATCGATGATCGCGGGTGCTGCGTTGGTTTCCTACTTTCTGTCTCTGGTGGTGTTTCGACAGCCGGTGGAAGTGGCGCGAGTGGCGTTGTTGACGCAGGTCGTGCTGCTGAGCTTGTTGAACTTTTTGATCATCATCGGACGCGAGCGGATGTGGGAACTTGTGCGGAAGAACTGGGAGTTGTCGAGCTTCGCCTTGGGATTTGCGGTGTTGTACTTTGTGCTGTTGTTTGTGGTGACCAAGGTTTCGTGGTTGTCGGGATTGGCGTCGTTTTTGGAGCTTCATCCCTTGTCTTTGCGCGATATCGGCGTTGCCTTGGGTCTTTCGGTGGGGGTGGGGATGGCGATGATCTTGACGCATCAGCGGATCTTGCGCGATGAACGTGTGCGCGAAGAAGAAGAGCGCCAAGAAGCCGTCGAGTCAGCGAAGTGGACGGCTTAAAAACGCCCTCACTTACCCCACACAATCGATCGACCAAGCGAGTTCAGCAGGAGCGGAAAGCGATGTTGCGAAGGCCGAAACAAGAGCAGTTGGAAGCGTTGTTGGAAAAGTGGCAAGAGGAGATGCAGAAGCTCGATGCAGAAAGCTTAGAGCGTCCGGCCTTTTCATCGAAGCGCGCCGAAGTGTTGACGGGAGCGTTGGTGCGGCAATTTGTGACGATTACACCGATCGCGGTGAAGAACTTTGATCGCCAACAATGGAAAGAGTACGGGGGTGTGTGGATCTCGATGCACGATCGGCTGTGGTTGTTTGTGGCGGCAGAGCGGGCGTTTGTGGAGGCTTTGGGAGAGGAGGGGGAAGAATACTTGCGGTTGGTAGAGGAAGTGAGCGGGCGGATGCAAGGCTTGATGCCGTGGGCGCGTGTACTTGCGCAAGTGGACGAGCAGATCGCAGAGACGCTTGCCGATCTGCAAAGGCCGCGAGACTTGCGCGATCCTGCCGATGAAGCGGTGCGTTTGGTGAGTTTGCTGCGAGCCAACCAAGGCTTGCTTGGCGATGCGCTGCAATTGCCGGAATCTGCGCTGTTGCCGCTAGATCAAGCAGCGGAAGCGTTGTTGCTGGTTTCCGAAGAAGCGTTGATGGAGCGCCTTTCTGCGCTTCAAGATACGATGTTTCGGGCCTATACGATCTGGACTCGTGCGTATCGCTTGCTTGCGGTGATGGGGCGCTTTTTGTTGCGCGAACAAGCCGATGCAGCGGTGAAATTCCCTGATGCCCTGCCTGTACCGATCCTGCCCGTTGTGCCGTGAAGTTGTACGATATTCGAGAGAAGTGTGTATGAAGGGTAGGTGTGATCCGCTGTAGATGCCCGATGGTTGGGCAGCCACAGGGGGCTGCCCCTACAAATGCGGATTACACCGTGGGCGGATTTCGTATTCGTGAGATTCTCGGAAAGATCAGGGGATCTCTTCGAGGATCTCGACATAACCGAGATCACCGTTAACGCGCACGCGCTGGCCTGTTTTGATCAGCTTGGTGGCGTTTGGAACGGAGACGACCGCAGGGATGCCGTATTCGCGTGCGACCACCGAGCCATGCGTCATCAACCCCCCCACCTCCATCACAAGGCCCGCTGCGTGGATAAACAGCGGTGTCCAGCCCGGATCGGTAAACGGAGCCACCAAGATCTCGCCGTGGTGAAGGCTCGATTCGGAGGGGTCGAGGATCACACGTGCGATCCCTTCGACGATTCCGGCACTTGCACGACTACCCACCAATGCTCCTGCCGGGAGATTTTCACGCCGAAGCTCTGCGATCACGATCTCTCCATGTTGGGTGAGGATGCGTGGGGGCGATAACTGCGTAAACCGCTCATGTTCGGCTTTCCGTTGTTGGATGATCTTTTTCCAATCCGCTGGTGGGGTGGATGGGAGGGCGGGCTGAGAGGGATGTTGCGCGTGCTGCTGGACGATCTCTTGGATATCTTCGAGTGTGAGAAAGTCGATGTCTTTGGGATCGTCGAGCCATCCGCTGTGATGGAGTGCTTTGGCTTCTTGGGAAAGAAGCTCGCGCAAAAGGCCCATCAAACGGATCAAACAGAACTTGGGATGTTCGCGGATGCCCATGAGATCGCGGTGAACGCGCACCCAACGCTTGACCAACGGACCACGCCACCAACCTCCCGACATCTGTCGAGCGTGGGCAATCAAGCGTTTTCCGGCTTCTTCGGCTTCTTGGATCAGTCTGTGGTGACGCTGGCGGTGCTGGCCTGCGGCTTCACTTTTGAGATTGCCTGCGATGGTTTGCAAGAGAGGACTCGGATCATCGGACCAGCGCGGTCGTGTGATATCGATCTCGCAAGCCCCACGCATCCCATAATTGCGCAAAAAATCCGTAAGAGCCTCGCAAAAAGCCTCGCCGCCTTCGACCTGCTTGAGCGTCGAAAGCACCGATGCCTTGGGCTCTTTTTGAATCTTTTCGGATACGGCAGGAAAGCGCCTTGCGACCTCTGCAAGATCCGCGACATGCAGATCCATCTCTGTGGTGACGTTGCCTTCGTATCCCCTTGTTAAGTCGATGATATCTGGATCGTGAGCGTCTTTCTTGCACAACGTCGCGACCAAGCGCTGCGAGAGAATGCCGCCCATCATCAACGGCAAGAACTTTCGTGCAAGGTGCGTGCGGAAAATAGAACGAAGGATCTCCAACATCCGCCCGAAGCGAGCAGGGCCTTGTGCAAAAGAAGAAAGGTCGCGCTGAACATCGGCGATCAATTGATGGAGTTCGTTGGTTTTGGTGGGGACGAGATTGCGGGTGTTCGACCACAAAAGCAACGACAGAGCGCGCAAGAAAGCGGGGCCGATGATGCGCAAAGGCCGAGACAGAGCGATCTTGTGTCCTGAGCGAGTTTGTTCGAGAAATTCTGGGCGTTCGACAAAAGCCTCCAAAGAGGCGGACATCCGTTCATCGGCAAGAAAGATCAGCTTGGGAAAGCGCGTGCGCAAGCGCGGATGGTTGAGTAGCGGCGTGAGGTCAAGGTACAAGCGCCCTCCCGCAGAGACCAAAAAAGGCGATCCATCGGGGGCAATCTTTGCCGAACCAAAAGGTAAAATCCATCGGAGTACGGATTGACCGAGGGGGCGGATGGCATCAGTCATCATCTGAGGATGTCCAAAGCACATATAAGCGTGCGTTTGGGGGTCGTCGGGTTGTGGAGAAAGCAGCGGATAGAGCGATGTGATCGGGCGGCTTTGCACCACAAAGACCTGATCCTGTTGGATGCACCATTCGATATCTTGGGGTTGCCCATAATGGGACTCGATGCGTGTGCCAATATCCGCAAGAGCCAAGATCTGATCATCCCGAAGAGAGGGGCTGTTGGCGATCTGCGGGTCCAATATCTCCTCGAAGGTGCCACCTTCGGGTTTGGGGCGGATCGCCACGTGTTTTTCGGCGATCTTTCGGGTCTTGATCTTTCGGGTGGGTTTGTCGACTTGAAAGAGATCGGCTGAGACGATGCCCGAAACAAGGGCCTCACCCAACCCAAATCCCGCGTCGATAGAGAGCAGACGGCGATCTTGCGATATCGGGTCGGCGGTGAAGAGGATGCCCGATACTTCGGGAAAGATCATCGCTTGAACCACCACAGCCAAGGAAACAGCGCGATGATCGAAGCCTTGTTCGGTACGATACGCGATCGCTCGATCCGTAAACAAAGAGGCCCAACATGCGCGAACAGCCGTCAATAGGGCCTCTTGCCCTCGGATATTGAGGTAGGTGTCTTGTTGTCCTGCAAAAGAAGCGTTGGGCAGATCTTCGGCGGTCGCGCTCGAACGGACAGCATAGGCTTTTTCTTGGCCTTGCTCGTGCCAAGCCGCCACGACAGCCTCTTCGATGGTTTTGGGAAAAGGTAGGGCCAAGAGCTTTTGTCGGATCGAAGCGCCCGCCTCTCGGAGGGCTTCGGTGTCTGCGCAATCAAGGCGTTGCAGCGAGCCAAAGAGGGCGTCTTGTTCGTGGCCCTCCATCTGCGACAGCCAAAGGCGAAAGGCATGGGTGGTGACGCAAAACCCGGGTGGTACAGGCCAGCCTTGCCGAAACATCTCGCCGAGGTTGGCTCCTTTTCCGCCAACCAAAGGCAAAGAGTCTTTTTGAACTGCCGAAAAAGGCAGCGTCCATGCTGTTGAAGTCCTTGGGTCCGAGCTATCGGGGGTCATGTGCTTTGTTCCTTTGTGGT
>CAUJFU010000171.1 GCA_963169055.1 Myxococcota bacterium
TTTTTTAAAATACTATTCACGCCGCCGCGTCGGGGGGTATGCGGGGCCCTTGCCTTTTGGGGGGCTGGGGCAAACCCCCCACAACACCTATCCAACAAGTGACGCCTATGCAAAGAGAAGGCTGCTGTAGCGTAGAGGCTGTTGTGGATCTGCAAAAACAGGAGCGTGGGCGATGTGGAGCAATGGGCATTGGGCGGCGTGGCGCAGGGCATGGTTGTGCGGGTTGTGGTTGTGGGCAGGGGGATGGCAGACGAGCGCAAAGGCGGAGACCAGTACAGCTTTTGGTGGCGCGTTGTTGCGTGGTGGTGAAGTGATCTTGGCGGGTGGAGTGGGGTTTCCAGAAGCCTTTTTCCATTTTGATTTTGCGAACTCTTCGCAATTCAACTTAGCGTTTCAAGCGCGGGTGAACTACAATCTGGGGCTGCCGTTTTTTGGGGGGTTTGGTTTTGTGAGCATCCCGATGCGGATCGGGATCGTGCAAGATCCCAAGTTTTCTTTTGCGCTCAAGCTTGATCCCGGCGGATTCTTGGGCGGTAGCGGAAACATTTTGCCGTTTCTTGCGGGGGTGCAGCTTGGGATCGGTGCGTTGTTTACGTTGCACATTGTCGAGCGTTTCAATCTGAATTTTGGCGTCGAACTGCCGATGTTGTTGAGCTTTGATGTGGAGAATCGCTCTCGGGTGGTGGGTTTTCACCTTCCGATCGAGCTTTTGATTGGAGGGGAAGTCGAGATCAACGAACGCCTTTCGTTGTTTGCGAACGTCAGCGGAGGGCCGTATTTGTACGTCGGCAACTTGGCGCGGCGCTTGACTTTTGGCTTTGGGGATGTGGTGGTCTCGGGTTCGTTTCGGTTTTTGGTTGGGGTGATCTGGCGGCGCTAGATCGGTGGGGTGGGTACCTGTTTTTTTGCATAGGTTGTAGTTAGGATGGGGGGCGTTGTTTGTGCGTGGGGGGGAACCCCACACAAACCATCGAACAAGTCCATTCGACAAGCAAAAGGAGTGTGAGGATGTTTGATTGGGCGTCACGTTTGCAGCGTATCCCTGCATCGCCGGGGGTGTACATCATGAAGGATCAAGAAGGAAAGATCCTGTACATCGGAAAGGCGAAGGAACTCAAGCGGCGGGTGCGTCAGTATTTTCAGGAGGGTGCGGATCCAAGGCCCTTTGTGCGGCGTTTGCCCGGTCTATTGGGGGAGATCGATGTGTTGCTAACGCACACCGACAAAGAAGCGATGTTGTTGGAGGCGTCGTTGATTCAGCAGCATCAGCCGCCTTTTAACATTCTTTTGAAGGAGGAGCAGCGTTATCTGTGTTTGCGTCTGGATCTCTCGCACGCCTATCCGCGCTTGCATGTGATCCGCCGCTCGACACGCGATCCTGCGCCGCGAGCGAATGAGCGGATCTTTGGGCCGTACCTATCGGGGTTTGCGGTGCGACAGACGATGGAGTTGATCGAGCGGCACTTTCGGTTGAGGACGTGCAACGATCAGGAGATGCGGAATCGTTCGCGGCCTTGCTTGGAATACCAGATCAAGCGCTGTGTGGGGCCGTGTTGTTTGCCCGTGGAAACATCGGAGTATCGGGAGCATGTGGATGAAGTGATCTTGTTTTTGGAAGGCAAGCATCATGAGTTGGTGGGGATGCTCAAGCAGCGGATGATGCAGGCCGCCCAAGATCGGCAGTATGAGTTGGCGGCACGATTTCGCGATCAGGTCGGGGCCATCGAGCAGATGATGGAAAAGCAACACGTCGCCAGCGAACAAGACCGCCAAGATCGAGATATCTTCGGATTCTTTCGGTATCATCTACGGGTCGAGATCCAGTTGTTGACGGTACGACGGGGCCATCTCTCGGGGGGACGGTCGTTTTCGTTTGATCAGCAAGAATTCGAGGACGAGGAGATCTTGGAGCGGTTTTTGGGGGCCTACTATCTGCGGGCGGCGGTCGATATGCCGCACGAAGTGTTGTTGCCTTTTGCGATCGAAGCGCCCGAAACCTTGGCTGATCTCTTGAGCGAGCGGGTGGGGCGCCCTGTGACGGTCTCGACGCCCGAAGAAGGCCATGCCGCCGAACTGATCGCGATGGCAAACAAAAATGCCGAACAAGGCTTTTTGGAAAGCCAAAAGACCGAAGATAGCTCGTTGTCGTTGTTGCAACGGTTGCAAGCGCGGTTGCGTTTGGCGCGGCTACCGTATCGGATCGAGTGTGTGGACAACTCGCATCTACAAGGCCGTCATGCGGTGTCCGCGATCGTGGTGTTTGAAGGCGGGTTCCCCAATCGCTACGCCTACCGACGTTATCATCTCAAAGAGGCCGAAGGCGGCGACGACTTTGGAGCGATGAAAGAGATCTTGACCCGACGTTTTAAGCGCGGCATCGTTGACGGCGATCTGCCCGATCTGATGGTGATCGACGGCGGGGTGGGGCAGCTAAAAATGGCTCTCACCGCACTCGAAGAATTGGGACTTGATGGTGTCGAAGTCGTTGCCATCGCCAAAAAGCGCGTCGCCAAAGCCGAAGCCCAAGGACGCGACGAACTGATGGAAGATCGGATCATCGTCCCCGGTCGCAAAAATGCCGTCCCTGTCAGGCTCCCACACCGCGAACTGTTCTTGATCTCCCAGATCCGCGATGAAGCCCATGCCACCGCCATCGCATTCCATCAAAAGACCCGTGACCGCGACCAATTGCGCTCCGTCCTCGACGAGATCCCTCACGTCGGACCCGCTCGCAAGCAAGCCCTGCTAAAAGCCTTCAAAAGCCCCAAACGTGTCGCCCAAGCCTCTCTCCAAGAACTCCTCAATGTCCCCGGGATCACCGACACCGTCGCTTTGTCCATTCAAGATTTTTTTCGTGAACACCCTCAATACTCCGAACACTCCGAACACTCCGAACACTCCGAACACTCCGAAGACACCGAATACATCGAACATTCCGAACACTCCGAAGACACCAAGGACATCGAATACATCGAAGACACCGAAGACACCGAACATACAGCACCGCCGTCTTGATGTGGGATGTTCGTGTAGAGGCAGGCGTGTGTACTACGAGAGAGGAGGGGTCGCGAGCAGCATTTGGATCATCATCTTGACGAGGTTTTGGCGTATGGTGTGGCATCCGTGAGCAGTACGGACTTTTTCGTTGACGGCGGGTTTGTTGAGGAAGGCTTGGTGTTTGAGCAGATAACGAGCGGCCTTTTTTTGATCGGGGGTGGCTTTGGGGTTGTCGAGGATGCTTTGGAGGCGTTTGGGATCGAGGGGGTTTGCTTTTTGGCTGGAAGGGTCGATGCCAAGGGCATCCATGCAGCGGAAGATATCGTCAAGTGTGGGCGGCGGTTCTTTTGAGGCCGAAGATGCGCTGCTTGTGGTTTGTTTGGTTGTGCCAGAACAAGCGCTGTCTGTGGTTTGCTTCGTTGTGCCAGAACAAGCGTTGTTTGTCGGTGTGTTGTTTTGGGTGGAGGACTCTGATTTTTTGGGGTCGGAAGAAGCCGTGGCTTGGGGGCCAAGGGCCTCTGCGATGTAGCGGTCTAATTCGTCGGAGAGTCCGCCACTTTTTTCCTCGGTTTTTTCGGTGGTGGGCTTTTGGGCAGCGGTGTTGTTGGATTTGTTTTCGGTTTTGTGCTTGTTGATAGCGGCGCGCAAGATCGGCCCTGCGGTACAAGCATACAGTTTTTTGGGTTCGGTTTTGTTGTTCGCGGCTTGCTGGATCTTTTCTTTGAAAGATTCGGCTGTGGGTGGGTTTGCGGGGGCTGTTTGTGCGGCGATCTTGTTTTGGAGGGCGGATACCTTGAGCATGGCGTTTCTCCTTACGGTGTGGGTGAAACAAAAGAATCGTGTCGTTTTGTTGGCGAGTGCGGCGAAACGCAAAGGGTGGGCCAAGGTGCGAGAGGGCAAGGTGAGGCTTGTGCGACAAGGCAAAAGCAAGAGATGGCAAAAAAAGAGCGGGTGGGATTGTTCAGGATCTGAACGGCGATCGGCGGTGAAAGACAGACGAGAGCGAGGGATTGGACAGAGGCTTGGTGCAGAAAGAAAAAAAGCCGTGTTCGGGGTGTTCAAGCGGAGCGAACGTTGGTTTGAAAAACCTCTATTCATCCCGCCAACACGGGGTCAAGGGGCCACAGGTCCCTTGTGGGGTGTGGGGTGACACCCCACAAAAACCACCCCAACAGCCCGAAAAGATTAACGGGGAGGTTGTCCGAGAAGTTTCCAAGCAGAAGGGAGGAGGACGGCGGCGAGAGCGATCTTGAGGACAGCGCCCGGGAGGAAGGGGAAGAGGCCGAAGGCAAGGAGGTTTTGGGAGGGAACAAATGCGGAAAGCCAAGCGAGACCGCAGAGAAAGATGATGGTGGTCGAGAGGGTCATGGCGAAGACGGTGTATAGGGGAGAACGATCCCATCCGCGTTCGGCGAGACGCCCTGCGAGCCATGCCGCCAAGACGAAACCGATCAGGTAGCCGCCTGTGGCTCCGAGTAATAGGGCGCTTCCTGCTTTTCCACCTGCGAGAACAGGCAAACCGAAGGCAGCTTCGGTGAGGTACAGTAGGACGCTCGCAGCGCCCCGCCAAGCGCCAAGGGCCATACCGACCAGCAAGACGGCGAAGGTTTGGCCCGTGACGGGTACAGGTGTAAAGGGCAGAGGGAAGGCGATCTGTGCGCAGACGGCGATCAGAAGGCTACCCGCAAGGACGAGCCCAAGATCGTAAGTGCGAGCATGGCGTTGAGTGTGAGGCCGCCAGAGGTCGGCCAAGGCGAGAGAAGAAAGCATCTGAAAAAGCTCCTTTCGTATGGGTTTGGGGTTAGAGGGTGATCTTTTTTAATTGTGGGAGATTGCGGTACAAGTCGAGAGCTTGGGGGTTGGCGAGGGCGTCTTTGTTGGGGACGTCTTGGCCGTGAAGGATACGACGGACAGCGATCTCCACTTTTTTTCCGCTGATGGTGTATGGGATATCGCTGATCGGCAGGATGTGCGTGGGGACGTGGCGGGGAGTGGTTTCTTGGCGGATGGTGTCGCGGAGCTTTTTGGCGATCGCTTCGGAAAAGGCGGTATCTTGGGCAAGTTTGACGAATAGGATCACTTCGACATCGTTGTCGACGTCGCGTCCGACGACAAGGCTGTCAAGGATCTCAGGGAGAGGTTCGATGGCGCGGTAGATCTCGGCGGTTCCGATGCGCACACCACCCGGGTTGAGTGTGGCGTCGGAGCGCCCGTAGATGGTGATACCACCGCGTTCGGTGATCTCGATCAGATCGCCATGACGCCAGATGCCCGGGAAGTGGTCAAAGTACGCATCGCGGTAACGTGAGCCCTCTTCGTCGTTCCAAAAGCCCACAGGTTGGGAAGGAAAGGGGCGCACGCAGACCAGTTCGCCTTTTTCTTGGGTGACGGGCTTGGCGTCATCCGACCACGCTTGCACATCCATCCCAAGGCCGGGGCATTGGATCTCTTCGGAGAAGACGGGGAGTGTAGAGTTTCCGAGCATAAAACAGGAGACGATATCGGTTCCCCCCGATATTGAAGCGAGATGAAGGTCGCTTTTGATATCGCGGTAGACGTAGTGAAAAGAGGCATCCGAAAGTGGCGAACCTGTCGAAAGGATGGCGTCTAGCGAGCTCAGATCAAATCGGTCTTTGGGGCGCAATCCTGTTTTTTCGAGGGCTGCGAGGTATTTTGCGCTGGTGCCAAAGAAGCGGAGGCGTTCTTGTTCGGCGATCTTCCAGAGGATCTCTTCGTTGGGATGGAAGGGCGAGCCTTCGAAGAGGACAAGGGTGGCTTGCGATGCAAGGCCGCTGACGAGCCAGTTCCACATCATCCAGCCGCAGGTGGTGTAGTAAAAGAAGCGGTCCCCTGCGCGCAAGTCGGTGTGTAGGCGCTGTTCTTTGATGTGTTGAAGTAGCGTCCCGCCGACGCCATGCACGATGCACTTGGGGATTCCCGTCGTTCCAGAGGAATAAAGGATGTACAATGGGTGATCAAACGGCGTTGGGGTGAAGGTCAAAGGTGCGGGAGCACCCGCAAGCGCATCTTGCCATGCGGTCGCTTTGGGGAGGTCTGAGATCGCGGGGATATCGTCGATGTATCCGACAACAAGGACATCTTGGATCGAAGGGATGGCATCCAACAAGCGCGGGATACGATCAAGCGAACGAACGGGTTTGCCTTTGTAAGTATAACCGTCTGTCGTGACCAACAGTTTGGGTTCGATCTGCCCGAAACGATCGAGGACACCGCGTTCGCCAAAATCAGGCGATGTCGAAGACCAGATCGCTCCGAGAGAAGTCGCCGCAAGCATTGCTGCGATGGTTTCGGGGATGTTGGGCATGTACGCAGCAACGCGATCACCTAATCCAATACCTTTCTGGCGCATCCATCGAGCGATCCGAGCGACGGTCTCTCGAAGTTGCCCGTAGGTAAGGGTACGGCGCTGTCCGATCTCGTTGTGAAATACAATCGCCTCGGCGTGTTCGTCGCCTTGCAACAAGTTTTCAGCGAAGTTGAGGCGGGCATCCAAAAACCATCGGCTCGACATCATGTCTTTGCCCGGCTTCCAGACTTCGGTATAAGGCTGCGCTGCGCGGATCGAACCCATCCGCCAGATCGACTCCCAAAAAGCCGCCGTCTCGCGAACCGACCAAGCATGAAGATCCCAATAGCTTTGAAAAGACAGACCCGTCTGGGCTTCCATCTCGCGGGTATATCGAGTGATCTGCGCTTCCGCGATCCGCGCTGGGGAAGGACACCACAAGGCTTGTTTGCTCATCAAAAACTCCTCAAT
>CAUJFU010000172.1 GCA_963169055.1 Myxococcota bacterium
AGGTTCGTTTGTGATGGGCAGTCCTGACGGTGATAGTGAGGCGCAAGGTGATGAGAAGCCGCAGCGGTCAGTGACGTTGACGCATGGTTTTTGGATGATGGAAACGGAGGTGACGCAAGCACAGTACAAAGCGGTGATGGGCGAGAATCCATCGAAGCATACATCGTGTAGTGACGACTGCCCTGTAGAGAGCGTGAGTTGGCACGACGCGGCCTTGTTTGCGAACAAGTTATCAGAAATCGCGCAGCTATCGCGGTGCTTTGATTGCAAGGGAGAAGGGAGCAAAGCATTTTGTGGAACTCATGGAAACAAAGGGAGCGATTACATCGGATGCAAGGGCTGGCGATTGCCGACGGAAGCGGAGTGGGAATACGCAGCGAGAGCGGGGACAAGCACGTCGCGCTACGGCGCTGCCGACGCAATAGGTTGGTACAACGGAAACAGCGGAGGGAAAACACAGCCTGTGTGGAAAAAGCAGCCGAACGCATGGGGGTTGTACGATATGTTAGGGAATGTCTGGGAGTGGGTGTACGACGGATACGATAACAGCGCGTATACGAAGTTGGGAGCCGTTGATCCTGTCTACGTCGCAGCAGCGTCGTTCCGTGTGTTTCGGGGCGGTAGTTGGTACGACGACGTGCTGTACTCGCGCGCAACGTTCCGCAACAGGAACGTGTCAACGGAGGCCAACAGCAACCTCGGCTTTCGGCTTGTCAGGCGTTAAGGTTCACCGTTTTACGGTTTGGCGAATAGTGCGAAAACATCGCAATAGCGGGACTGTTCGCAAGACGTTCTCATCCGTTGCCCCCTTGTTTTTTGCCGATGAAGGGCTACACTCCGCGCGACTTGTGGCCAGACAGCGCGACACGGCAGATAGCGCAAGGCCAAGACACGCGGCGAGAACAGCGAGACCTTTGCAACGGGCGACCCACGCTGCTTTACACGACGGGAGAACGACAACGAAATGAAGCGACTTGGTGTATTTGTGACGCATCCCATCCAATACCAAGCCCCGATTTGGAAAAAGCTCGCCAAGGTTTCGGATTTGGATATCAAGGTTCATTTTTTGAGTGATCACAGCGTGCGGGGGGGCATCGATCCCGGTTTTGGGCGTGCGGTCAAGTGGGATCTGCCGTTGTTAGAGGGATACCCTTACGAATTTTTGCGCAAGGACTGTGATATCCAGCGCCCGATGAGCTTTTTTATCCCGCGCCTTCGGGAGTATCTTACCGCCGAGAAATTTGATTGGGTGTTGTGCTGCGGCTACACAATGCCTTTCGAATGGCAGTTGTTGCGATATGCCCCGGCCTTGGGCATGAAGATCTTGATGCGTGGGGAGTTTACGGATCTCAAGCAACGAACGCCGTTATTGAAGACGATGATCCGAACCCAAGTCTTGCGCAACGTTTATCGCCGCGTTGATGCGTTTGGTTGCATCGGCAAACAAGCCGAACTTCATCTCTTAAAACATGGCGTTGCACCGAGCCGTATTTTTTTCTCGCCGTATTGTGTGGATGACGAGTTATTTTCCCAACAGCGCCAAGTCCTTAATCGCTCGGTCTGCCGAAAAGAAATCGGTATCCATGACGACACCTTTGTTTTTTTATTTTCTGGAAAATTAATTCCTCGAAAAGGTGTGATGTGCCTTGTTCGCGCATTTGCACATCTTCCTAAGCACAAAAAAGTCGCCCTGTTGCTTCTTGGGGATGGAGAACAACGCGAAGAGGTCTTGGCGGAAGGCCGCAAGATCCTCGGGGATCGGCTCATGTTTCAAGGCTTTGTGAATCAGTCTGAGTTGAGTCGGTATTTTATGGCGTCGGACGCTTTCGTCTTGCCCTCTGTGTACGAGGCTTGGGGTTTGGTCGCCAACGAAGCGATGCTTTTCGGTTTACCGTTGGTTCTCAGCGATATGATCGGCTGCCATCTTGATCTTTTGTTGCCCGGGAAGACGGGCTATTTGTTCCAAACAGGCAACGAACAAGATCTCGCAAAGGCGATGCTTCGTCTGGTGGACGCGCCCGAACAAGCCAAAGAGATGGGGGCCTTTTGCCAAACGTGGATCGAACAATACTCTGTTGCACAAGCCGCCAAAGGACTCGAACAAGCGATCTTCCAAACGGCCTAACATCCGCCACTTCGTGCGAAGTGGTTTTTTGAAGACTCAGGCTTTTGTTTGTGGGGCCTCATCAAGGGGGAGTAGCATCGGAAACAAGGCGATCGCCAACGCACCGCTCACATACATCGAAAGCCCAAAGATCCCCGAAGTGAAAAACATCGAGCTATAAAAATCTCCCATCCGATCCTGCAACAAGATCGCTAGCGTCATCGCAAGCGAACTGTTTTGCAGCCCTGTTTCCAAGGATATTGCACGGACTTGAGAATTGCCCACACCGAGCAGTTTGGCGAGCAGTCCACCAAACAGCATCCCAAGCAAGGGCAACAGCGAAACACTCAAATAAAAACGCAGGCCGTATCGTTCGGTGTCAGCGAACTTATCGAGGTTGCTGAGGACGCCGACCACCACCAAAAACAGCAGAGAAAACATCCCCAAGACAGAGAAAAACTTTTCACTGCGCAACGCAAAGGACTCGGCTTTGGCACGCACCAACATTCCGATGCCAAGGGGGAGGATCACCAACACAAAGATCTGCACGATCACTGTCCCTACGGGAAGTTTGATATCGGGGACGCCTGCGGCGTACAGCGCCATCAACAGCGGCGTCAAGACCAACGAAAACACCGTAGACAAGGCGGTCAAAGAGATAGAAAGGGCGACGTCGCCTTTCGCAAAGTAGGTCATCAAGTTGGACGTCACACCGCCCGGACTTGCGGTCACCAACAACATCCCCACGAAAATAAAAGGATACGCCGTCGCAAACCCGAAGAGATGCCCCACCGCAAAAGCACACAACGGCAACAGACCGAATTGGCAGATCGGACCCACGATCATGCCGCGAGGTTGTTGGGCAATGCGTGCAAAGTCCTCCCCTGTTAGGGTCAATCCCATCCCAACCATCGTAAAAAACAGCAAGGCGATAATCAGCAAGAAAAACAAGCGATCCAACATTTGGCGCTGGGGGGGGGCGGTGAGTTGCAAGACCGAAAAGCGCGTCCCTTCGAGGTCAACGAAAGACAGCGTCCCTGTGACTTGCAGCTTGTGTTGAGCGAGTTCGTGGATCGCTGCATAAGGCGAAGCAGCGCCTTTTTTGAGGGCGGCTTTGTCTTTGGGGAGGGCCAAGACATGGAGCTTTCCGTCTTGTTCGCGGGCCAAGATCAGCTCGGTCTTTCCAGACTGTAGGATGCGGAGGTTTCCCACAAAGGTGCGCTTTTCCCCCGTAGGTTTGGGGGTGGTGACGGCTTCTTGACGGAGAGCTTGAAACAAGGGCGAAGGTTTCGGGCTGCGGGTTTCTCGAAGAAGCCGCTTGTAAAGCTCGATCCCAACGAGATCTTTGATAACACGCTTTTTTTTGACTCTCTCAGCAGGGGGTCTGATGTTCAAAAGCTGTGGAGGTTCGGCATACGCACTCCCCGCACTCCACATCCCAAACACCATCCATACGCACAACAACCATGCTCGCCTCATCGCTCGGACCTCCTAGATGAATTCAGTTGGCGGGGTGAATGATCGGACTTGTTTTGTGGGGCATTGCCTCACACCCCACAAGGAGCCGAAGGCCCCTTGACCCCGTGTTGACGGAATACACAGATGCTTTTCAAACCAGCAGCCGTGCCGTTTGAGTCTCCGCGAACACGGCTTTTCTTTGCCCACAGTGCCGCTTCTATTGGATAGAACCTCCCGAAGATACGCGAAAGCTCACAAAGAAGAAAGAACTTTTTTCGGGGGCTTGTGCTGTGCTTGGCGGTCGGTGGGCGCTTGACGTTGGACAAGCTTTTGACTGCTTTTTTCGGCAGCTTGTGCTGTGTCTGGCAGTTCGGGTGCGCTTGGCGTTGGACAAGCCTTTGGCCGCTTTCTTCGAGGGCTTGTGCTGTGCTTGACAGAGCGAACCTTGTGCGGGATGCTCGTGGGTGGCTCGATTTCTTGATAGGAGTTGCGCATTTGGCAGAAAGCCACCGTGTTCGCGGTATTTCAATCGGCAACGTTGTTGATTTGAAATGCCTTGGCTTGTTTCGCCAAGCACGGGATCCATAAAGCCGCGCCCTTGGAAGTGGGGTGTGAGGCGAAACCCCACATCTCGATTCGATTGCGGCCCTCCTCATCTTGATCTCTACACATCGACCAACATCTCGGAGCAAGCGCATGAAAACGACCCCACCCACCACGCTTTTTTCGCGTCTGCCATCAAACCACCCATCACAGCCGATGTTATCAAACCATCCATCACAGCCGATGTTATCAAACCACCCATCACAGCCGACGTCATCAAGCGATCGAGAAGGGAGCGGCGAGCAGGCGTTGCATCCTCGACGGCGGATGGGCGGGTGGTTCTGGCATCCTCGATGGCGGATGGGCGGGTGGTTCTGGCGTCCTCGATGGCGGATGTGTGGATGGTTCTGGATGTGGCTGTTCTTTGCGGCCTGTCCAGCCGAAACAGGCCCCTGCAAACAAAACGGCGACTGCAAAGTCACTGGGGAGATCTGCCAAGAAGGGGCTTGCGTTTGTCGGACAGGCGAAAGCCGTTGCGGTTCTGGATGCGTCAACACCGCTCAAAGCGGCGAACATTGCGGGGCGTGTGGAAAGGCTTGTAAATCGGGCGAATTGTGCGCTCAGGGCGTCTGCAAGGCTCCGATCTCTTGCGCTTCCCCCAAGCTCAAATGTGCCGAAAGCTGTGTCGATCCCCAAGCAGACGCGCAACACTGCGGAGCTTGCGGGGTGGTTTGTGGAGAGGGCAAGCGCTGTCAACAGGGACGGTGCGAACTCGCTTGTGCGCCCCGATTGACGGCTTGTAGCGGTGCTTGCGTCGATTTGCAAGCTCATGGTCAGCATTGTGGGTCGTGTGGAAGCGCTTGTGGGCAAGGGCAGCTTTGCGCCAAAGGTGCGTGCGTTGCGGCCTGTCCAGAGGCCACGCCTACGGTGTGTTTGGGCGGGTGTGTGGATGAACAAAACAACTCGCAACATTGTGGAGGATGCGGAAAAGCCTGTGCAGCGGGGCAAACCTGCGCTCAGGGGCGTTGCCAATGTGCGCAAGGCTTGACCGAATGCAGCGGAGCTTGCGTCGATCTGCGCTCGAATCAACAATCTTGCGGAGGATGCCAAAAAGCCTGTGAAAGCGGGCAGCTTTGCTCAAGTGCGGGTTGCGTTACAAGCTGCCCTTCCGCCACGCCCGAAGTGTGTTTGGGGGGATGTGTGAACTTTCAAACCGACGCCCTACATTGCGGAGGATGCGGCAACGCTTGCGCGCCCGACGAGCGTTGCGAAGGTGGAAAGTGCGTGTGTGGTTCTGGAAGATTGCGATGCAGTGGGGCGTGTGTGGACTCTCTAACGGATCTTCGCCACTGCGGCCAGTGCGATCTGGTTTGTCCACGCAACCAACGCTGCGCCGAAGGGCTTTGCACAGACAAATGCCCCGTCGAAACCCAGCGCTGTGGGGAATTTTGTGTCGATCTCAAAAGCAGCGACAAACACTGCGGAGCTTGCGACAAAGCCTGCTCTCCGACAACGTACTGCCAAGACAGCCTGTGTGTCCCCTCCAATTGCCCGCTCGGACAGCGTCGTTGCAACGGAAAGTGCGTCGATCTGCTCAGCGACGAAGCCCATTGTGGTCAATGCCAACAAGCCTGTATCCGCGATCAAGTCTGCGTGAACGGCCAATGCGCCGAACGCCCTGTGGTCGAAACCTTTGCGGGGCAAGCGCCTTGGCGGGACGGAGAGGCGCGTTATGCCCGATTTGCCGGACCGATCGCGCTATCGCTTGACGCCAACGGCAACTTGTATATCGCGGATCGAGGAAACCATCGCATCCGAAAGCTCGATCCCTTGGGGAACGTCACGACCATCGCAGGAAACAGCAAAGCGGGTTATACCAATGGCCCTTCCTCAAAAGCCGAACTAGACGAGCCTTCGGGGGTTGCGGTCGCTCCAAACGGCGAAGTGTACTTTGCGGAACGTGGAAACGACCTGATCCGAAAGATCGACACACAAGGCCGTGTTGTTGATGTCGCAGGAACAGGTCGCGCAGGTTTTGCCGATGGACCGGCCAAACAAGCCCAATTTGATGAACCTTACGGCCTACGGTTCGATGCCAACGGCATTCTCTACGTCGCAGATCGTGACAACCACCGTATCCGCAAGATCGACCCCCAAGGCAACGTGACAACGCTCGCAGGTTCGCGGCGTGGCCTTGTCAACGGTGCAGGTTCCCAAGCCCGCTTTGATACGCCTCAAGACCTTGCCATCGACAAAAACGGCAACGTCTACGTCGCAGACTACAACAACCAACAGATCCGCAAGATCACCCCCACAGGCCAAGTCAGCACCTTCGCAGGAGACGGCACACGCGGCTACAAAGACGGCCCCGCTGCACAAGCCCAATTCGACCGTCCCACCGGCATCACCCTCGACGCCAACAACAACTTCTACATCACCGAAGGCGCTCATCGCATCCGCCGCATCGACCCCCAAGGCATCGTCACGACCCTCGCAGGGACGGGCCTCGCAGGATCTCAAGACGGCCCTGCGGCCACCGCCACACTCAACGCTCCCACCGCGATCATCGTCGATGCAAAGGGCGACTTGTGGATCGCCGATACAGCCAATCGCCTCTTGCGAACGCTCGATACGCAAAAGCAGGTGCGCACTTCGGCGGGTGGAAAAACCGAAGGCTTTGCCGATGGTCCACGCGGCGAGGCTTTGTTGAACGCACCGTCAGGGCTTGTTTTTGATCGACAAGGCCATTTGTTGATCGCCGACGAAGACAATCACGCCATCCGAAAGCTTACACCCAACGGCGAGATCTCGACCATCGCAGGAACAGGCATCGCGGGCTTTTTGGATGGCCCTTCAAACACCGCTCAATTCGATAGCCCCCACTGCCTTGTTCTCAATAGTCAAGGTGCGATCTTTGTCTCTGACCGCGACAACCACCGCATCCGCCGTATCGACGCCCAAGGCGTTGTGACCACTTTCGCAGGACAATCCATCGCTGGACTTGCCGATGGATTGGGGGGAATCGCCAAGTTCAACACCCCTTACGGTCTGACCATGGACAAGCAAGATCACCTCTACGTCGCTGACAGCGAAAACCACGTCATCCGCCGTATCGACCCCCAAGGAAACGTGACAACCTTCGCAGGAACAGGCAGTCAAGGATACCAAGATGGCCCCACCGCAACAGCCCGATTCAACGAACCTTACGGCCTCGCCTTCGACAGCGCGGGCCACTTGTACATCGCGGATCGCGGAAACCACCGCATCCGCAAAATCGACGCCCAAGGCATCGTCTCGACCGTCGCAGGCACAGGAAACAGCGGATACAGCGACGGTGCAGCCTTGCAAGCAGAGTTCGATCGACCCGCTTCGATTATCCTTGATCCGCAAGGAAACTTGTTTGTCGTCGATCAAAACAACCAGCGTATCCGCCAGATCGATCCCACAGGCAATGTCACAACCCTCGCAGGAACGGGTGACGCCGGCTTCCAAGACGGGCCTTTGAGCCAAGCCCAATTCAACGATCCTTTTGGCATCGCCCTCGATGCGTCCGGCCTTTTGTACATCGGCGACCGCGAAAACCACAACATCCGCCGCATCCTCCGTTAGCCCTGCTCTCGCCGCTTCCTTCTAGCCGACAAATTGTGTGACGATCCGCGAGAAGTCCTGTATATGTTGCCCTCGGTGGCTCGGCGTAGGTGATCGACTCCCGTCCGTGTTTGCGGCCTGCAACGAGAGTGATGTTCGCGGCAGGTGAGGCAAACGGGTTCGTCAAAACAGAAGGCAGGGTGATGTGCGGATTTGTCGGGTTTTTTGGGGATTTTTCTGAAGAGCTTCTTCGGCGGATGAACGAACGGATTCAACATCGCGGCCCCGATGATACGGGGATTTACTACCAAGCAGAAGAACACGTGGGATTGGGGCATCAGCGGTTGGCGATCCTTGATCTGTCTGAACTCGGCCACCAGCCGATGTTTACAGACGACAAGCGTGTGGTGATCGTCTTTAACGGCGAGATCTACAACTTCCGCCAGCTTCGGCGCTCGCTTGAGCAGGACGGCTATGCTTTTCGTGGTCATTCCGATACAGAAGTGTTGCTTCAACTGTATTGTCGTGACGGTGAAAAGATGTTGGCCCAACTCAACGGGATCTACGCCTTTGCGATCTGGGATCGCACAAAAAGAAAGATGCTGTTGGCACGCGATGGCGTGGGAGTGAAACCGCTCTATTACACAAAAACCAAGCAAGGCGTCTTGTTTGCAAGCGAACTCAAGTCTTTGTTGTGTCATCCAGAGGTGGATCGCAGCCTGCACTTACCGAGCCTTCATGCACACTTGACTTACCAGTGGAGTCCTCATCCCGATACCATCCTCCAATCGGTCAAAAAGCTACCACCCGGCCATTTGATGTGGCTTGATGCAAGCCATCGTCTCGAAACATCCGCCTATTACGACCTGCCCTACGATCAACCGCTCCGACCGATATCCGAAGAAGACGCTATCCAAGCGCTCCAAAGGCATTTGACGCTCGCGGTCGAACGGCAACTGGTCTCGGATGTTCCCGTCGGTGCGTTCCTTTCGGGTGGTCTGGATTCGAGCAGCCTTGTGGCTTTGGCGCAGCGTGTGGCATACGAACCGCAAAGAAAGTGCTTCAGTATCGGCTTTCAAGGGGAGGCCAACCCCCAAGGCGAAGGGCGCGTGGACGATCTGCCTTACGCCCAACGGGTCGCCAAGACGTTCGATATCGATCTGCATACCCTGTATGTCGGCCCCGAGATGGCCCAACACCTCGAAAAAATGATTTATCACCTCGACGAGCCGCAAGCTGATTTCGCTCCGCTCCATGTCTATGCTCTCTGCCAGATGGCCCGCCAACACGGGATCAAAGTGTTGCTCTCGGGTACAGGGGGAGATGATCTCTTTACGGGGTATCGTCGGCACCAAGCCCTCTTTTATGAACCCGCGTGGGCTTGGCTTCCGCGCCCCTTGCGGACGCTGCTGCGTCAACAAACAGGGCATCTCCCCACGCTTTCCACGCTCGGACGGCGCATGCAAAAAGCCTTTCAATACGCAGATCGCCCCCCTCGCGAGCGCATCGCTGCGGCTTTTCACTGTCTTCCACCCGAACACATCCTCGGGCTTTACACCCCAGCCATCCGAAAACAACTCGCCGCACTGCCTTTTTCTGCTCCGCTGATGGATACTCTCGCCAAACTGCCTCCCGACACCCCCCCGATCAACCAGATGCTTTATCTCGAAGGCAAGCACTTCTTACCAGACCATAACCTCAATTACACCGACAAGATGAGCATGGCCACAGGTGTCGAAGTGCGTGTTCCTTTTCTCGATCCCGATCTGATCCGATTTGCGACCAGCCTCCCGATCCACCTCAAACAAACCCCCACCCAAAGCAAGTGGATCTTGAAACGTGCGATGGAGCCTTATCTCCCTCATGATGTGATCTACCGCCCCAAAACAGGCTTTGGTGTCCCCATGCGCCGCTGGCTCAAAGTCGAACTGCGCGACGTTGTCGAAGATGTTCTCTCCCCTCGCAACCTCCAACAACGCGGAATCTTCGACCCGACCGCCGTTTACAAGCTGCTCGAACAAGACCGACAAGGCCATCTCGACGGATCGTACTTGATCTTTTCGCTGATGGTGTTCGAGTTGTGGATGCGGATCTTTGTGGATCGCAAAACGGCTTGGTTTTCTTGACCGCGAGATGCCCCTAGTACCTCGCTCTTGTCACTTTTCGGGTTCTGGAGCAGCGTTGGCGTCGGCTTCTGCGACGGCCTTAAACAGCGCCTCGCGCTGTTCTTCGGGCATCTCTGCGACGGCTTGCAACGTCGCCATCCCGCGAAGAACCTCCTCTCGGCTTTTCTCATCCAACGCGAGCAGCCGCCTCGCAAAGCTCGGCCCAAACAGCGCCTCCTGCGCAAAGAGCGCCTGAACTTCTTCCAGCTTTTCTGGAGGCACCGGCAAGTTGACCTCTTTCAAGTGTTGGTTTTGCCCTGCGCCCACAACAAACGTGCAATGCAGCCGAATCGGTTCCTCGTGGACCAGTTCGATGTTGTGTAGTTCGACAAACGACCCCGCCAACCCCCAAGCGTACATCGTCGAAGGCGAACACCATAAGATTCCGGGAGCGAGATAAACTTCGCCCTCTCTCTCGCTGTTAAAAGTCCACCAGCGCTGGATCGACAGATGCCAAACGCTTCCAATCAGCACAACACACACCAACAGCGCAAGAGCAACGTAAAGCGGTAGGCTGCGATCACTGGGGTTGTTTGAAACGCTTAGAAAATACGCCCACGCTCCAGCCAAACAAAGCACGCCGAGGATCCAAAAAACCGTGAGATGGAAACGCTTTTTACGTAGCTGGTTTTGGTTGCACTTCGCCCACTCGCTTCCTTGAAAAGTCCAATGAGCCGTGGGATTTTCCACTAATTCTCGCAATTGTTCACCGCAGCGACGAGCCAAGTTTGCGTAAAGAGGGACGCAGATCAACGAGATCAGAAGAGCAACCCCCGAGATCATCGAGAGAAAAAAAGACGAGACTCCGGTAGCAGACGTTATTCCTTTTTCTGGGTCGATCCGCCACAGAACAAAAGCCGCCAGCAGCCCCACCAAGGAACCTAACGCGATCCTCTTCGTCCATGCGAATGCTGTGGCGTACGGATTTTGTAATTGCTTCATCATCTAAAAACTCCATGAGGTTAGGCGCGACTGTCCGTGAGCAAAGAAAAGCCCCTTTCGTCGTCGCCTGTGTTTGGGGCAGCGATCTCGATTTTGTTAGAGATCGATTAAACGGCTGTGTCGGTGGAACGGACCCGAACACGGCTTTTTTTGGCAACAGTTGACTAAATCTTCGGATTTGCATTGGCGTCGGCTTCTGCTGCGGTCTCGAAGGAGGCTTCGAGTACCTCTAACATCGCGAGCACAGCCTGTGCTTCTGCTTCTGCCGCTGCTTCTGCTGCCGCCTTGAAGAAAGCTTCACGTTCCTCTTCAGACATCGCGAGCACAGCCTCTGCTTCTGCTTCTGCCGCTGCTTCTGCTGCCGCTTGTTCCTCGCGCAAAGCGACAGCTTGCTCTTGCAAAAAGGCCGCTCGCTCCTCTTCGGACATTGCTGGGACTTCTACCTCTGGCTTCTCTATGGCCGCCAACAGATCGTTTGGCTTCTCTATGGCCGCCAACAGAGCGTTGTAGAGAGCGATAAACTGAACCTCATCTGCGATGAACGCCCGAACCTCGTCCAGTTTTTCGGGAGGCACCAGCAAGTCGATCTGATTGAGCCTTTGGTTTCGACCTAAGCCCAAAACAAACGTAAAACGTAGCCAGAGCGGATCTCCATCGATCAGTTCGACGTTGTGCAATATGATGAACGCTCCGGCCAGCCTCCAAACATACATCGTCGAAGGCGAGTGCCATAAGATTCCGGGAGCGAGGTACACTTCGACCCCTTTCTCGCTACAGCCTTTCCACCAACGTTCGAGCAACACGTACCAAAGCACCCAACCCACGCCCGCACAGACAGCGACCACAACGAACAGATAGAACCGCTCTTGGCTTTCTCTTTCTCCTAGGGATGCGTCGGTCGCCAATGCGTACCCGACCCACGAAAGCAATGCTCCCCCCACCAAAAAAAGCAGGCCCTGTCGGCGCTGCTTTTGGTACAGTTCCTTGTTGTGCTTGGCCCAGTCGCTCCCTTGAATGGTCCAGTGAACTGTGGGATTTTTCGCCAACCTGCGCAATATTCCGTTTGTTCGGCGGCTCAAACTTGCATACCACAACGCACACAGCGACGAAGCAACAAGAAAAATGCCAGCGATCAGCAAGTTCAACGGAGCGCTGTCCCTCGGCCCCGGTGACCTGATTAACCCAACGAAGATCACCAAACAAACCAAAGCCACCCCGTTCGTCCACGGAAGGATCGAGGCGTACGGATTTCGCAATTGTTTTCTCATCCATAACTCCTAAATGTTACCGCGAAAGGCGCGGAACTTCTACAAATAGATCGCATCGCGATATCTTTCAATAACCCAACGCAAACAACTGATTGCAGATCTGCGCATAGACAACGCCTTGAGCGACGGCGGGCGTGCAGTGCCAAGAAAAAGCCTGATCTTTGTACGGTCGACCGTCGACCACGTAGGGCATCTTGCCCAGACGCCAAAGCTCGCTCCCATCGAACAGATCCACAGCGACCAGTTCTTGGCGGCCCATCCCTCCGTCTTCCACCATCACCCCATACACGGTGCGCCCTGCGATCGTCGCCCCACGATTCCCGATCTTGTAGGGCTTGGAAAAGTCTTTGGGAACATAACACCAGCGCGGCGAGCCATCCGCAAGATTCAGCGCCTGCAATCGGCCTTTTCCATCCAACCCCACCAACACATCCTCCGCAGCCGCCAACGCTCCGCCGCCCACGCTACAGCCTTCTTCTTGGGCAAAGCGAACTTCCCAAAGCCGCCGACCTGTCGCACGATCCAACGCTTGAAGAGATTCGTGCTGTGGTGCGTTAACGATCACTTGCTCTCCATACACCAAAGGCCCCCGCCCTCCGAGCATAAACGCGCTGCAAGGCGCTTTCCAAACGATGCGCTTTTGCTTGCTCGCCTCCAGCGCGTACAACAGCCCATCCACCGAGAAAAACAATACGCCTTCTTTGTACGCCAACCCTTTCCAATATTTTCCTTCACAATCAAAACTCCAGATCTTTCGGCCTGTATCACAACGAATCGCGCTTAAAGCTCCCTTCCCAAGGGCATAACAGACGCCATCGACGACAACGGGAGCGGATTGTTCGATGCCGCTGATCTTGGAAAGCCAGCGTTCCTCGCCTGTTCCAACGTCAAGTGCATGAATACCTTTGTTGGATCCCATGTAGATCACACCCCCGACGATACAGGCCCCCCCCACAGGCCAACCTTGCGAAGACGTGATCTGACGCGCCCAGTGCGTCCGCCCATCCAACCCCACAACCGCAGCTTGGAGCGTATAACTCGACGTGCTCGCAAACACAAAACCGTCCCCGACCACAGGATCTCCGCCCCACTCACTCCCGTTCACACCATCTGATTCGTTGTACCACAAAATACGCGGGGTCTGGCGCGGCCCCTCTTCAGAATAGGCGTTGCTGCGGCCTTGATCAGCACCAAAGCAATACACCGTCTCCGATCGAGTTTCTTGTACGCCTGATGTATCCGACTCGGCTGTCTTTTTCTCTTGTTTCGTTGTCTTTTTTTCTTTCTTGTTTGACGGTGCAGACGGCAGGCTCTCGCCGATGGATGGGGTGGCGGAGACTTCTTCTTCGGAGGGTGCGGTGTAAAGAGGTAGTTCTTCTCGACTGGCCAGCGATGCGGTTTCGAGAAAGGCCACAAGAGCCTTGGTGGTGTCAGGGCGTTGCCCAAACCAACGAAACTGCGTGAGCACGCAGCCACCGTCCAGATCGTACGCCCCGACACGTTCAATGTCTTTTTGCATCCGACGTTTCCGCTCTTTAGGGTTGCGGCTTCCTGTGTACTCGAATGTTTCGCTGTTGTAGCGGCGATAAATCAGTTGGCCTTTTTCAAGACCATGAAAGCGAGAGAAAAACGAGTCACCATCCACCGATTCTGCCCAAAACAAGGGCGTATCGAGATGAACGATCGAAGAGAGTGCATCGCGGTGGTCTTCTGCTGCGTGCAAAAGCAGCCAAGCAGGATAAACTCGCCTTGAGACGTACGTTTCTAAACACCCAAGCAGCCGCGTTTGTAGCTCATCACAAGAAAGAGCCGTTGCCACGGCTTCGTTCAAGATACGCAAAAAGGGCGAACATTCGGACGGTTCAAGAGAAAGAACGTGTGGGAGAAAACTCGGTGTCATCAACGCCTCGCGGTGGTTATCGGTTTAGTGGGCTACGCCAAACAAAGCTCTCCACAGGGTTTTTGTCAACCAGTCACTGCTCTCAAGAAAGCAGATGCTTTCCCAAAAGATACAGACCTGAAGCGATCAAAAAGAGGCCCGTGATGCGATGAAAGACTTGCAACCGATGGGTGTGGATCCACTTCCTCAAAAAGGAAGCAAAATAGGCTTTGCTTACATCGCTCAAAAAGATCACGGTGAGCGTACCTGAGAAAAACAGGCTGATCGAAGCGAACGATCCGTTGAATCTGGCATTCGCAAGGCTCATACAGCCCAACCAAAACGTCAACACAAAGGGATTGATGGCATTGACCACAAAGCCCTTTGAAAAAGCAGCCGCCAAAGAAGCCGATGGGATCGTCTCTTTAGATTCGATCGTTCGGGGCTTTGAGAAAAAAACACCCACGCCAAAAGCACACAACACCAGACTTCCTGCGACGGTGAGTGTGGGTTGCACCCACGCAGCGGATGCGATCTGCGACAGCCCTGCGTAGCATAACAACAGACACAATGCGTCACCCACCAAGATCCCCAAAGCCACAAACCACCCACCCACAAATCCTTTTTGCAAACTCTCTTGCAGCAAAGTCATCAGCACAGGCCCCATCAAAAACATCAGCGGAAGCCCCAAGATCACACCCTCAAGATACAACGCCATCGATTTGATCTCTCCACAACATCTCGAATGCACCACCACAATCCAACACAAATCCATCGAGGCATCGCATCGTTCTCTCCACAACGTCTCGGATGCGCCACCCGATATCAACAAAGCATCTCCGCTGCTTTCCGAAAATACTTCTCTTTGGTGAGAAGCTGAACACAAGGCCCATCGGTTCGGGATCTTGGTATTCTTTGAGCAAGGCACTCGACCGTCACAAGGAACCCAAACGATGATTGTTTTCACAGAAGCCGACCCCCCGCAAGATGGGGGATACGAACATCTCGACCATATCAGCGATATGCACCGAATGGCGATGGAGTTTGCTCGGTGCGGTTGGGAGGTTGTGCATATCCCAAAAGAATACGCTTGTGCGGATGATTTGGAGGCCGTGTTTTCGGGCGTCACCGAACGGGCCGAGCCGACACGGGCTTTGTGGAGCGGCTACGTTCCAAGTCAAGCGCATTACGAAGCGGTGTATCGGCATCTACAGCAAAAAAACATCTACCTGCCCAATCCCCCCGAAGCGCATCAAGAGATCATGGAGTTGGATCGTTCGTTGCGATGTTTGGGTGAGTTGACGGCGGAAAGCGTGGTGATCGAAAGGGAAAGTGCAACGATCAAACAAGCGCCAACCTTCGAAGACGTGGTGGCTCGGCTTGGCTTGCCGCTATTCCTCAAAGGCGCGGTGTTCTCGCAAAAAGACGAAGGGTGGGGGGGATGTGTGGCGACGACGTTGACGGAGCTTCGAGAAAAAGTCGAACGTTTTCCAACGCGCCTATCTCGGGGGCGAGTCATCGCAAGAAAGCTATTACCGCTCAAAAAAAACGGCGAGACATTGGGCGGTTTTCCGATTGCACGGGAGTTTCGGTTTTTTCTGTGGCGAGGAGAAATCCTTGCGTACGGATTTTACTGGGCCTTTGGAGATACTGCATTTATTACGCTTTCACCCGAAGAAGAAAAACAGGTGCTTGCTTTGGTGCAAGAAGCAGCGCGGCGTTTCCAAGCCGCTTACTTGAAGTTGGATGTCGGACAAACCGAAGACGGTGCGTGGTGGGTGATCGAGTCGGGCGATCCACAGTTTGCGGGACTCAGTCATATCCCGATGGAAACGCTGATCGAGCGATTGACCCTTTCGATGCGGGAGCCGCCGCCTGTTTCTATCGGCTTCCACCACGAAAAGGACGGTAGAACATAGCCGGCTTTTCGCAGCTTGAAACATCAGAATCTCTTCATCATACAAGCCCCACGCGAGCAAAGATCGGAGGCGAGGCTTTGAGGCATATTGCGTTTCGTCTTCGGTTCGCGCAGAAAGAATAGGAGCTTTGCCTCCACGCAGAGAGCAGAATCGGCCTCTGTGTGCTTTTTGTGAAGACTTCAGAGCGGAGACCCATTGAAATGGCGGTCAATGTGTTGTTTTTGAGTCCATCTTATCCGCGTGAGATGCCCCATTTTACGCGGGGGCTTGCGGAAGTTGGGGTTCGCGTTTGGGGGGTGGGGGATCAACCTGCGCATGCTTTACCTGAAGAGGTTCGGCGCTATCTCTCGGATTATTTACAGGTTCCACGGCTGCTTGACGAGGACGACCTCGTGGAGCGCACATCGCACTGGCTGAGAGGCCGCTCCGTCCACCATGTCGAGTCTTTGTGGGAACCGTTGATGGTTGCCGCTGCTCGGATACGTCAACAGCTCCAGATCCCCGGGATGACGCCTGAGCACGTGATGGATTTCCGCGACAAACAACGCATGAAAGAACGCGTTGCTTCTGCGGGGATCCGTGTGCCTTATGCGCACCGAGTTCGCTCTACCTCAGAGATCCGCCACGCCGCCGAAAAGATCGGGTATCCCCTGATCCTCAAACCCATCGCAGGTGCGGGCAGCGCAGATACCTATCGTATCAATTCATCTCAAGAACTCGAACAAGTCTTGCCTCGCGTGCAACATATTCCTGAATTCAGTTGCGAAGAATTTATTGATGGCCGTGAATTCACCTTCGATGCCTTGTGCTTAGAAGGCGAACCGTTGCTGGTGAGTGTCACAGAATATCTGCCGCGTCCGTTGATTATGCGAACGAACGAGTGGATCAGCCCTATTCAGATCACAATCCGCGATCTTCGACAACCTCATCTCGCTCCCGGCCTTCAGATGGGCCACCAAGTCCTCAAGGCCATGCAGATGCAGACGGGATTCGTACACATGGAATGGTATCTGACTTCCAAATCAGAAGCCGTCTTTGGTGAGATCGCGTGTCGTCCCGGAGGGGCTTATATCGTGGATCAAATGAATTTCTCCAACGATATCGACTTATTTCGAGAGTGGGCTCGGGTGCGCTGCCACCAGACCTTCCATGCCCCAACTGAGCGGCCTTACAACGTCGCAGCCATCTTCAAGCGCGCACAAGGGCAGGGCCATATCCGAGCCATCCACGGACTCCAGCAGTTCCGCGAACAATGCGGGCCTTGGCTTTGTGCCGACCACCTGCTCCCTGTCGGTGCGCCGCGCCGAGATTGGAAACAAACTTTGCTCAGCGACGGGGTGTTGATCGTTCGCCATCCTGACTGGGACACCACCGTTCGGATGGCTCAGATGGCCGCCACACAAATCCAATTGTTTGCTGCATAACAAAAAACCTGATGGGGTTTGTTGCGCTGCATAATAAAAAACCTGATGGGATTTGTTGCGCTGCATAACAAAAAACCTGATGGGATCGAACTCACTTGTGGGATAGTTTTCGTGGGGCTTTGCCCCACGCCCCACGAGAGGGCGAAGCCCTCTTGACCCCGTATCGGCGAAGAGATCACAGGTTTTTCACTCAAACGACGCTGTCGCTTGAAGCGCTGCGAACACGGGCTTTTTTGGCGAGAGCTTCGTTTTTTGTGAGATATTGTCTTGATGTTTCGTATGAAAGGACATTTGCTTTGGGTACGCTTCAAGAACATTTTCGATCTCTCTGCGTCCTTGATAAGCAGGTTCCTCTTTTTTGTACGCGCAGGGACGGTTCGATCGAACTTTTGCCGTATGGTACGAATGGGCGCTTGGTGCTCAAGCGTTCCGATGGGATGGAGTCGTTGATGCGGGGGTTGGGAAAACAGTTGATTCGGCAGTACGACGCTGGACAAGTTCGCAACGACGGTATCCTCTACATGATGCACTGGTGTATTGATGATGAGATCATTCCTCTTTATATCGGAAAAGCAGAGACTTTTGGAAGAAAAGAAGGGAGTCTTTCGGAGAATATCAAGGATCTTGACAAGGGAAACGGGAAATTCGGTCGGTGGGGCTACGGTTATGCTTATCATCTTGGGGATCTTAGTGCGGCCACCTTGTCGGGTCACGAAGGCTCCAAAGTCACCCTCAAATACGAACGGTGGCGTGATCGTTTGTTTTATCCAGTCGAAAAAAATGTCGTCCGCCCTCGTGACCCTGTGTATTTTTTCGCGACGCTGTGGGGAGACAAGCAGAAAAGCGTTTGGAGCCAAGTTTCCCCCACAACGTTGGCTTTTGAAGAGTACCTACTGATCGGCTTAGCGAGTCGAGAGTACGGGAAATATTTGCTCAACCAAGAGGGCCGATATCGCTATGAAGAGGTATGATTGGGGATTTCTTCTGGTTGCTTTTTTCTTTTTTGGATGCAAAGACTTCACTCCGAAGTCTGTTTCGCTACGACCGGATCAGAAACATCATGGTGTTCTTTCTTCTCCTTTATTGGCGAAGCAGAGACCATCCTTGTCGGCAAAACAACCACCATCCTTATCGGCAAAACAACCACCATTTTCTGGTAAAAAGTCGTCACCACAAGCCGATCCCCCTGCGCCTGCTTGGATGATTCCGTCGCAGATGCGGGCGATTTTGGGGCTTTTGCCGACGACGTACTATATCGCAGACGAAACCAAAGTCTCTTGTCGCGGTCGTTACAGAAGATACCGTTATCGAGGACACGAACGCTCTCGCATCCGAGACCTCAAGGGGCGGACTCTTGCTGTGGTTTGCTCTCGCTTTTATCGGGTGCTCAAGATGGAAGGGACGGGCTTGTTGCGGCCACGTCGGGGGCAAAGGTTGCTTGTCAACTGGGATGCGCTTGGGCGTTTTCGGGTCGTCCGTCGGTGTCGCTTTGGTGTGGGCGTTCAGCAGCGTTGTCTTTTGCCGTTTCACACCATCGCGGCGGATCTTTCGGCTTATGCTGTCGGTGATATCTTGTACATTCCGCGTTTGAGAGGATTGCGTCTGCCCGATGGTTCCGAGCATAGCGGTCTTTTTATCGTACAGGATACGGGTGGGGCCTTTCGTCGGATCGGGCCTCGCCGTGTGGATCTCTTTGTGGGTACGCAAACCTCTGCGAACAACGTCTTTTTGCGTGCAGGAGTTCATCACAGGCGATCCGAGATCGCCTTTCAACTCAAGGGCATCGCCCGACAGCACGCGCTACGATACTTCAAAAGACGTTTTCCTAGGCTCTTTTCTCATCGTTCTTAAAACAATGGAAGATAGATGCGTTCAGATCAAAAGGGTATAACCACTCAAGGAACGGGGATCACTTCTTCACACGTCCCTTTTTGATCATGGCAAAAAGCATTGACGCAAAAGCCTAAACATTCGGTGCTTTTTTGGCAGCTTTGCCTTTCGCAGGTCTTGTTGCTGTTACAGACAAAATTCTTTGGGCAGGTCATATTGTCGATACATTCTTTTGCCTTACAATGTCCGTCGCTTTTGCAGGACTCACCCACAAGGCATTCGCTATCGGCTTTGCAACCCGCAACACATCCCTTGCCACCACAATTTCCTGCGCCTTCTTTGCAGATCGCCTTGGGATCGCTTTTTTGGCAATCTGCGTCTTGCTCGCATTCGTTCATCGGAGGGATCCCACAAACCTTGCGCCGTGGGCCCGGGCTGATGCACTCTTTGGGTTTGGTGCAGCTTTGCTCTACACTACAATCCCCCGCAACCACGGTCTCTGGTGGATTTTCTGTGACGGTCTCGGGCTGATTTTCCGCGACGGTCTCGGGCTGATTTTCCGCAACGAGTTCTTTGCCTTCCACATCCCCCTCTGGGACGGACTCTCTGCTCTCCGTATTGCTCTCTGCAACAGGCTCTCCGCTGTCGGAGTTTCCCTCTGCAACAGACTCCCCGCCATCGGGATTTCCTGTGCTGGGTGCTTGACAGGCTCCCAATCCCAAAAACACAAACAAACCCATGATCCAAGCCCACCGCATCACATCACCTCCATTGTTTGTCTGGCCTTGATAGGCACCACGACTTTTTCAAAACGACTCCTGCCCGAGTTTCCGAACGGTGCGTAGCATCGGCTTTGCATCGTAGCCCTTCAAAGAGGGCTTCGCAATACCACCCCTGCCACAACAAGCCATCATTGTCTATGCTCTTGTGAAGGATGCTTTTTTTGAAATCAGGTGGCTCGTTGGGTCCGCTTTTCCCCTTTTGAGGAAGGGCGATCGCTTGGAGGCTGCGCGCTGTTTAGCAGGGGATGGAGCGATAAGGGCGGGTGGTCGTGCTTCGGTGGAAGGCTTCGATCAGGGCGTGGACTTGAAAGATATCGTGGGTGGGTTCGAGCATCGGGAGATAGAGGTTGTGGGAGGCGAGTGTCTCGAGGTCAAAGTGCCAATACAAGGTCATGAGCGGGTTGATGAAGAGTTGGCTATTGCGTGTTCGTTCGGTGCGATGGGCATCTCCGAAGCGGCCTTCGAGGGCGGAGAGGATGCTGCCGTTGACGATGCTTTGCCGTTCAGGCATCTGGGCGTGTGTGTATTCGACGGCCTCTCGAAATCGCGCCACTTCGGGCATGGAGAGGTGGAGCGAGTGCGCTCCGAGGTAGCCGCCTTGGGCATCGAGGGCTGCGATATTCTCCAAGACATGGGCATGACAGACGCCGTGAAAGGCATCGATCCCAAATCCCAAGCAGCTAACGATCTTGGCCGATAGATCGAGGCCACGCACCGCAGCAAGGCTCGTCATGTCTTCAGCGGGCGTCCCAAGCCCCGCTTCATCGCCGCGCATCAAGATATCCGTCCCTCCGTCGATCAAGATCACCGTGTCCAATGCAAGCTCTTTGACCAACCATCGATACGCCGCTCGCAAAGGCTGCACACCGACCTTTTCAAAGCAATAGATCGCGTCGGGAAATCCGTGTTGTTGTAACCACGTCGCCAGATACATCTCTGGAAAGTAGCGCGGTTCGCCCGAGCTTTGGTGATCTACTCGCCAAACAGACGGAGCCACCGACGCTGCCGTCGTTGCCCCAAGATAGGTGAACGACAGATTGGCCAGATGCACGCACTTTCCTTCCCGCAGTAGCGCAAAAAACAGCGGCAGCCCCGCAAAGATATCGAATCCTCCGCCCGCTCCCGCGATCAATATGCTTTGGGCGGCCTCTAGCCGATCTGCCAACGGATGACGGAAAAGCGCCGATATGCCGAATCTTTGAGACGGTGAAGACATGGTTAAAGGGATTTTTTGGAGAAGTACCAGTCGGTGATGTCGATGCCTTGGGTTTTGAGGCGTTCTTCGGCGGCTTGTTGGGTGGCGGGGGGAGGGATGATCACTTTGTCACCGGGCTTCCAGTTGGCGGGGCAGGCGACACCGTGTTGGTCGGCGGTTTGGAGTCCGTCGATCACGCGGACGATCTCGTCGAAGTTACGGCCAAAGTTCAGCGGATAATAGATCATCGCACGGATCTTGAACTTGGGGTCGATGAAAAAGACGCATCGAACAGCGGCTGTGTTGGAAGAAGGCTCGTGGATCATGTTGTAGAGTCGGGCGACTTTTTGGTCGAGGTCGGCGATGACGGGGAATTGGATCTGGACACCGAAGTTAGCCTCGATATTACGGACCCAACCGATGTGCGCATAGACGCTGTCAATGGAGCATCCGATCAGCTTGACGTTCCGGGACGCAAATTCATTGGAGCGTCGGGCAAACTCGATAAACTCTGTGGTGCAAACAGGCGTAAAGTCCGCAGGATGCGAGAACAGGATCACCCAGCTACCACGAGCCCATTCGGAAAAAGTGATCGGGCCGTGGGTGGTGACGGTTTGAAAGTCAGGGGCCGAGCCGTTGAGGGCGATGGGTTGGGGTTGTGCGGTGTCGCTCATTAGACACTCCTTTTCTTGGTTGGTGTGGGAAAGAGGGCCTCTCTTTGGTAGAGAGGGCCGTGTGGGATGTCAAGGCCGTGAGGGGCGATCTTCGCTATCTGTGGGGGGCGGTGAAGTCGATGGATGCGATGAAGTATGGATAGGAAGAAAGAAAAGGTAGGAAATAAAAAGGAAGAGAAAGGTGGTAGCAGTAAAGGCCCAAGCGGTTGGGTGATGGAGAGGGAAGAAGATTTTTTCGGTGATGGCGCGCAGGGTGGGGAGCGGTTGGGTGAGGAGATCCCAGCTATTCCAGCGCTCGACGCGTCCGAGGTACATCCCAAAGGAAGTGAGGCCGAGAAAAAGTGAGATGGCGATCCATCCGATGAGATGGGAAGTTGCGTTGTGGATGAGCGTGTGGACGCGGTGGAGCGAAGACATCCCAAGCAGCAGGCCGTGGAGAGCAAAGCCAAAGAGCAAGAGCGTGTCGAACCAAAAGGGGAAGTTGCGTGGTCGGAGATGGATCAGGTCCGTGATCAGGTAGGGGGCGTTGGGGAAGAACAACAGCCAGAGCGAGCCAAGCAGAAACAAGGCGAGAGAAAGTCGCGGTTTGGGACGAGCCACCCAAGCCATCCCAAGGCTAAAGAAAAAAGGAATCCATGCGAGAAAAAGATTCCATAGAAAAAGGCCAAAGCTCTTGTGACCTGTGAGCAAAAATCGAATAAGCCAGAGGCCCGCCAACAAGGTGCTGAAGGCGAGATGAAGAGGGAGGGCATCGTAGAGAGATAGCCAACGAGGAAGTGCGGGTGCGTGTGAGTGAGCGTGCGTTTTTTGTTGAAGCATGGTTGATGTGGGCTATTGGAGAGGTATGGGGTAGTCTTTGATATCGGCGTTGGCGCGGGCTTTGGGGAATCGCCAGCGGGTGGCAGCGCGCATGACGCAGTCTTGGAAACGTTTGGGTGCATCGGAAGGGCTGACCCATTGGACGTCTTCGGTTTTGCCTTGGGGAGTGATGCGCCAAGAAAGAGTGATCTGTTGGGCGTCAGGTTGGTAAAGTTGGCAGCTTTTGAGGTCGGCTTTATGGCGTTGAAGGACAAGTTTGATCTGTTGGGCGGAAAGGAGATCGGGTTGTTTTTTGGGGTTGTTGGGAGGGGTGGGGTTGTTGGCCATCGTGCGGGTGAGGAGGATGGGCAGCTTTTCGGTTTGGGTGATCTGGATGGGGAATTGGGCCGAATCGCGTCCCGGTGGAAAATCCAGACGAATGGTGTAGGTTCCGTTGGGCAGTTTGACGCGCAAAGGTGCTGTTCCGCAGAGGAGATCATCGACATAAACATAAGCCCAAGGCCGAACACCGATCCAGACTTCTTGACCGGGGGCGTCTTGGTCAAAGCGCTTTTTACAGGCTTTGCTGAGGGGGGCGGGGGGTTGTCGTTTCCATTCATCGTTCCAGTAGCGTTGGCAACGGGATCGTATGCTGCGCATCCATCGATTGGAGGCATTGCGTTTGTTTCGGATGTTGCGTTGTATACTGCGGATCTGGTAGCGCAAAAGGGGTTGTTCGGCGGTGGCGGCTTCGAGTTTTTGAAGCCATGCGATGTAGGAGGGGATTGCGTTGTAAGCAACGCAAGGTTCGCGGTAGCGGAGTTTGATGGCGTCGTTGTAGCCTTTTTGAATCTGGCGGGTGATGGTGCGATAGCGTTGGGCTTTTTCGCGTTTGGACAGCGCGTTGGCAGAAGAGGGCGAGGCAAAGAAGAACAAACCGATCGCAATCGTGCGAAAAGCGGCGTAGGAAAGGAGATTGCGGAGGAAATCACGGAAGGAGCGGGGCTGGAAGCCCGAGGGGCGAGCCGAAACACAGGAGGAGTGGGGTCGGAAGCCCGAGGGACGAGCCGAAACACGGGAGGAGTGGGGTCGGAAGCCCAAGGAACGCTCCGAAGCACGGAAGGAGCGGGATTGGAAACAAGCGCAGGAGAGGGCGCGCCCAAAAGGAGCAGGAGACGTATGAGAGAAAAAGTCGCGCAAGAAAAGCGATGGCATGGAAACTCCGAGCAGGGTTAGAGACCTTGGAGGATAAGTTTGACTTCTCTGGCGTCTGTGGAGTCAGGGAAGCGTTGGAGGTAGGTCTCAAAGGTCTGTTTTGCAAGGGCTTTTTTCCCGCGTCGTCGAAAAGTCAGTCCCAAGCCAAAGAGAGCAAGGGAGTTGTTGGCGTCAAGTTTGAGCGCGGTTTGGAAGTAGGACTGGGCTTTGGCGAGTCGGTTGGCCTCAAGCGTACACCAGCCAAGGCCGGCGAAGATGGTTCCCGTACGTTTTTTCTTGAGGGCAGCGTAATAAAAACGGAGAGCTGCGTTGCATTGTTCGCGCTGTCGAAGACGTTCGGCTTCGCGGACGAGGGCGGGGAGAGGTCGGTTGTCGAGATCGCCGTTGGCGGTGCTGGTCGGCGGATTGGAAGAGGAAGGAGGGGAGGATGTTTTGGTGGGGGGTGCTTTGGGCGGGGTGAGATCGGGTTGGGGGGATTGGAGGAAAGCGAGCCATTGTTGGGCGAGGGGTTGTTGTTTGGCGAGGTCGATGGCGCGTTTGAATTCGTTGATGGATTGGCTGGTTTTACGTTGGAGAGCCCAAGTGGCGGCGCGAGCGAGGATCGGCCAGACCCAATTGGGTCGTTTTTGGCAGACGATATCGAGATCTTCGGCGGCTTGTTCGGTTTGGTTTTCGCGCAGGGAAAGAGCGGCTCGGATCAGGAGGAGAGAGGATTGTTGTTCGGGGGAGAGGGATTGTTTTTCGAGTTGTTCGAGGGCTTTGCGTGTGGTGGTGGCGCTGTTTGGGGAGATTGCGCTGAAGTGGGCTTTGGTGAGTTGGGTGCGGATATCGAAGCGTCCGATGGATTCGGCGAGGAGGAGTTGTTGTTGTGCGGCTTGGACGAGAGGGGGCATTTGTTGTTGGAGGAGTTTTTCTTGTTGTTGGAGGCGGTCGAGATCTTGGGAGGCGGAGTTTTGGAAGTTTTGGAGTTTTTGCTCGAAGGCAGGGCGTTGTGGGGTTTGAGGCGGAAGCGTGGCGAGCGTTTGTCGGATGGTTTTGATTTGTTGGCGGGTGTGTTCTTGTTGTTGTTGATTGAGGAGGAGGGTGAGGTGGAGGGCTTCGATGCGGGTGAGTTGTTGTTGGGCGCGAGCGAGAGCGAGTCCAAGGAAAGAGCGATCTCCTTCGATGGTTTCGATTTGTTTGAGTTGTTCGGTGGCGCGTTGCCAAGCGGCTTCGTGAAGGGCGTATTGTTGGATGTGGACTTCTTGGAGAAGGTTTTTGGAGGCGGCGCGGGCTTCGAGAAGGTGGAGGCGAATCCAGAGCGGCTCGCTCCAAGGGGGTTGGAGGAGATAAAGGCTACCGCCGGCGGCAGAGAGAAGGAGTAGCAATATGGCGAAACGTCCGAACCATCCGAGTTTTTTGGGTTGGAAGGCGAGATCTTCTTCGCCGACGGTATGGTCTTCGTCGACGGAAAAGTCGCGGCTTGGGGCATCGGGATCTCGGGTGAGGGGAGAGCCGTCTTGGAAGGCGGGTTCTGCGGCAAGATCGAGGGCATCTGATGAACCCATAAACCACTCACCTGTCGGAGGTTTGGAGGTGGCCGATCGATCGGTGGAATGGGATGCGGGAGGTGGTGTGGAAGAGGCGGAAGGTGCTGATTTTGCCGAGGAGGCCGATGATGCGGAGGTTTTGAGATGTTTGGCGGAAGATGCGGAAGATGCGGAAGATGCGGAAGATGCGGAAGATGCGGAAGATGCGGAAGATGCGGAAGATGTTTTGGGGAGAGGTGCGAGGTAGAAGTCTTGGGGTGGTGCGAGGTGGTCGTTTGGGTCGTCGAAGTGGGTGGTGCGTAAGGAGACGGAGTCAAGGTCGTTGGGGAGATCGGTCTGGGTTTCTGTGGCGGCTTCGAGGGATATCTCGGTGCGTTCTAGGGTATGGGATGTTTTTTCGATTTCGGAGTCGGAGACGGCTTCGGTGGAGGCGATGGTTGGTTCGGAGGTGGCGAGTGCGGCTTCGGCGGCGGCGACGAGAGCGGGGTTGGAGGATTTGAGTCCTTGGAGGGCTTGTGCGAGTCCGAATTCGAGGGTGGCTTTGGGAGAAGAATCGAAGGCGTTTGCGGGTCCGAGGGAAAGGGGAGAAGAAGGAGCGGTGGTTTGAGAGGGAGGGGTGGGAGCGGAGATCATAGCGGAAGGAGCGGAGATCATGGCGGAAGGAGCGGAGGAAGGTGTGACGTGATGGGAGGGTTGGGCGATGGCTTGTGAGGGGAGAGGAGAGGAGATGGCGGGGGTAAGGCCGAGAGTTGCGAAGTTTTGGATGCTGCCAGAGGGCGTAAGGGCGAGCGCTCCGGGAGTGAGGATGGGGGCGGCAAAGACGCCTGTTTGATGGACGCCGAGGTGGGAGGCGGTGCTTTGGGCGACAACAAGGAAGAAGGGTTGGAATTCTTCGATCTCGGCGAAGGTGCGCCAGTGGAGTTCGTCTTGAGAGACGTGGTCATCGGGGCTGACGCGGCGTTCAACGATCCAGCGTTGGAGGGTGGCTTTGTCGGGAACGATGGAGAGAGCGCCGTCTTTGTAGCGGATGACCCATTGTTTGGAGGGGTCGGGGAGGGCGGGGAGAGCAGGATAGGAGATCTCGGAGGGGTTTTTTTGGACCCGAAAGACGTGTCCACAAGAGGAGCATTGTACACGCAGGGAGGAACCTTTGAAACGGGAGGTATCGAGTTCGTAGTGCGCTCCGCAGTTTTCGCAAGAAACATCCATCGGGGAGATCCTTTTTTCCTGATACGTTCATGGCGGTCCAGCGGGGATTTGTGGGTGTGTGCTGGGCCGAAGAGTGCAGCGATCTTAGCAGAGATGACCTAGGTGTGCAATGCGTTTGAAGACGAGCGGAGGTCGGTGGGGTTTGTGGGCGATGGCGAAGAGAGAGATGGTCGATGTGTTTTAAGGCGGTTGGTGGGGGGGTTAAGACTCGGAGGGAGGGGGGAGTTGGGTGTGGGAGTCGACGAGTTGAAGTTGAGCGCAGATGGCGTGGAGAGCGGAGAGAGCGTCTGGGCCACGAGCGCGCAGAGAGAGGAGCGTGCCAGCGGAGGCTTCGAGTTGGAGCAGTTTGATGACGCTGGTGGCGGAGGCTTCGAGGCCGGCTTTGCACAAAAATATCTCGGCGTCGAAGCTGCGGGCAATTTTGGCGATGGCGCTTGCGGGGCGCATGTGGAGTCCTTTGGGGCAGCGGATTTCGACGCATTGTTCGAGCCATTCGTGTGGTGGTTCCACGCGGTCGTCTCCTTTTCGGTGAGGTTGAGGTTCAGCGCCGGATATCGCGGTGCATGAGGAAGGCCGGTGTTCCGAGTTGTTGGAGATACGCTTGGAGAGTGCGAGCGATGTAGACGGAGCGATGTTGTCCGCCGGTGCATCCGATGGCGATGGTGAGGTAGTGTCGGTCGCTGTGCTGGAATTGGGGTAGGATGAAGGAGAGCATGGAGCGGAGATGTTCGAGGAAAGTGGCGGTGGCGTCTTGTTTTTCGAGGAAGTCGATCACTTCGGATTCTTCGCCGGTGCGGGCGCGGAGGCTTTCAACCCAGTAGGGGTTGGGAAGGAAGCGGACATCAAAGAGCATATCGGCGTCCATGGGGGGGCCGTATTTGAAGCCAAAGGAGAGGACGGAGATGCGGAGTCGTTCGGTTTCGTGTTGGACATCAAAGGCTTCGCGGAGGCGTTGTCGGAGCTGGCGAGGTTCGAGGAGGGAGGTATCGAGGATCAAGTCGGCTTCTTCGCGGAAAGAGGCGAGCAGAGCGCGTTCGCGGCGGATGCCTTCGGAGACGGTGCGATGGTCCATGGGATGGGGGCGTCGGCTTTCGGCATAACGGCGGGCGAGGATATCGTCTTGGGAATCGAGGAAGAGGAGACGAGCTTCGTAGCGGAGTTGTTGGAAGAGTGCGCGAAGGGTTTGGGCTTCGTGGCCTGCGAAGCCGGGTTGGCGGGTATCCGTCACGACGGCGATGCGTTCAAGAGAGGTGTGTCGTGCTTCGAGGGTTTCGAGGAGGTTGGGGAGAAGAGGGAGAGGGAGGTTGTCAACGCAGAAGTATCCGCTGTCTTCGAGGGTTTTGGCAGCGATGCTTTTTCCAGAGCCGCTCATTCCGGTAATAACCACAAGGTGGCGAATCATAACCATCTCCGTCTTTGTGGGCGTCAAAACGGGTGAGTTGCCGTTGGTTGTTGCGCCGGTTTGGTTGGGGTAGGAGTTGGGTGGGTGGGCATCGGGTTCTCGTGATTTAGAGGTGGTTGTCTTGTTGGAGCATGGTGGAGTACATCTCTTCGGAAGATTGTTGTTCCATGAGTTTTTTACTCAAGGGGGTTCCTTTGAAGAGGCGGCAGATGCGGGCGAGTGCGCTGAGGTGATTGCGGTGTGCGCCTTCGGGTGCGAGCAGGACGAAGAAGACGGAGGCAGGTTTGGCGTCAGCGGCGTCTACGTCGATGCCATCGGGGCTGATGCCGAGAGCGGCGAAGAGTTTGGGCAATCCGGGGATGCGGGCATGGGGGATGGCGAGGCCGCTGCCGATGCCGGTACTGCTGATTTTTTCGCGTTCGAGGAGGAGAGTGTAGATCTCCTCGGGTTGGAGTTGCATGGAGGCGTAGGCATGGGCCATTTGGTTGGCGAGTTCGCGCAAGACTTCTTCGCGGGTGTGTCCTGCGAGGCGAGGGATAATGGCCTGTTGTTCGAGGATATCGGCGATTTTGATCATGGGCGGTGGTGTCCGATCCTTTAAAAAAGCTGCTTTCGGCGGCTAGAGGACGGGATATTGAGGATATTTCGGTATTTGGCAACGGTGCGACGTGCGATCTGGATGCTTTCGCTTTCGAGGAGTTTGACGATTTGTTGATCGGAGAGTGGATCGCGGGGATCTTCGTCGGCGATCATCTTCTTGATCTTTTCTTTGACCGTCAAGCTGGAGACATCGTCGCCGCCGTCTGTGGCTTGGAGGCTGGAGGTAAAAAAGAACTTGAGCTCAAAGACGCCTTGTGGGGTGTGGACGTATTTGTTGGTGGTGACGCGGCTGACGGTGGATTCGTGCATGCTGATGTCTTCGGCGACATCGCGAAGGATCATGGGTTTGAGGTATTGGAGGCCAAAGTCAAAGAAGTCGCGTTGGCGTTTGACGATGGAGTCGGTGACTTTGTAGATGGTTTGTTGGCGTTGGTGGATGGAGCGTAGCAACCAAGTGGCGTTGCGGAGTTTTTCTTGGATGAATTCTTTGCCTTGGGTTTGTCCGCGCATGGCTTGTTTGTAGAACTGGCTGATCTTGAGTTTGGGTAGTCCGTCGTCGTTGAGGGTGATGTAGTACTGGTCGTTGACTTTTCGGACGTAGATATCGGGGGTGATGTAGAAGGAGGGATCATTTTGGAAGTGTCGGCCTGGGCGAGGGTCCATTTGTCCGATCTGTTCGGCTGCATCGAGTAGAGCGCGCAGGGAGATGCGCATTTTCTTGCCGATGGCAGCGAAGTTTCGGCGTTCGAGATTTTTGAGGTGTTCACCGACGAGGCGTTGGAGGAGGGGGATATCGTTGTCGTCGTCGTCGCGTTGTTTGAGCTGGATGAGGAGGCTTTCTTGGAGGTTTCGTGCGCCCATGCCGGGGGGTTCGAGGCTTTGGACGACATCAAGGGCTTCTTCGGCGATTTCGCGCCAGTATTCGATGCTTTCATCGAGGCTTTCACCGCCCGTGTTGTTTTCGCCGTGTTGTGAGCGTTCTTGGTGGGACATTTGTTCGGCGAGCAGGGTGAGTGCGTCGTGCTGGTTTGAGTCGTCCATGACGAGCCAGCCGTCTTCGTTGAGGTTGCCGATGATCAAGGCGGCCATCTCGCGGGTATCGTCATCAAGGCGAATCAATCGGAGTTGTTGCATTAGGTGTTCGATCATCGTCTCTTCGGGGGTGAGACGTGATTCGAGGGTGGGGAGGTCGGCGTCAAAGTCTTCGCGGTTGGAAGGGAGGCTAGGGGTGGAGAACTCCATGTCTTGGAAGTAGGCTTCCCAGTCGACTTCGTTGAAATTGTCGGGGACGGCTTGGTCGGTTTGTTCTTCGGGAGAGAGGAGTTCGGGGAGTTGGGCGTCGATCTGTGCGGCTTCTGCGCGGCTCTCGTCTTCTTCGCTGCCAGAGGAGGTTTCTTCCGAGAGATCGGGTTCGCGGCGTTCGTTGTCCCAGTCTTCGTCTTCTTCGTCTTGTTGTTCGAGCATGGGGTTTTCGAGCAACTCTTCTTGGAGGATATCGGCCATCTCGATGTTGTTGAGCTGCAAGAGTTTGATCGCCTGTTGGAGTTGAGGCGTGATGACCAGTCTGTGTTCGAGGCGTAGGGTCTGGCGGTGTTCCAATCCGATGCCGATGCGGTTCATCGAAAAGCCTCCGACGTTCGTGCGACAGGGTGAAGGATTGCGTGCCTTTTCGTTTCCTTTGAGAGGCCAACGTGCGTTGCGTGAGAGGGGGGCAGCGTTGGAATGAGGGCCAGAGATGCGGAGGGAACGGCGGCATTGCAAGGGCTGAGCCATGTCTGTTGGCTTGCTTTGTGCAAACCATAGAGGAGATTCTGAGAAAAGGCAAGGCTTGGCAGAGGGTGCAGGTTGGCCGAGAGCAGGGGCGGCAGAGAGGATCGGGTTATTTTTTGAGGATGGGGTCGATCAAGCGTTGAAAGGATTGGAGGGGTTGTGCGCCGGCGATCTTGCGACCGTTGACAAAGAAGGTTGGGGTTCCGTTGACACCGATACGGCTGGCGTAGGCCGCATCGGCTTCGACGAGGCTTGGGAGGGCGGGATCTTCGAGGTCGGTTTGAAAGCGTTGTGAGTCAAGGCCGATCTGTTCGGCGATTTGCAGAAATTTTTCGCGGTTGAGGTTACGGTAGTCAGCAAAAAGCTTATCGTGGAATTCCCAGAACTTGCCTTGTCGATGTGCGGCCATGGAGGCGATGGCTGCGGGCTTGGCGTTTCGGTGAAAGGATAATGGCATGTGCTTGAAGGCGAATCGGACTTGTCCCGGGTAGGCTTGTTTGATGGCATCAAGGGTGCGGTTGGCGCGAGAGCAGAAGGGACATTCAAAGTCGGAGAAGATCACAACGGTGACAGGAGCGTTGTCGGGGCCCCATGTGGGGGCTTGGCCGATCGCGAGCGCGATGGGGGTGGCGGGTGGTGGAGGAGCACGAGGGCGATAGGGGCGGTGGGGACGTGCGATCGAGGGGGCTTTGCCAGCGAGGAGCTCGCGGATGGCTTGTTGGAAGCGTGCAGGGGGTTGGGCTCCGACGATGCGGTAGCCGTTGATGAAAAAGGTGGGGGTGCCACTCGCACCGACACGAACGCCCATCGCATCGTCTGTTTCGACGTATTTTTGGAGAGAGGGATCTTCGAGGTCGCTTTCAAACTGGGTCATCTCAAGGCCGATATCACGGGCATAAGCCAGAAGATCGCTACGATCAAGGCGGCGAAAGTTAGCGAAGAGTTTGTCGTGGTAGGGCCAGAACTTGCCTTGTCGGTGCGCAGCCATGGAGGCGATGGCCGCGAGCTTGGCTCTTTTGTGAAAAGAGAGGGGTCGATGTTTGAAGACAAGGCGGATCTTTCCGCTGAAATCGCCGAATAGTCTGTTGACGGTGTGAGAGGCGCGTGCGCAAAAGGGGCATTCAAAGTCTGAAAAAGCCACGATGGTAACGGGTGCATCGGCGGGGCCGATCGATGGGGCTCCAACCCATGACAAGCCCGGGACGATCTTTTGTGCGGGTCGCGCAGCAGGGGTTGGTCTATCCTCCGAAGGAACGTGTGGCGGCATCGGGGGGACGGTGGGTTCCGTTTTGCTCGGTGGTGTGGGAAGGACGGGCGGGACAGCAGGTTCGGTTTTGTGAGTTGGTGTGGGAGGAACGGCGGGTTCCGTTTTCGGTGGCATCGCAGGTTTGCTCGGTGGCATCGGAGGAATCGAAGGAGCGTACCGCCGTTCTTTCCAGTAGGGGGCGGGGCGTTTGAGGCGTTTGAGCAGTGTGGCGACCTTGGTTTTGAGGTCTTCGTTGACGGGGAATATCTGGGCGGCGAATTCGATGTGAAGGTCGTTGCCTTTGGCTTCAAGGCCAAAACGAGGGGTCGGAAGTGCAAGCAAAGCGGTGAGGAAGAATTGTTTAGCTTCGTCAGGCATCATGCGAAAGCGGCGGGGCCATGCGCGTTTCGGCAAGAGCGGCAAGAGCGCACCGAGATCGACAGCGCCGAAGTGAGTCATACGTTCGGAGAGGGCGGTCTTGAGGGCATCTTGGCTTTGTGCGAGTGTTGAGAGCTTTCCGTTCCACATCTGTACGAATATCTCGGCTGTGCGGGGGGAAGCCGTAAGAAGTAGCCAGCGATCCCGTCCCGCGATCGTCACGACGGTTTGGCCGCGCCTTGAGACATGGGCGATCTTTGCGCCGTCTTGGTCTTGTGTCGTGACGGAAAACATTTGTCCGATGCGCGGGTACATTTGCGCGACTTTGGGCCAAACCTTCGCAACGCGCTCTATCCATGCCGCAGCCGATTGACCCTCTTTCATCCCCAACAACAAAAAGGGCGAAGTGATCGCCTCCATCGGCATTCTTTGAGCCAAACTTTCGCGTATCCACGGGCGATCCAAGAGGCCAAACAGGATCTGCCCGTTCATCGGCCCCCACAGGTCATGAAGGCGGATGCCCAACTGTGCTGCCACGCTATCGACCATGCCGTAACCAAGATAAAGCGAAAACAGTTCTTTTTGTTGGATAGCACCGATCCGTCCGAGTTGTGCGGGGATCTCGCCAAAGGCTGGAAAATTGAAGTGCAACGACTGTAAATACAACAGTCCCGAAGGAACGGAGTGTTCAATCGAGATGGGGGCTTGGATGGGTGTGGTGGGTTTCAAAAAAGGCCCAAAGGATGGCTGACCAAGCACCGCGACAGAGGCTTTGACGCGATCGCCCTTGGTTTCGGCGGCAAAGGAAACGCCATGCACAAAACGTTGTGCTTTTTCGAGATCGGTTGTATTGGGTAGACCGCGCAAGGCCACACTGCCCCACACAAGCTGATCAGCGTTGGGTTTGAGAGAAGATACCGAAGCATGGGTCCGAATCGCCTGCGTTAAAAAGCCCCGATGCTCGCGCAAAAAGGCGTACACCTCGTTGCGGAAGGTTTCTTCGGAGGTTTCCCACGACTTGAGTCGTTCAGACGAAGGAGCGCCAAAGCTGCGGAACATCGGCTCTTTGTCGCGCACAAAGAAATGAAAGCGATTGCCAAAACGCAAACCACTCAGCCATTCGCGTTGATGGCGAGTCTCCATCATCACCTGATCGGTCTGATTTTCGGGAAGCCAGCGCACCGCGTGTCCTCCTCGGGAGGTAAACATCTGTGTCAGTCGAGCCCCGTCCGCAGAGACGGTAATGACCATGACTTCGTGCGATGGGCGAAAGGCGGGTTGGCTCGAACGTCTCCATTGGCTGATCCCGACTTGTGCGGTCAAAGACAGTCCGATCTGTTCCAACAAGGCAGGCAGATCACCTTTGGGTTCTTGTTTGAGCTTGTTGCGGATGGCGTTTTGTAGCTCCGTTTGGAGTTTGCCAAGCTCTTGATCAAAGCGAGGCGACCAGATCCCCCGTTGTTTGGCTTTTTCCAACATATCCCACCACGAGCGTAGGCGGGGAGCCGTCAACACCATCGTGGCGTTCCATCCCGAAGCGGCCTTGTCCTGCGCTGCTTTGGGAGGGGAGGCGGTATCGTTGTTTGGCGGGATCGGCTGCGCCAAGCTTGTGCCGCTCCATCCCCACGACAGCCCCCAGATCATGATCCATCTTGCGATCTTCCTCATCAAAAAACTCCTTTGTGCTGTGTGCGCTTTTTTACTTCAACGATCACGCGCACGAACCATCCGAACGAACAACATGGCACATCAAAGATTGTCGCATCCTTCCAATACACCGCTTTTCTTGCGGCGCTGAGCATCGCCGATCTTCTCGCACACTGCAACTCCCCCTTGGTGGGTGGTTTGGTTTGGTTTTGTGGGGCTTTGCCCCACGCCCCGCAAGGGACCTCCCGCCCCTTGACCCCGCCTTGGGCGAAGAGAGCACAGGTTTTTATACAGGCGGCTCTGTCGCTTGATGGGACTCGAACAAGGGGGGTTTGATGAACAAGCCTCTTCTTTGTGGATAGAAGCAATGGGGAGAAGCTCTTAGGTGTCGGCGGGGCGATGGGGTGGGGTGGAACGAGAGAGGCGAAAGCCCCAGAAGGCGAAGACAAGGAGGCCAAGCACGCAGAGCCATGCAAAAAGATCTCCGATGAAGGCGTAAAGCGTCCGATGGTGAGAGCGGACAGGAAGGTCGATAGCGAGTTGGTGACTTTGTGTGGTGAAGGCATCCATGCCACCGATGAGGCGGCCTTTGGCGTCGTAAGCTGCGGAGTATCCGTTATTGACGACACGCAGTAAAGAGGCCCCGTTTTCGATGGCTCGCAGGGAGGCCATTTGTGTATGATAAGGCGTGATGGCTTCCCAATCGCCCGCAGGGACGAGCAGGATATCGACGCGGCGTTGGCCCAGAGAACGGATCATCTGAGGGAAGTCCATATCGAAACAGATCGCTCCGCCGATGCGGCCATAGGTGGTTTCGAGCAGCGGGAGCGGTGCTTGTCCTTGGGTGGTCATGGCTTCTTCAACGCCCGGGACAGGGATTCGCTTGGCGTAGTCCCATCCGAGCTTTCCGTCGGGTGTGAACAAGAGGAATCGGTTTTCGACCATCTTTTTTTGTGGGATCTTGGAGAAGTCTTCGTGCAAGACGGCCCACAACGTGACGCCGAGATGGATCTTGTGCTTTTGTGCGAGCAGGCGGGCGCGTTCGCGCCAAGCAGGCTCTTTGGATTTTGGCAAGATCGCGGCAGCTTCGGGCCAAAGGACGATGCGCGCTCCTAAGAGGGCGGCAGCCTCGGTGCGAGCAAAGAGATCTTCGTTCGCTTCTGCGCCAAGCCGATACAGATCTTGCCAAAAGCTGGGAGGCGCTTTCGTGCCTTCTAACAAAACGCGGCTGAGATGCGACCACAGGGCTTTGTGCTTGGGAGACAAGATGCCTGCTGCGCGTACTGTTTGGGGACGCGGGCTCTCTGAGGTGACGCGCCATCCGCCCCAACAGAATACAGCGCATACGACCCAAAGATACAAACCCAATGCAGGAGGTCGTGTCGGCCCTTTGTGCATCCAAGCCTCGTGTGCGACTGCCGCCGCCCAAAACATCAAAAATGAGATCCCCCAGATCCCGAAGACCGAAGAGAGTTGCAACAGTGCGGGAGACGCGATCTGCGAGTAGGCCGAAGCGCCCCACGTTCCAAAAGGGTTGCCAAGCGCGTTCAAGTATTCCAGCCCAACTACCGAGGAAGGCAACACCAACGTCGCTGTGATACCGGAAAATCGGGGCCAGAGCCAACGATCCAGAACGTAAGGCAACACACCGATCAACGCACCAAACGCCACAGTTGCGGTGTACATCGCCAAGGGTTGTGGGATCAAACCGTACAATCCCACCCACGCGCCCACGAAAACAAACGGAAGTGTCGATAGATACCCGCGCAGGATCGGCTGCGATCTTGTATAACGCAACACAAACAGAGGCCCCAACCACGCAGCGAGAGGAACATTCCAACGCCCCGCGCTCAGGGCCATACACACCGTCCCCAACAACAACCACCCAAGGTCTTGCAGCGAACTTCCTTGATTATCCGTCGCCTTTGTGTTGACCATCGGTTTCCCCTTCGTGTTTTTGCGGGCGCTTCCACCACGACAACGGATTGAAATAAGCCTTGTAGCGTTGAAACACTTCTTTTCCCAAGATCCATCCGCCGGCCCAGAACGTCACTTCGCTCGCCAAAAACAAGACGCCAAAAAGTACCAGTTTCGGACGCGCTCCCCACGACAAAAAGGGAATCAAAAATAGCGAGGCGTACAGCACAAAGGAAGAAGCGACCATCGCCCACGCCAGCTTTTGTTTTTGCGGAGAAGTACCTGCGGTCGGTGGGATCCCAGCCGAATCGTCGGAGCGGACGTTTGGAGAGTTTGTGGCGTGTGTGATATCGGGTTCTTTGGTCATGCAAGTCTCAAGCAAGGTGTGCTCTGTTTCGTCGGCCAAAGATAGCCGCCTTCGCACCAAGAGGCAATTGGGGAGTACACACAGGCACACGAAACAAGAGAGGCGCAAGAATCTTTAGGGGTGGGTGTGTGAGGGGGCATTTTCGGGGGTGCGAAACAGGTAAAAGCCAAAGCCCAACGTATCGCGCCCATAGCGCAGATAATGGCTGTGCCAGCGGCGAATCCGTCGTAGCATCGTTTCGTTTTCGGGTTCATTGGGGTGCTGCGCACAATACGATTCGATATTGAACAGGTAGGTTCCTTCGTAGAGATCGAACTCTTCGCGCTCACAAACCAGTCCAAAAAGATAAGTCAACCCTTCTTGTTGTCCTAACTCGACGTTGCCTGCGTGGGTGCGGTAGATCTGCGCATCGCATTGCAAAAATTCGAGATATTCGGGGACAGGAGGCCGCCTCCAAAATCCCTCTGCGACAAGGATCCATCCGCCCGGGCGTACAAGCTCTTTGAGTCGAGCCAAGGTCAGCGTCATCGAGCCGAGTGCTTGGGTTGCCCCGACACACATCCCAAGGTCGAAGTGTTTGGGGGGTAATGCAATTTGCCGAACATCGGCCAAAAGAAAATCGAGATGCCGCCGTGGAACACGCAAACGCGCTTGTTCTCGGGCTTCGTGCAAGAATGCCTCCGAGATATCCACACCCACCCCGTCAATGCCAAAGCGCTCGGCCAAGCGGATCAGCATCTCCCCTTTCCCGCAACCGATATCCAAGACCTTGGCGCGTTCTTGCAGCGGTAAAATCCGCAATATTTGACCCAGTTTGGCCTCGCTGAGCGGATTGCAGAGATTCATGCTTGCATGACCGATCTGACTGAGTTTTTCAAATGTTGTCGATGGTTTTGGCGTATCCATCGCACGCTCCTTCTTTTGCGACACAAACAAACCGTCCACTTGCTTGTTCGTCAAACCAGCAAACTGGGTATGACGGAAAACACAAATCAACCCGTACTGCAAGATCTTTGCGGGTTGCGTTGTCGGGGAGATGGGTTTAAAAGAAGGCTCTGGGGCGCTGGTGTGGGCGCGTTGTGGAAGGGAGGCATGGCTTTGTGGGTGCGAGATTGGTTTGGGATGCGGATGGTGCTGTGTTTGGGGTGGAGCGCGTTTTTTTTGGGATGTGTACCGTTGGCGGTACAGCGTGCAGAACCCGTTGTTCAAACACCCGCCCATCGGATGTTTTCGCTGTATCAGCGTTCGGCACAAAAGCAAGCCTTGAAGTCTTCGGAAGTGAGGGACGTTGCCGAATCACTAGACGATCCAAACCAGCAGATCCGCTTGCAGGCACTGCGTTTGTTGGAAAAGTCGTCGGGGCTGCCGCGCACTACGCTGCTGTCTGTGGGCTTAGATCAGCAGCTACAATGGATTGTTCGACAAGATCCGTATCTTCCCGCCCGTCGTTTGGGGATCCAGCTCTTGGCGACATTGCGTTTGCCTGCGGAAGAAAGCCTACGCACACTCGATGATATCCGTGCGCGTTCGCCTTCTGCGGTGGATCGAACGTGGGCTGCTGCTGCGATGTGTGCGCTCCAAGGGGGTGCGGCGGTGGCTTGTCGGCAGCTTTGTGATGCGATGCAAGACAAACAATGGATCGTGCGGCGCGAAGCGGTGCGCATCCAAGGGCTGCTTGGGATGACGCCCTCACGCTGTTCGTCTGGAGTGATGGGGGCTTTGGGAGATGCGATGATCATCGTGCGCTACAATGCGGCGTTTGCGCTTGGAGCAATCCCTGCGCAGTCTTCGCTCGTTGTGTTGCAGAGGTTGCAGCTCGCTTTGTTGGATCTGCGCGAGCCGCTGCTCGTCACATCAGCAGCGTACGCGCTTTGCCAAAAACAACAATCGCAAGGGTGCGATCTGTTGCTGTCGTTGATGCGGCATCAAAACGCGCACATTCGCCTGCAAGCGAGTCGCGCAATCCTTCTCTTACAACAACGGGCGGAGCGGCTGATCCCTGATATCGAGCGATTGTTGGTGCATCCCGAAGAACTGGTTTCTGTGCAAGCAGCGTATGTCCTTTGCAGACTGGGGCATTGCGCCCTGCCGCTGGATACGTTGTTGCGTGTACTGCGTCGATCCCCAAAAAAGATCCAAACGCACGCAGAGATCGCTTTGCAACGTCTTTCGTTTCGTGCGGTGCCTGCGTTATTAGAGGTTTTTTCACAAGCAGATTTGGTTCTACAACAGCGGATATTACGGCTCTTGGGGCGGATGAGATGGCGTGCGGTTTTGGCTCTTCCGCGTCTTCAAGCGATGATCGAGCAGCCGTCTACAAAAGTACTCATGCCGTTGCTCAAGAAGACGGTGGAGGCGATCTCTGCGAAGCCCTGATCTCTTGGTCTAATCGCTTTCAGGCTCAAACATCTCTTTGCTGGCTCCGCAGATAGGGCAGACCCAAGAGTCGGGCAGGTCTTCAAAGGCCGTACCGAGCGGGATGCCGTATTCAGGGTCTCCTTCGGCGGGGTCGTATGTATAACCACAAGGAATACAATGGTAGTGCTTTTTTTCATTCGTACTCAAAACGTGACTCCACACACCAACAAATACAGACTTAAAAGAGATCGGATTCATCGATAGAAGGTTTGGTGGCGAGCAAGCAACCCGCACGGACAACGAGTTCGATTGGGGAATGTGTGTACATCGCCTCGAAGAGATGGGTGAGTTCTTGGACAACGCGGT
>CAUJFU010000173.1 GCA_963169055.1 Myxococcota bacterium
TTGCGGATATTGCCGCTGTCTTGGACAAGCCCGTCTGTACCCCGCACGCCGCGACGGAACCAAACTTCATCGAGGCGACGATGTGGTGGGCCTTATCGCACAAAAACATCCCGTATGATCGAGCTTGGTCGAACTCAAACATCCCGTATGATCGAGCTTGGTCGAACTCAAACATCCCGTATGACCGAGCTTTATCGTACCCAAACATCCCGTATGATCGAGCTTTGTCGTACCCAAACATCCCGTACGACCGAGTTTTGTCGTACCCAAACATCCCGTATGATCGAGCTTTGTCGTACCCAAACATCCCGTATGACCGAGCTTTGTTGTACTCAAACATCCCACATCACCGAGTTTCATCATCCTCAAACATCCCACATCACCGAGTTTCATCGTGCCAAAACACCCCAATTCACTCAACGCCCACACACCCACACCTCACACACCCACACCCCACACACCACACAGCACTTACACCATACCCACCTTATCGCTCAGCGCCCACACACCCACATCCCCCTATAATCGGTCCACTCGGAGATCAAGCCGCCAAGTGGCGATGCCCTCGATCTTCCGCCTGTCTGCGTTGCTTTGGCTGCTTTTGGCGAGTGTCTGGTGGGGATGCCAAGCGGCCACGCTCCAACAAGCCCGCACCGCCGAGCAACAAAAGCGCGAAAAAGAGGCCCTTGCCCTCTACCAAATGGTCGCAGAACGCTCCACCGATCCAGACGCCGCCAAAGCCCGCGCAGAACGCATCCGCCTGCTGACCCGCCAAGAAGCATGGACCACCCTACTCTCCGAAACTGCCGCCCTCGTCAACTTCCTCGACAAAGAAGACACATGGTTTCAACAGTTTCGCAACCAACCCGCTGTGTGGGAAAGCAGCGAACGCGCCATCGAAGGGGCCTTGGTGTTGTGCGGGCGCCAAGCCCACCAAAAGGCCGGCCTCCAAGGAGATCCGATGGCCTTTGCTGCGGTCGTTCGCTGTTTTGGCCTGTACCTCGACCATTTCTCACGCGGCCCACACCGCCAAGAAGCGGCGTTGCGACGGGGAGAATCGCTTGCCGTCCGAGAAGGTTGCTTGCCGGCCCTGCCTTGGTTGCGCAGTGCGATCTCCCCACCACCCGATCCCACGCCCCAGATCCCTCCGCCGATCTCCCCCCATCCTCCTGCATCGACCGCAGAGATCGTCTATCATGCGCGCCTCAATCTCCTGCGCTGTGAGATGCGCCTCTGGCAGCGCCATCGAGAAGATCCCCAACATGCCCGATGGCGCGACCCCGCATTTCAAAAACAGCCCTTCTCAACCATTCTTGCTTCTGCCGTACCGCTGCTCCAGCAAAAACCCCAAGCCACCGCCCGCGCACTGATCCAACAAGCCGACCTGCTCCAACGCAAACAAGCCCTCGGACAAGGCCTTCGTACTTTGTTGATGGTGATCCAAGCCCTCCCAAACACCCCTGAAACCCAGCTTGCTCAGATGCAAGCCCTCCAAATCTTCGGACAAACCGACAACTGGGCTCCCCTGCTCGCAGCCATCCCCACCCCCACCCCCGCCCAAGCCAAAGAACTCTTCTGGCAACGCGTCAAAACACTTGTCTTGATCCACGGGATGCGCACCGCCCAAGCCCTGCTCCAACGCGGTCAAACCTTTCAAGCCGTCGAGCAATTTCTCAAAGTCCACAAACTCACCGCTGGACATCCCGAAGCCAATAACGCACTCTACCAAGCTGCCCTTGCTCTCGAATCCCGCAACGCCCTCCCCAACGCACGCGCCCTCTACAAACGCATCTACACCGAGTCCCCCGACGATCGCCTTGCCCTGATGGCGTGGTATCGCTACGCTTCGCTTCTCAAAAAAGAAAGAAAGTTTCTTGAAGCAGGTCGCTCTTTTGAACGCCTCGCTCATCTCAACCCCATGCACATGATCACTCCACGCGCTTACTTCAACGCTTATGAAGCCTATCAAGAACAAGGACTCGCAGACGAAGCCAAGCGCATCCGACGTATCCTTCAACGACGATACCCGCTCTCCATGGAAGCCAAACAATTCAAAAAACAACGCTGACAGAAGCAAAGAACACAGCCAAAAAACCGTCGTGCAGATAAAGCTGCGATGGATCGATGCAAAAACAACACGAATACAGCGATAGGAGCCGCGCTCATGCCCGATTACTCACCACGCCCTCTTTTGCCAACACCTCCGTCCCTTGTGCAAAACGGGCGTTTTCAGCTCGGCACATACAAAGCTCCCTTCGCCGAGATCAACCCCCTTGATGCCGAGGTTCGCTTTTCCCACTGGCCTCGCTCTCTCAAGCGTTTTCGACTCAAAGAATGGCAGCACTTCGCCTTTGCCAACGAGCGCGTGTACGTCAGCCTCGCTGTTTTCGATGCCAAACTGCTGGCTCTTGCGCAAGTCTGCGTCTATGACCGCGCACTCGGCAAAACCATCTTCCACGAAAAGAAGCTCCTGCCCGGACAACTCAAACCTCTTCCAAATGCTCTGTTTGATGCGCGTTTTGCTCTCGACACCAAGGACTTTCGCATCACCCTCCACAACCACCTCACCCAAGGCACACACCACATCACCTTTGAGGTCGCCGCCACACGCACACTTCCCGCTATATCGGGGCAGTTCACTTGCTTTGAATCGCTCGATCACACCGAGCCGATCGTCGTCTGCTTGCCCTTTGATCAAGGACGTGCGCTGTATTCACACAAGTGCATCACTCCTACCCAAGGCACCCTGTACCTCGGTGAGCAACAGATCGACTTCCCAAAAGACCGATCTTACGGCCTAATCGATATCCACAAAGGCTATTATCCCCACACCATGACGTGGCAGTGGGCCACAGGCGGCGGCTATCGCCAAGATGGCGCACTGCTCGGCTTTAACCTCACCAACAACCAAGTCCAAGACCAACACGCCTACAACGAAAATTGCCTCTGGGTGGACGGAAAGCTCCATCTGCTCCCCCCCGTTCAATTTTCTTATCCTTCCGCTGATGGCCTCGGTCCTTGGTCGATCCGCGACGCATACGGAAGAGTGGATCTCACCTTCCAACCCGAAGTCATCCGCAAAGTCGACCTCAACGCCATCGTGATCCAAAGCCGTTATCGCGGTCCTTACGGTGCTTTCAACGGCTTCCTCTTGGACAACGACGGCAACAAGCACACCGTCGAACGCTGGTTTGGTATGTGTGAAGATTTCTTCTTGCGAGTCTGATCGGTGTGATACGAAATCCGCAGGGTGCGTGATCGCAAAACGTAGGGGCAGCCCCCCGTGGCTGCCCAACCACAGGGCAGTTACAGCGAATTGCACCTACCCTTCGATCACACTTCTCTCGGGGATCGTGTGACTTGTTCGATGGTTTTTGTGGGGCGCTGCCCCATACCCCGCAAGGGAGCGCGGCTCCCTTGACCCCGGATTGACGGAACGCACAGTCGTTTTTCAGACCGACAGCACAGCCGCTTGAAATGGCGAGGACACGGGGACTTTTTATTGGAAGATGCGACCCCACCCTGTCCCGGGTCCATCGACCGTCCAGCGAGCTTCGAGTTCAGCCCGACTATAACGAGCGGCTTTGCCATTTTCGACTGCGCCCGTGTATCCGTCGTGAAGACTGCCGTATGGATCATGA
>CAUJFU010000174.1 GCA_963169055.1 Myxococcota bacterium
CTCCGTGTAGGGTGTGATGAAAGGTCGGGGCGTATGGCATACGCCCTTGCCCGATTCACGGGGATTTTGATCGCTGTGTACGAGCAGACAACCTGCGGATGTCGTATGAGGCAGTGGAAAAGGGAAAGCGTGAAGAATCAACCCGTTGTAGGGGCGGTTCGGGAACCGCCCGCGCCAGAACAACGGCCTTTTTCGTATCGGTATGACAGTTCAGTCTCTTTTCTTCACCCGATGCCCGTGGCGTGATACCAAATCTGCCCATGCCAGAGACCCCCCGCTGGATGGGCTTTACAGACGAAGTGTCCGAGTGTTAGACACAGGGGCCAACCATGGCTTAACAAGGCGCGTATGGGGTGGCACCCCACAACACCATCCAATCGCATAAGTCCAATAAAATCCGATTCTAAGGAACGACAGCATTCTCTTGCAAAGTCTTGTTCCCGCTTCCCCCACAAACATGCCCATAATCCGCCTCGGACGAGCTATAACGCCCTCCACCAACCGTCGACCAACTTTTCATCGCTTTGTTGTCTCGGCCTCCTAGAATCACCGCAAAAGCACCGTACGTTTGATTGGCTTCGCCACCACAAACCGTCGAAAGAGCCGCGCTGGTCAAATTGTTTTCTCCACCCAAAACGGTTGAACGATCGCCAACGCTTTTGTTGCTTCGGCCTCCGCTCACATGGCTCATCGCCCCTCCCGCTTGATTTTGCCACCCGCCCCCGATATGGCTGTTCAAACCCGACGCCATGTTCTCCGAACCACCTGAAACCGAAGCAGAATCCCCGTTGGCGATATTGCTGCTACCTCCGCTTACATGCCCGTAATCTTTCGTCACTTTGTTTCGCTCTCCGCCGCTGATCTGCCCGTGCAGCCCGGGCGCCTCGATTGCATTTTTAAAACCACCGCTGATGTTTGCGTAATTTGCGCGCACTTCATTGTACCTCCCTCCGCTTACACTCGAACAACTACTGAGCGCCTTATTCTCCGCACCACCGCCCACATGCGCGGCCGCCCCTTGTGCAGCGTTCTCTGTCCCGCCGCTTACGCTCGCCGCCTCACCTTCGACCAGATGGAAGCTACCTCCCGACGCGCTCGCGTACGGCCCAACCAAACGACTGCCTTTTCCAGCCAAAAAACCACCGTGACTCTCGTAACTCTGGCCGTCTCCAACCACCAAATTATGCGAGCCTTGTCCACCCACAGGCACAGGAACCCCATTTTTTTGAATGACTTCATTGTACCCAACGATCAGGTTCCCAAGACCATTTAATTCAGAAGATTTCCCTGTACCGTTGACGATCTGTAAATTGGCCCCAGACAACGTCACCAACTTCTTCTTTTGATCCACACTCAGGTGTTGAAGAAAAGAACGCAACGCCGCGATCTCTTGCTCTTTTAGCCCATCCGATGGAGGCATCGGACGATTGAACAAGCAACGATACAACGCAGCATTTTCGCAATATCCCTTGCCTTCGGCATCTTTGACGCAAGCATGGCCGCGCACACAATCCGAATCCGCAGAGCAGCGCGCACAAGGCGGCGGCTCATCCACCCCACAGCCCCCCACAACACGGATGAGGCCCAACACCAAAACCCACCACAATACACCACGCTCCCACCGCATCCTTCCAAACTCCTTTGATGGCCTCGGCTCTCGCTTCGTTTGACCTCACCAACCCGATCTCCGTATCCTCTGCACCACTCCTATCTGATTTGACTCGATACCAGCGGTGTGATCGCTTTCGTCTGGGAAACGGTGCCCTTTTGGGCGATAGCCGCGATCCCCAAACCAAGCGCAACCGCAGCGATCCCTCCCGAAACAACATACAGCGCACGACCGATATCTCTTGTCTGCAAGGCTTGTTCATAAGAGGCCCGCCATGTGGTCTCTTTGTAAGCGCTTTGCTTGGCATCCTGCAACGTCGATTGACTCATCCCACCCAGAATGAATCCCCCCGCCAACGCCACCACAGCCACCCCCACCGTCACCCCCGAAGCCACCCACAGACCGCGTTTTAGACCGCTCGCTTCTTGTGGAGCCGTAGGCCGTTGTATCACCGAACGGATCGGCCTTTTTGCAGGCAGGCGCACAGCCACAGCACGCCGAAAAAGCTCCAACCAGTCGCTCTGTAGGCGATCTTTGCTCTCCGACGAAGACAACGACGAAGACAACCGCATCCATCTCTCCACCACCGATCCATCCGAGGCTTTCAGATGAACACGATAACACCCCGCAGGAAGCCACAACCGATCTTTCTTGACGAAGGACTCTTTTCGGACAAAAGCATAACCACAAGTCTGTAATGCAGCGAGCGGTGTTTTTTTGGATCGACACTGCCACAACGCAGCGGGATAGCGGGCCGCGCATCGAACGGTAGCTCCTTCGATACGCACATCCGCCCCTTCGATACGCACATCCGCTCCCCTCGACGACGCCGCTTTTGTGGATCGCAACAACGGCCAAGGCAGATCACGGCTTGCATCCCGCAGCCGCTTGACTTCGGTGATGATCTGTTCTGATTCGAGGGCCGAATTAGCTTTGGGGCCGCGATGGCGCAAAAAAGAGTGATAGGCCAGATAACTTGCGATCGCTTGTTGCCGCAACACCAGCGCAGAAGAAGGGCAACGCTTGCTTTGCTCTGTTTGGGAAGCCGCCAACGCCTGAACTTTTGCAAGGTTTTTGAGTTGGTAGGGGTCGTTGGTCGCCCGATACAAGGCGCAAAAACAACGCTGCGCTCGCTGCCATCGCCCCTTTTGCTTGTGCTCCACACAAGCCTCGAACGTGACAGAGGGCTGCGATGTCTGCGCCGAAGCATCGCTCCACACCCCGCTGCTTCGGCCTCCACAAAAAGCCGCCAGCCAAAAAACAACCCATCCCACCCCGCCTCGGCCCAACCTCCGAGAAAACCTCGAAAATAGCGTACACACGCACAGCTCCTTGGGTATTACGGCCTTTTCTTTTGCGACGCCGACACAAGACAATAGCTTGGGCCGCTCACGGTATCCTCACGCTTTTGCAATGGACGCAGCCGCAACACGCTTGTACCAAGAGAAAGACTCAAGGTACAGATCTCATAAGCCATCTTGGCCGTACGATGAACCACGACCGCTTCGATTGCGGGCCGATCGTTGGGAATCTTGATCTGCGTTGAACTCACCAAAACCCCTGCGGGGACTTCGAGGTCGTGTGTGCTCAGATAGCCGATCGGCTGGATATCTACCGTCCAAAAAGCCGCAGCATCCGCCTTTGTGTTGGACGACGGGTGCTTCTTTCGTCGATGAGTCTTCCAACGTGGCCGATAATTCGGCTCTTTGAAAGAAACAGATCGAGGCGAGGACGAACCTCGAACGATAGGGGGATTGGAAGAAATATTGCGTACGGAAGTGGGCTGCCGCTCAGCGGAAGAGTTGCGTGCAGGGGTGGGCTGTGGATGAGGAGAAATACTGCGTGCAGGGGTGGGCTGTGGATCGGCGGAAGTGCTGCGTGCGGAAGTAGGCGGTAGATCAGCGGAAGCCGAAATAGGCGAAGGAGACGAGCGGGTTTGGGCGCCGTGTGCATGGAGAGAAGAAGAAGTCAGCCGAGGATGCGAGGAAAGAGAGCGATACCACCCCAAGCCTCCCGCGAGCAAAAGCAACACGGCCAAAACAGCGGTCTGTAGGCGTAATTTCGGATCAAATGTGCGTTCATTGCGCAAGGAGGCGACCAAAGCAGGCAGTTGGTTGATCTTCACAAGCAAGATCAACGGATGGTCGCCCACAGCGGGAAGTTTGGAGGGTTCAAAGAATTCAACTTGTGCAGCCGCCCCCAACGGACTGTCGAGGATCTTCTTGACCTTTTGCAACGAGACCGCAGGCAAGATAAAAACACCGGGTCTTCCGCTGCCTTGGTCGGTTTGGCAACACTCCAAGAAAGAACGTAGCTTGTGTGGGAGAAAGTCAACCTCTTGGATGTGTGCGTGCTCTCCATGCGGAGAGAGAGACGCCGAAGCCCATAGATGCTCTGTATTCAGCCAACGCGCACGAAAGGGTTTTTTGGCGTGTGCCATCGCAAGGAAGGTCGCGAGGTTGGCGGAAGCCCCGTTCCATCGGCGCGGATCGTCCACCCGTACAGATTCTGAATCACACGGGTGCGCGATCCAACAAAGAGGCCCCGGCCAATGTTCGTTCGGAAACAACAACGCCCACGAATTGAGCGCGTTGTCGACCGCAAAGCGTTCGTGAGGAAGAGCTTCCGATACATCTTGCTCCCCGATAAAAACTTCGGCACATCCGAGGGTTTCGCCGCCGCGTTGAGGTGAGACTACGGGGAAGAAGATCTGCATCCGCATTAACCGGGGTAGACGACAAATTGAAAAGGCGAGGTGGCAGGATCAAAGCCGAGTTCTTGTTGGGTCAAAAACAGATCGAACCCTCTACGCTCCCCTGCAAGTTTGGTTAAGCAAGCAGATTCTTGGGCTTTGTGGAGAAAAATCGCCAGCCACCAACCTTGTTCGTGGAAGGTATCGGATTCCCACGAAACCCGCAAAGCTCCGCTGGGATCGTCATCTTCACGAATCAACCGCATCGAAAGCTGCACACAACCCAACCCACGCCGACGAAAATCAAAGGTATGCTGTGTTTCTTCAAACGCAGCGTGGGCGTATTGAAGCTGCCACTGTTGAACCCAGTGTGGGAACACCGCAAACTCACGAAAAGCCTGTGCTTTGAGGCGAGCGATCTCTAGCGTAAACCGACGTTCCGCCTCAGGTCGCAACAAGCCCAAGTTTCGGGCCTGTTCAAACACAGCGATGGCGGCTTCTTGCGCTTCTTCGGGGGATATCTTCTGGCCTTTGTTCTTTTTGTCGCGCTCACGAAATCTCATCACCAGCGCGCTCCTCCTGTTCGTGTTCATCCACCGGCGTCAGTACAAAACGCATACGAAACCCCAAGATGTAGCAATAGGTCGCCATCAACTTGCGGTTGCAAGGGATCCCGTTCTCCAAGCGCCAGAGAAAAGTTGTACTGAACGCCTCTTGGATCTCATGGGGTCGATCGTTTAATTCCATCAAAAAGTGGCTGAGTTCCGAAAGCTCACGGTGCGCCCAACCCACCTCAGGGCGTTGGGACCAACAAACCATGCCTTCGCGTTCAACCAAAGAGCGGATCCGAGGATGTAGATCTTGCAGATTGTGACGGGCCTCCGCCAACAACTGCCCAAGCAATACGTACGGGTCCACGCGCTTACCTCACTCTATACCACGCGCCATCCTTGGCGCTGTTTCACTTTCTGAAAAACACCTCAGCCTATTTACCACTGCGCTGCGATCGGCTCGTTGTTTCCGCGATATCGAAGATCCCTCTCGCGCCCCAAAAAAACCACCACGCACAACAAAGGACGATCAACCCACAAACAACAACAAAGCAAACCATCTGCCCAGCGCGCTGTCAAGGCGACTTCAAGCGGAGCCGTTGTGCATTTGAAAAACCTAAGTTCGCCCCGCCGAGTCGGGGTCAAGTGGACGAATTTCTATGGTGGGGCGTGGGGTGAAACCCCACAAAATACATGGATTTGCCAACCGCATTAGATGGTCATGGAAAAGATCTGCGTCTCGGGTTGTTTGCGCCACAGACGCAGATCAAAAGCCATACAGATATTGCGCACAAACGCCCGTCCTTCGGTCGTCACACGCAACCCATCGGGCAAGATCTCGACCAGTCCATCGGCGGCCAGTTCCTGCAAACGCTCCAGCACTTGTGGTAGATCGACAAAGCGCTGCGAAGCCTCCGACCAACGGGTCTCCCAGTGACACATCACATCCAAGATATGCTGACGGATCAACAGATCTTCGTTGTCCAACAAATGTCCCCGAAACACGGGAAGTTCCCCAGCCTCAAGCCGCTCTCGATACGCTTCGAGTGTTTTCTCGTTTTGTGCAAAAGCCCCCCACGCATCGCCGATCGCAGACACCCCCAACCCCACAAGCAACGTCGTTTTGGAAGAGGTATAGCCCATAAAGTTCCGATGCAGGCGACCTTCTCGCGCAGCCTTTGCCATATCGTCCGAAGGTAGGGCAAAGTGATCCATCCCGATCTCGTTGTAGCCCAAAGATTCCAACCTCTGCTTGCCATGCTCATACAAAGCCCGCTTTTGCGCATCTTTGGGCAGATCTTCTTCCGAATATCCCCGCTGCCCAACGCCTTTTACCCAAGGCACGTGCGCATAACTGTAAAAGGCGATCCGATCAGGACGCAATATCCCCGTCTGTTCGATGGTTGCCGTCATGCTCTCCAGCGTCTGAAACGGCAAACCGTACACCAAGTCGTGACTCACCGAAGTATAGCCGATCTCCCGCGCCCACAACGTCACGCGCTCCACGTGCTCACGCGGTTGGATACGGTTGATCGTCTTTTGCACCTTCTCATCGTAGTCTTGCACACCAAAACTCGCACGCCGAAATCCCAGATCATACAGCGTTTGCAGATGCTCTCGCGTGGTGTTGTTTGGATGCCCTTCCACGCTAAAGTGAACCTCTTCACAAAGCTCGGACCCTGCGAAGATCCCTTCAAGCATCCAACGCAAACGGGCAGGAGAAAAAAACGTCGGCGTTCCACCCCCCAAGTGGATCTCTCGGATACGCGGATGTTGTGGAAACAAAGACCGATACATCTCCCATTCCTGCAAGATCAATTGGAGATAAGGCTCTTCCACATCATGATTGCGGGTAATCCGACGATTGCATCCGCAAAAAGTACATAAACTCTCGCAAAAAGGCAGATGGATATAAAGGCTGATCCCTTCGTTCTCGTTGCTCTGCTCAAACGCTTGCCACACCGCTGCTTTCCAACGCGGTATTTGGAAGCTCTCCGTGTCCCAGTACGGAACGGTCGGATAACTCGTATAACGCGGCCCTGCTACATTGTACTTCTGGATCAATTCGCTCTGCATTCGCCCTGTTCTCCGTCTTTGCGCGCTCTACCGATCAGCTCACGCTTTTTGCTCCTTCCCCATACCACACAACCTCCCCCCACAAAAGGACGGATTTCACTCGTAGATCTGCCCACACATCAAAAAGTCTTCAAAATCTTCCCAAGTGATCGAAGATAGCGCCACAATGGGTTGTTCGATATCTTGCGGATCAACCGTGGCGATCTCACCCGACTCTTCCATCACAGAGACAGGCCCGGGCACCAAGACGCGCCCTGTGCTGTCACCTTGTTGCCACCCACCAAACGACCCTGCCATCGCGCATTCGAGATAGGTAAAGATATCAAAATTGTACCAATACGCCCCTCGCGGCGCATTCATCCCAAAATACCGAGCTTCTTTTTCCAACAAGCCCTCTTCTTCCATCTCGCGCAGATCCACGATCTGACGGATCAACGTCGCCCGCCAGCCGCGATAATCCTCGTTTTCTTCTGCACGCTGATCGTATCGCTCACGCCACGCCTGTTCAAACGGGACGGCCTCTGCACCCAACGCTCCGCTCAGCATCGACCACAACGCATCGACAGAAAGCCTCTCTTCCTGTTCGTAGCCTTGGGAGATCCCCAACAATGCGCGAAGATACTCTTCTAAAGAACGCGTAAGACCCTTGTATTCGGAACGCAATCGCCCAATCGCAAGATACAGATCGCGGTTGGTTTGCAACGTCACCATCGGAGACTCCTTGTGCTACACCGTGTTTTGGGAAAATGAGCGCTCTAGCTCAAGATCCACTCACGCAGCATCTTGCCGATGCACGACAATCACACAACCCCCCCTCGCCTGCTTTGTTGCATTTGCTCGCTTTTGCTTGACATTTTGCGATACACGCCGCAAATGCGTCACCACAAGCATCGCAGAACGAAAACCAAGCACCGCAACCAAAGACAAAGCATCTCACCACCAGCACCAACGCGCTGCCACACAACGAGCTTTCTTCACCCTTTCTACCGCAAAGGAATTTTGCATGACCGCAGAACGCAAGTACGACGTGATCTTATGGGGAGCCACCGGTTTTACGGGGCAACTCGTGGCCTCTTATCTCGCTCGCCAATACGGGACGGACAGCACCCGGCTTCGTTGGGCGATGGCCGGACGAAACCAACAAAAGCTCGCCCAAGTCCGAGACAGCTTGCCGCCCGACACCTCGGAGAGCACAAAGATACCGCTGTTGCAGGGGGACAGCGACGATCTCGACAGCCTCAAAGCCCTCGCCAAACAAACGCGAGTGATCTGCACCACCGTCGGACCTTACGCAAAATACGGCGAAAAACTGGTTGCGGCTTGCGTTGAAGAAGGTACGCATTACTGCGATCTGACGGGCGAACCACAGTTTATTCGCCGCATGATCGACGCCCACCACGACCAAGCCCAAGCCAACAAAGTTCGCATCACGCATTGTTGCGGATTTGATTCGATCCCTTCGGATATCGGGACGCTGTTGGTACAAGAAGAGATGCACAAGCGCCACAACACCTACTGCGAAGAAGTCAAATACTACGCGGGCCCTTCTTCGGGAGGCTTTAGCGGCGGCACGATCGCAAGCATGATGGTGTTACTCGAAGAAGCCAAAGACAAAAAAGTGCGACGCATCCTCGGCGACCCTTACGGCCTCAATCCCAAAGATTCCCCCCGTGGACCCGACAAATCCGACCAAATGAACGTGCGGTGGGATGCTGATCTCCAACGCTGGACCGCTCCGTTTGTGATGGCCAGTATCAACACCCGCATCGTCCGCCGAACCAACGCTCTCCTCAACTTCAAATACGGCCAAAACTTCCGATACAGCGAGGTGATGAGCCTGCCCAAAGGATGGCGCGGTTGGTGGATGGGTCAAACCGTCTCCCTCGGAATGCTCGGCTTTACCGCAGTCTCCTCGATCAAGCCCCTGCGAAAACTTCTCCAAGCCACAGTCCTCCCTGCCCCGGGACAAGGCCCCTCCCCCGAAGCCCAAGAAAAAGGCTACTTCACCACTTATCTGCTCGGAAAAGCCGGAGAACACCGACTCTACGGCTTTATTCGTGGAGAACGCGACCCCGGCTACGGAAGCACCGCCATCATGCTCGCAGAGTCCGCCATCTGCCTCGCCAAAGATCAAGCCAAACTCCCCCAACAATACGGCATCCTCACCCCTGCCACCGCCATGGGACACCCTCTGATCGAACGCTTGCGCGCCGCTGGCTTCACCCTCGAAGTCAACGAATCCTTCCGCGCACGTTGATACGAAACCCGCCCGTTGTGTGATCGTAAAGAGGTAGGGGCAGCCCCCTGTGGCCCAATAATAGGGCGTCTACGTACTGTTCTTTGTGTGCGCATCGCTCGGATATCGTATCCCCCCCACCGAGTTCACCCCGCAAAAGCACAAAAGCCCCGATACATCAAATGTACCGAGGCTTTTGTGGACTGTGGAGGTGGCGGGAATCGAACCCGCGTCCGAAGACATTCCGCAGATGGGTCTACGTGTGTAGTCATGTCCTTTAATCCTCATCCTCGGGACGCCGACGTGACAGGCTGCCGTTGGACCAGCTTCGATTTTTCTCGTATTTGGGCCTCGGAGCCAAACCCAAACACCAGCCCGCTAATGTGACATCTCTCTTGGTTCGCAGACATCACCAAGAAAAACGCTAACTGTTCTTAGGCAGCTAGAGCAAGTTCAACGTTATCGTTGGCACTTGAAAGTTTTCGGGTTGTTACAGGGCCACCCGATCCCTGACACGCACCATGTGCCTCCTGATCCCCGTCGAAACCTGAACACCCCCATACGAGGGCAGCTTCGAGGATGGCTGCATCATGTAGACGGCTTCGAGACGCGCTTTCTGACAAAAAGTTCATCTCCTCACCGCCAAGACGCACAAAGCATAAAGCCTTTCTCAAAGAGCGCAAGTTTTTTCTTTCGACACACCGCGCCACAAAGAGGCTCTCGCAGCCGAACATCCCGTCATATCCGCGCAAATCGCTCTAAAGTGTTCCAATATCCCGTACCCTCGGCTCAGATAGACTTCAAACGTTCCGTCTCCCCCGCTCTCTCCGCACAGGCCGTTCTTCATCTTTTCTAAAGCCCTGTCATCTCCGCACTGATCGACCACAACCGCTCTTGTTGTGTTCGATCATAAGAGATCTTTGAGGTACGACGGGCTTTTTTGTCCATAAAATATTGTCCTGTGACGCCTTTGACTTCGGGAGAAACGGCAAGATAGATCGATGTTTCGGCTCCTTTGTTGCCTTTGCGCGCAAACAGTTTTTGGGCCAGTTTCAAGACAGGCACAAAAAAACTCCGCACGTTGTGGCCGAAACCTGTATCCACAAACCCCGGATGCAGCGCGTTTACGCAGATCCCCGTCCCTTCGAGACGACGCGCCATCTCGTAAGTAAACAAGACATTCATCAACTTGCTTTCGCCATAGCGTCCCATCGCAGAATACGCCTTTGTCGCGTGGATATCTTCAAACGCGATCCCCTTGCGCGCCACCGCGTGTGCCCCCGAAGAGACGTTGATCACCCTCGCCTCACCGTAGGTTTGGGCTGTTTTTTTCAATCGCTCCAGCAGCAGATTCGTCAACAGAAAATAGCTCAAGTGGTTGAGCGCCATCGTCATCTCGTAGCCATCTACGGTCAACTTGCGCTCTTCGTAAATCGCCCCTGCGTTGTTCAGCAGCACATCAAGGCGATCATAGCGCGCCAAAAAGGTCTCTGCGAGGCGGCGAATCTCCGACATCACCGACAAATCGGCCAAAATCGAATCGACCCGCGAATGTCCACAAACGGATTGAATCTCTTTTACCGTAGCATCCGTCTTTTCCGCACTTCTTCCCACCAACACCACCGTCGCACCAGCTTTGGCGATCTCCATCGCAGCTTGCTTTCCGATGCCGTTGGTGGCCCCTGTGACAAGGACAACTTTCCCTTCCATGAACGCTCCTGTTTGTTCTGTTCTCTCGGTGCTGCCTTCGACTTACTTGGTGGAGACTTCGAGATACTGGCGATCTTCGAGCTTGATCCGACGTTTGAATTCCTTGGGAGTCATCAAGCAGGTCTCCAACGCTCGACGCAAGGCAACCTCATCCAGATCGATCCCGATCATCACGATCTCTTGGCGGCGATCTCCGTGCGGGGCTTTCCAGATCTTCTTGACTCCGTCGGGCATTTCGCTGAGCTTGACCTCGCCTTGATGCAAGCGCGTAGCCCACCACGGCCCCACAAACGAGCAAGACGACGCATCACCCGCCACCGACACAAAGCCCACCATATCGCAATAATCCCAGATCCAAGCAAAACCCTTGGCACGCAAAAGCCCGGGAAACGGCTTCTCCCAAAATCGCCCAAATCGCGCCGTGTCAAAAGGCAACCGCGCCTCGTACACAAACGACCGTAGTCCGTACTTTTTCTGGTACGATGGGATGTGATCATGGGTGGGATCGTCGCACGTTGGATCGCCGCAATGGTGGTGCGCGTGCTCGTGCGAATGTCCGTGTTCATGGGCATGATCATGATCGTGTTCACAGGCGTGATCATGATCGTGTTCACAGGCATGATCATGATCGTGTTCGTGCGAATGCCCGTGTTCATGGGCGTGTTCATGTTCGTGGTGGGCATCCGCGTGGGCATGTTCGAGTTCTGGGGCTGGAGCTTCTTGTTGTTCGGCGTGATCTTCGAGGATCTTGATCCAAGTCGCCCCATCCAAGGTCTTTTCAGGATGAAATCGGCGCGTCAACAAGATCTTCTTGGGATCGACGATCGAATGATTCGTGCGGATCATCTCGGCATGTTGATTGAGCGTGCGGATCATCGCTTCGAGGCGACCGAGTTCATCGACCGAAAGCAGATCCGACTTGTTGAGCAAGATCACATCTGCGCACTCCACTTGTTCGACCAACAACTCAAACAGCGGTCGCTGGTTGGTTTCGAGTGGGGGCTGTTGTCCCGCTTGAATTCGATCCCAATGGCCCAAGAAAAACTTGGAATCCACCACCGTGACCAGCGTATCCACGCGCACGATCTCCGCCAAGCGCTTCCCTTGGGCGTTTGGCTTGTAAAAGCTTTGCACCACGGCCAACGGTTCTGCAACGCCTGTGCATTCCACCAGCATCGCATCATACGCCCCTTCGCTGGCGAGTTTTGAAACCGTCTCCGCAAGATCGTCTTGAATCGAACAACACACACAACCATCGCTTAATTCGACCACTTGGCCGGGAGGAAGCTGCGCTTGCTGCGAGCCTTCGCGGATCAACGAGGCGTCGATATTGATCTCGCCCATATCGTTCACCACGATCGCCACACGCGTCCCATCCAAATTCTTCAGCAAATGATTGACCAGCGTCGTTTTTCCTGCCCCCAAAAATCCTGAAAAGATCGTGACCGCAGGGCGCTTGTCTAACAACATCGAATCGTTCATCGAAAAAAGTCTCCCCAGACGTAAAGCATGAGCCTCCCACAAACCGCACCGATACGCCTCATTTGCGCGAAAGCTCCCTCAAAAGAGGTGGCATCATAATGCCCGCACTCCCGTTCGTCTATGACCACCTCTCGTTTTCTTCTTCAGCCCAACAACGGGGTAGGCTGTAGATGAAACGGGACCGTCATGGATTCGATGGTTGCAGCGGAATCGATGTTCGGTTCGATGGATGCGAGAAAATAGGTGATGGGCGCTACGGATGTGATGGACTCGATGGACGCGATAACGCCGAGGATGGACGCGATAACGCCGAGGATGGATGCGACAACGCCGAGGATGGACGCGATAACGCCGAGGATGGACGCGATGTTGGCAACGTTTGAAGCGCAAAGAAAAGACGCTGTGCAGGCGCATAATCGGGAGAAAGCGCCAATGCCTCCGTCACTTCGGTGAGCGCTTCAGAGTGCTGCTTCGTAAAAAACAAGGCCAGCGCCAGATTGTAACGCATCCGCGCAACAGAAGGCGCACGCTTGACCGCTTGTCTCGCGGGTTCGAGCGCCTCGCGGTAGCGCTTGATCTCCAGCAAACAACCCGCCGCATTCTGCCAGCTTCGTAGATAGGTGGGATCGAGATGAGCTGCCCGCAAAAACAGACCTGCGGCCTGCTGACACCCCCCGCGCATCCGCACCGCGTGTGCAAAATGGTACATCGCCCGCCCGTTGCTCGGATCGCGCATCACATCCGCCCGATACAACGTCCAATTGTCTTTCCAATGCCCTGCTTCTTTCGCCGTCGCCAACCCACCCCAAATCAAGAGAAGCACCGCCATGCCCCCCACCACCCGCCGCATCGCAACAGAAACGGCCTCGCGCATCACAACTGCCCACCCCATCGCCACGATCACCAACAACACCCACGGGAAATAAGCATAACGATTCCCCCAAAGCCCGATCATCGGCATCGACAACAAGTGCGGAACCCAACACAAACCGTAAGCCACCAACCCCCACAAGATCACACCCCATGCACGCGCATCCAACTCCGCCTCACCCAACACACCGACATCCTCGGAACCTTCGCCCTCCTTGCCCACGCCCCCCTTGACAAGAAGCCTCTCGATCTGGCGGTGCGACCGCCGCCATCGCCACACCACCCACACCATCACGCACCCCACCACCGCTGCACCACTGACCCACAACCACGCAGGCATCGGAGTATAAGGCGCGATCGTTGGTGCGCCTTGCCATGAAAACAACTGCACAGCATAGCGCAGCCCGATACTAAAAAAATGCTGGAGATGCTCCATGATCGGCGCATCGCTCTGCGCACTTTCCGAACTAATCCCCAAGCTCCGCCGCATCACAAACACCACAAACACCGCAAACATCGGCAAAATCGACAACACGAGGCTCCAACGAACACGCCGCATCGAATGAGACAAACACCACGGCAACAACGCAAGCAGCAGCGGAAGCACCAAATAAGGCTCTTTGCACAACAACGCCCCTGCACAACACAACGAAGCCAACACCGCCGAAAACAACGTCCTCCAACGAAGTCTCCCGTCTATCGGCCATAACCACAATGCAAGCATCGCCAAAAATACCGCCAGACCATCATGCCGCCCCGTCAACCACATCACCGTCTCTGTCATCAACGGATGCAACCAAAACAAAAAAGCCCCCAACCACGCCAACAAACGCCAACCCAACCAACGCCGCAGCAGCCCCCATAACAACACCCCCCCCCCCCCGTGCAACAACCCATTGATCAAACGGGCCTTGTGGACTTCTAACCCCCACCACCGCGCCTCCAGCCAAAAACTCCACATCGGCAGCGGATGATACAATTGCGAAGAACGGCCTGTCGCACCGCCCCACAGATCCGTCATCCACAACACTCGCCATCCTTCGGCGCTCCGCAACGCAGGGTGGTATTGCACCAAATACACATCATCCCAAACATACGCCCCCATCAGGTGCGGGCCATACGCCAAGAAAAAACACAACATCCCCACCACGCCAACCCAAGACATCTCCATTCTTTTCCACAACATCGGTGTGTCCGCTCTCTGTGTTTTTTGGGTATGCACCACGCTCGCTTTTCTCCTTCTGTTCTTTGCAACATATCGAGTATCGTCCGCTTGTTCGCCAAGATCCACTCTCGGCCTCTCGCAGGAACGCAAGCATGCCCAAGATCGCCCTCTCTGAAAAGATACGCAACCTCCTAGAACACCCTTGGCTCCCGTGGTTCGGACTCTTGCTCTTGTGGTCGGGATGGCTGTTCCATCCTCGTCCCTACCAAGATGAAGGGTTTTATATCCGGGCTTTTCAGGCCGTCCAACAGGGGCGCTCTCCCTACGCTCTTTTCGGCTACCTCTATCCTCCCCCTCTGGCTTACCTCGGAAGCACCGCCCTATCCTTCCTTGGATACCAAGCCACCCTCTCCCTCCTGCGCCTACTTAACCTCCTCGCGGGCTTCTGGATCGTCCGCCTTGCCCTTCAACCCTTCCAACTTCGACCCCTCCCCCTGCTTTTTGTCTCTCTGGCCGCCATCGCCCTTCTCCCTCCTGTCGCGCACGGTCTCGAAGTCAACAACCTCTCCGTTTTGACTGCTGCCCTAGGCATCGCAGCGCTCCGATGTTGGGCGGCCTCGCCTTGGCGTGCCGCCTCGCTCCTTGCAACAAGCCTTCTGATCAAGCCGATCTTTGCGGTGGCATGGCTGCTTTTGCTGTTCTACTCTCACGCTCACGCCCGAAAAACGGCTTTACTCTCTGCCGCATTTTGCGCGACGTGCCTTGCCTCTGTTGGGTGGGAGATCCCAGCAATGCTACATCAAATGGCCCACAACACCATGCAACACACCCAATTGTTGCTTTCATGGCGCAATCTCTGTTTGCTTTTTGGACTTTCTCTTCCCGGTTGGAGCATCGCTCTCTTTTGGTCTGGCGTCGGCATCTTTTGGCTTCGCCTCCGACATCCCAACCCCGCTCAACTCGAATCGATCGCGATCCTACTCTCCCTCTATAGCCTACCACTCGTTTGGGATCACACACTCACCACGATCTTGCCCATGATGATGGCCGTTTGCGCCTATTGGTTGCACCAGCGCCCCGTTATCTCGACATCTCCGACCACACCCGCTACTCCGATATCTCCGACCATATCCACTCCTCCGATATCTCCGACCACACCCGCTACTCCGATATCCCCGACCACACCCGCTACTCCGATATCCCCGACCACACCCGCTCCTTCCGCATCTCCGTCTGCAACGGCTTCACCTTCTCTTGTTGCTCCCTCTGACTTCGCGCCCACAAGCGACGCCGCAAAGATTTGGCTGCTTCGAGGCATCGGGCTTTTCATCACATGCCTTGCTCTTCTTTTTAGTGATCGGCTCGGGGATATGCTTGACTTGCCTTACATGATCCGCGCTATCGCACTCGCCACGTTAATCGCCTCTCTTGGCCTTCTAGCCTTCCTCCACCAGCGATCGGTGTAACCCCATCCAAATGCGCATCACCCACACCTCACGCGGCCCCTAAAAAAAGCTCCCGGGTGGTCTTCTCTACACACACAAGACAGAAACAGGCTTGACCCTTCTTTTAGCTGCCCCATACTTGGTGGCGCTGTTCTTATCGTCCTACCCGAGGAGACACACAGGCGATGTGGGATCAACGCTACAACACCAGCGAATACATCTACGGCAAAGAACCCAACGATTTCCTCCGACAATCTCTGCCCGCCCTACCCTTAGGCGATTTCCTTTGTCTTGCCGAAGGAGAGGGACGCAATGCAGTCTTCCTCGCCCAACACCACCGCAACGTCACCGCTGTCGACGCTTCGGCCATCGGCCTCTCCAAAGCACACCGCCTCGCTGTCGAGCGCGGTGCCACCCTCACCACCCATCTCGCCGATATCGCACACTTTAACCTCGGCGAAGAACGATGGGATGGCATCGTCTCCATCTTTGCGCACCTCCCTCCTCCTGCCCGCAAAGCACTCCACAAGCAAATCGTCCACGCCCTACGGCCCGGCGGGATCTTCTTGCTCGAAGCCTACACCCCCCGACAACTCGACTACAACACAGGAGGCCCCCCCGAGATCGCACTCCTTATGGATCTCGACTCTCTCCAACAAGAACTCCAAGGGCTTCGCTTCCTTCACGCCCAAGAATGCACCCGCGAACTCCATGAGGGCCTCTTTCACAACGGCCCCAGCGCCGTCGTTCAGATCCTCGCACAACGCCCCTAACCCCAAAACCTGTCTTCCTGTTTCTATCCAAAACCCAAACACCTCAGACAAAAAAAACACTCGCCTTTTTAAGGACTTTCTGTAACTCTTTCCCCTTGGAAAACGTCACCTCCCTCACGCACGTCTTGGGCGACTCCTTGTCTTTCCCCTCCGCACAGGGAACACAAACCATACGCCCTCACAACGCCGTGGGTCGGCACGCACAGAACAAACAGGCATTCTGCGTGCGACGTCTTCTTTTGTGCTCTGACCTCTTTGACTCCTTGCGCATGTCCCCCACCAAACACCACGCGCCGCACAAGTTTCATCGCGTCGTGTTTGCAAGCCATAAAAGGAGGCTTTATGCATCGTCCCCGACAAGTTCGGGCGCTTTTTCTCGCCTTGCTTTTCCCGACTTTTTTGTTCGCAGCAACCCTAAACATCTCCTGCGATCCGAAAGTCTCCGAACAAACAGGCGAAGAAACTACCACCGAACGCACACAAGAAACCAGCCCCGAAGACGGCAGCCCCGCCGAAACCACCACCGAAACCACCCAAGAAGCAAACCCCGAAGATGGCGGAACCACCGAAGCCATCGCGGAGACCTCGCCCGATCAACCCAATCAACCCTCCGTCGAGGCCGCTGCCACAAAGCTGCTCACCCCCCTCGACGCAACCCCCGGTCCCAACGGCGAAACTACTTATTACACCGCCATGCTTCCACCCAACGTCGACGATCCCGACAACTCCGAAGGACGCGGAGCCTTGTTCAAAGTCACCCAAGGCACCCCCCCCCGGGGGGGCGGCCCGGGGGTGGTGTCCCGGCGGGACCGGGGCGTGGCGGCGGGCGGC
>CAUJFU010000175.1 GCA_963169055.1 Myxococcota bacterium
CGGCCGTCGCCCCCCCAACCGGGGGTCACGGGGCACCCGGCCCCGGGGGGGGGGGGGGCCCCCCCCCCCACCACACCCATCCAACGATCCACCACCTATCCTACGGACTACCCGTTGTCGGTCATCTTGGGCAGCGGCCAACGTCGAAAAAACACTTCCATCAAAGCGGGAAGAAAAACAAGGCAGCCAAACAACAAGGTGATCAGCCCGATTACTGCGGTCCATCCCATACTGCGCAACCCGACATGATCCGAAAAGATCAGCGAAGCAAAGCTGATCACCGTCGTCAACGAAGCCATAAAGATCGGTCCCCCCATCTCAAGCTGCACGCCAAGCGTCCCAAGCTCGGGCTCTTCGTGATAGCGATGGAGCAGATGCACGCCCGAATCGACACCGATCCCCAACAATGACGGGATCACCACGATGTTAAAGAGATTGATCGGCAAGTGGAACACCACTTGGATGATCACCAAACCAAACAAACCCAGCAACAACGGCCACATCGACATCAGCGTCAGTCGCAGCGAGCGCAAGCTCATAAACACCAACAGCGCCACCACCAACAAACTCGCCAAGATCACCACAGGGCTATCGCTTTGGAGATATTCGATGATCCGCGCCAAGACGATCGCTTCTCCCGACGGATAATAGGTCATCCCGCCGACTTTCATCGGCTGCAAGATCTCACTTAACTGCACCGCATGCCAACCATTCGAGGTTTTCATGGTGTGCTCCACCGTCACGAGATACCCGTTGATCTTGCGGTAATCATTTTTCTCATACAAGACGAGATCGCGCTGTAAAAACAGCGGAAGATCACGCACCCCAAAAGCAGATGCGTTGAGCATCTTGCGAAAATCACGAAGCTGCTGGCGTTGTTTGGCGTCCTTGATATCGTCGTCTTCGATATCTTGGCTGTCGAGATAACGCTTGATCTTGCGCAGCCATTGCAGTTTGGCCTGTTGTTGGGAGGGGACGAGATCCAATGCGCTCAACGTTGCTTTGACCCGAACATCGGCCTGTTTGCGTTGCTGATGCTCGGCGCGTGCGCGTTTCATAATCTGCTCTTGGAGTGTCTTGGTATCGGGTTGATTGTTTGTGATGTACACGACGGGGCTGGTGTCTTGACGGGAGATCTTTTTGAATTTTTCCCAACGCTGGTTTTGCTCGCGCAGCCCGCCTTGTTGGAAAGACAGCTTGGTGAAATCGTATTCAAAAGGCAGTCGAGGCAAAAGCACCAAAAAAGCTGCAACGGTCGCAATCCCCAAAAGCATGACGCTGCGAGAGAACGGAAAGTCATGACCCCAATGGCGTGTTCGGATCACCGAAACGGCCCCATCCATCGGCCCCCGATGCTCAAAGATCGCGATCATCGCAGGCATCACGGTACACATCGCCAACAAACACAAGAAGACACCCACGCCCCCAATCAAACCAAACTGCGAAAATCCCCGAAAGCGGCTGATCATCAGCGCAAAAAAGCCCGCCGCCGTGGTTGCCGCTCCCACCGCGATCGCCAAACCCGTCCACCGAAAGGTATGTTCGAGCGATTCGTCGATGCTATGGCCTTTTTTGCGTTCTTCGAGATAACGATCCAACAAGTAGATCCCATAATCGATCCCCAACCCCAACAGCAGCACCGCGATAAACCCCGTCAGCGTGTTGAGATAACCGATCATCAGATAGGTCAGGCCCATCGTCCACAACAAGCCCATCCCTAGCGGGATCGGAATCAGCCACAACGACCGCTTGCGACGAAAAAACAAAAACAACAGCAGCAACAAGATCGCTGCCGTCGCTCCGAACGATTGGAAGAGTTCACGGCGTATCCCATCGTATTCTTGTAGGGCCGCCAAAAATCCCCCACTGTAGGTCACTTCCATCTTCGGATGAAAGCGTTTCGCATCGACTTCTTTGGCGATCCTCATCAGCTCCGGGATAAATTTCTTACCAAAGTCCAGATCCGTCGAGACACCACGCGGGCGGATCACCAAGGCCGAATGGACATCGCCGCCTTGTTCCACGCGCATGGCTTCGGGAAATCCCTCGCTGCGATCGCGATATTTGTCTTCGATATCTTTGTAATCAAACCCCGGATCTTTGGCCTCTTTGCCGATCAGATCCAAGGAAGATTGTTTTTTGCGCATCTCATAACGGATCTTTTGCCGTAGCCGCTCATAGAGCTTCTTGAGATCATCGACCTCCAAATAAAGCAACTGATGCTTTTCAAAAAAGGCCCGATCCATCCGATGATACGCAAAAATCACCATCGGCGTCTTTTCAAAATGGCGCAACCATGCAGAAACTTGGGACTGTGTGTAGGCGTCTGGATAACGGGAAAGGTGGAAGATATCGCGCAACATCCCGTGCATCCGCTCATATTGATCATCGAGAGCCGCTTCAATGGTGCTCGGAGGCGGCGCAAAAAGCCCCGTCAGACGGTCGCGCAAAGCCATCAGATACGCTTCGTTTTGTTTTGCATCGGGAGATGTTGCGATCACAGCCTGATAGCCGAGACCATCGTTGGCTTCGATCACACGCTTCAGCGTTTTGGAAGAAGGCAGATCCTTCGGAAGTAAGGTCAAAAAATCGTTTTTGAGTTCCAGTTGGGTGGACCACCACAAACAAAAGCCCGAAAAGATCAAGGCTGCGATCAACGTTGTCCACGGATTGCGTCGGCAAAGGTGCGAGATCGCTAGAGGGAAGGAAAAAAACCGCATCGGCTCGCGCTCCCAGTTGAGGGCCGTATGTATCGTTTCTGCAACACCGTTGCACACAAAATACACAAAAGAAGAAAGATCCTGCGGACTTCGGCGTCTGCTTCAGGATGGAGATAACACGGCGTGCGGAGGCTTGCGAATTTTGTACCGCCCCCCTCATGCTGGGACAGGAGATGTCTTTGGCGGCCTGATCGGAAGATTGAAGGTCAGAGATTCGGACGGATGCGCTCCGCTCCTAGAGCTTAGGGGATTGCAGGATATACCAGAGGATCGCGGTCAGACTGGCGTAATAAAAAGAGTTGGCAGCCCCCGCAAAATCAAAGGTCACACGCTGGCCAAAGCAAAGAATGGAAAACAAAAAGATCGCCCCAAGAAGCCCCCAGCTCATCCAATAGCGCGGCGTCCCAAGCGCGCTCACTCCAAAACTCAACGCTGCCAAAACAAACAACACCGCCACCACCAACTCGATCAACGCAATCGTCCACCACAACAAGGGCAGCGGAGCCAATCGACCCAACCAACTTTTCGCAAATTGCTCGCGAAACCAATCAGGAACCCCGCCGCCAAGCAGCTTGGACAGCGAAGCCTCCCCAAAAACCACAAGAAAAAGCACGAGGATGGCACATTGAAAAACCAGCGATTGCAAGGGCACTCTCCTTTTTGTGTGGGGTGATTCTGTACGCACCGAACACAGGGGCAAAACAGATCAATGCGGTGGGTGCGGGCTTGTGAACAAGGTATGTCGCGTACGCGCAAACAAATGGACGGGCATCACGGGGCAAGGCGTTCGATACACCAGCCTTCGCCATCGCAGCGGTAGTTGACGCGGTCGTGCAAGCGGCTGGGGCGGCCTTGCCAAAACTCGATGGCCTCGGGTTCAAGGCGATAACCGCCCCAATGCGGAGGACGCGGCACAAGGTCGGTGTGGGCGTATTGATCGGCGATCTCGCGCTCGCATTGTTCGAGGGCTTGGCGATTGGGCAAGACCGCACTTTGGGGAGAGGCCCACGCTCCGATCTGGCTGGCTTTTGGACGGGTGCGAAAGTATTCATCCGACTCGAACGCCGAGACTTTTTGGATCTGCCCGTCGATACGCACTTGTCGTTGCAAAGCTGGCCACCAAAACACCAACGAAGCATACGGATTTTCCGCCATCTGCTGCCCTTTGTGGCTGTTGTAGTTGGTAAAAAACACAAAGCCTTTTTGATCGAACCCTTTGAGCAAGACCACACGGGCGGTTGGGCGGCCTGTTGCATCGGCGGTGGCAAGCACCATCGCGTTGGGTTCGTGGACTTCGGCTTGAAGGGCTTCTTGGAACCAGTAACCAAATTGATCGAATGGGTCGGGATGTACGGAAGACTCATCCAGTTGCTCTCGTGTGTATTCTTCCCGCAAAGCGGCGATCTTTTCGTTCAAGGTTCGATCCTTTCTTTTCTATAGGAGTGATACGAAATCCGCAGGGTGTGTGATCGTAAAACGTAGGGGCAGCCCCCATAGGCGCTAGGTTAAGCCATGGTTGGCCCCCACCCCTAACACTCGGACACATCGTCAGTAAAGCCCATCCAGCGGGGGGTCTCTGGCATGGGCAGATTTCGTATCACGCCACGGGCATCGGGTGAAGAAAAGAGACTGAACTGTCATACTGATACGAAAAAGGCCGTTGGTGCCTGCGCGGGCGGTTCCCGAACCGCCCCTACAACGGGTTGATTCTTCACGCTTTCCCTTTTCCACTGCCTCATACGACATCCGCAGGTTGTCTGCTCGTACACAGCGATGAACATCCCCGTGAATCGGGCAAGGGCGTATGCCATACGCCCCGACCTTTCATCACACCCTACACGGAGGTCGTATCCTCCGTCTTTTTATC